>JAZUFB010000037.1:0-20495 GCA_045640475.1 Clostridia bacterium
CCCGCAAGATGATACTCGCCCGATTGATCGACAAAATCACGGTGGACAGAGATTACAACATCGATATCCACTTCTATGTAACACCCGAGGACTTCGAAGGCCTCGCCACCGAGGCCTCCTGAAGTCCCAAAAGCGAACAAAACATGGGCGCAAGTACGGTGACATCGTCAGCGCGCAACGTTCGCATCGTTGAGGTCAGGGGTTCGAATCCCCTATGCTCCACTCTTAAGAGACAGTCCATTATGGGCTGTCTCTTTTCATAGTGCGCCCGGCAAACGCACGTTCTAACGGGTGAAAGTCACGAGACCGCCCGGCAGAGGGAAGGTCATATCTTTACGTACCTCAATACTGCTTATTCACCGGCGATGAGCTGCTTTGCAAGTCCGGCAGCGGAAGCGGCATCGGTGGAGTATCCATCCGCGCCGATTTGATCCGCGAACTCCTGCGTGATGGGAGCGCCGCCGACCAGCACCTTTACCTTGTCGCGCAGACCCGCGTCCTTGAGTGCCTGAATGGTGACCTGCATGTTGGGCATGGTGGTGGTGAGCAGAGCGGACATGCCGATTGCCTGCGCGCCGTTTCTGACTGCCTCAACGAATTTCTCGGGATCCACGTCTTCGCCGAGGTCTACTACGGTGAAGCCGTTGCCTTCGAGCATCATGCCGACCAGGTTCTTGCCGATGTCGTGCAGGTCGCCCTTGACGGTGCCGATGGCGACGGTGCCCAGAGACTGGACGTTGGCGTCAACGAGCAGGGGCTTGAGGATCGTGGTGCCGGCCTTCATGGCGCGGGCGGCGACCAGAATCTCGGGAACATAGACTTCGCCGGTCTTGAACATTTCGCCCAGTTCGGTCATGCCGACGATCAGGCCTTCGTTCAGAATGGTCTCTGCGGAAACGCCTTCCGCGAGCGCGTCCTTAACGAGCTGTTCAACGATCTTCTTTCTTCCGTCCTTGACTGCGGTGATAATTTCGTTCATATTTGCCATAAACTGACCTCCTAAAATAAATGCTTTTCATTGTTGCGCACCCGATTGATAAGACAAAGACCTCCGAAGCTATTCCATCGGATTATAGCCGATTGCCGCCTCAATCATGCCTAAAAACTGCCGCAGTGGTACATAGGCGGGGATACTGTTGCCGGTACCTACCGCCCACCCGCCACGTGATGCGGTGCGTTCAAGCATGGCAGACGTGCGAGACTTGACTTCTTCCACAGATTTTGTGCAGATGTAGTTCATATCGATTCCGCCGAGCAGCGCGATACGGCTGTGCCACTTCTCGTAGAAATCCTCAATGGGCATGATTACATCCTCAAAGGAATGCTTGGCATCATATTTCATGTCCCCGACGACATCTTCCATGACCTCGCGTAAATTGCCGCAGGAATGCAGCATGACCGGCTTGCCCGCGCCATGCGCTGCCTCGACAATTTTCTTATGCCAGGGGAACACATATTTACGCATGTCTGCCGGTGAAAGGAACGTCTGCGTGTTGAAGCCCCAGTCATCATTGCTGCAAATCAATCCGATGTTTCGATGCTGCAGCACATTTTGATAGTAACGCACCATCCGTGATCCCACACCGTCAAATATCGCCTGTAATAGCTCCGGATCCTCATATGTCATATAGCACAGATTGTCATAGCCCACCAGTGAAATAACGTTTTCTATTACACCGCCCGGGCCCATAACCATCATCTGCATACCGTCGGGAAGGTATGGACCGATGCTGTCAAGTATCGAATAATCCGACTTGTCAGAATCCGGCCAGGGGTATTTTTCAAAGCTTTCCCAGCTGTCGATCATTACACTGTCGTTGAGGGAGATGGTTTTTAGATTTTCCTGTTTGTGACTCCGATTGGGAAAACCAAAACCGAGCTGCATGGTAAAATAGTCATAGCCCAGTTTTATATACGCATTCATCACAAACTTCCAGTAGCTCAGTAAATCGTCTCCCTCGGGCGTTCCGCCATTGACCGTCTTGTAGAGATCCATGTTCATAAACAGCTCAAACAATACCGGCCGCGCGGGCACCTCGCCCTTCAGTACTTTGCGCATGTTCTCGAAATCCGGTTCGCGACGCTTCACATAATTCATCTCCTCAGATCATCCGAATGAACGGGTTCTCATGTACTGGAACGGAGTACCGTCCGGCCAAAACCATTAAGCTGAAGTAAGTCAGATGCCGAAGCCCGGCCTTCTGCAGTTCAGAGCGGTGTCAAAAAACGCGAGGATTTTTTCGGGAGAGATATCGGCCTGAATATTGTGAATCTGCGAGAAAACAAATCCACCGCCGGGCGCATATATCCGAATCATTTCTTTCGCTTCGTTGATGATATCGTCTATCGTTCCGTGCGTCATAGTGGTTTGCGTACTCAGAGCACCGCCCCAGATTGTTACCTTTTTCCCGAACTCGCGCTTGATTTTTGCGGGATCCATATTTGCGCATTCCTTCTGGAGCGGATTCAGAATATCATATCCCGATTCGATAATATCGCCGATGATCGGATAGATACTGCCGCAGCAGTGAAGCGAAATATGGACATTCGGACATTTCCGTTTGATTGCTTCGTTGATCCTCGCGTGCCTTGGCTTGAACAGCTTACGATACAATTCCGGCGCAATCAGCATTCCCTGCTGGGAACCGAAATCATCGTTATTCTGAACGATCTGAACAAAATCACCCACCGCGTCCAGATAGCGTTCCATCATAATGATATACGCGTCTGTCAGTTTGTCAAGATAGTATTCCACCAGTTCCGGCTCGGCGAGCAGATTACAGAGGAAATTCTCATATCCCCAGTCCTTCAAGCCCTTTTCAAAAAGACTTGTGCTGGTCGCACCGGATATTGCGTACTCTGTGTGCTCGAAAATCGCCTTCGCTTTGTCGTGCTGCCAGCGCATTTCCTCGTCGGAGATCGCGGGCAGTGTGAGACGGCGGTCAATATCCGCTTCGGTCTCGGCATCTGCCAGCGGATGAAAGCATTCATCGAAATACAAACCGTCTTTGGGGCGTACGGCAATCAATTGACCATCCTTATTATACAAACCGAGAGAACCGTTTTTTAACTTCCTGGGTTCAAACGCCTTTGCCAGCAGGCATTCGCCCGCGTCGCGCGGCAGCATACCGCGTTTATACTCATCGATTCTCACCCCGACGGAAGGCACAAGCCGGGGCAGTATCACCACATCTACGCCCAGCCGCTGCATGATCTCCTCGTCCGGAATCGCCAGACATTGCTTTACATCGAACATCACCGTGTCATTTTTATCGCCGAGATATTCCCTGAGTTTCGTGTAGGCAATCGCGTTTATTCCCGTGGATCTGGATGAGCCCAGATCGATGGGAAGGCGATCGGTTTCTTCATGATGAATCGCCGCAAGAATTCTTTCTCTGGATGTTACAGCCATATATGCCTCCTTGATACAGTATGCCGTTTACGGTATCTGATGCCTGTAGGGTAAGCTTTCGATCACTCCGTAGCCGCATACGGTGATGGAAGCTGCGTACTGCGCGAAGGCCACCGCGCTTTGCATATCGTTTCCTTCTCCCAGCGATACCGCCAATGCCGCGGTAAAGGTATCGCCCGCGCCGGTCGTATCCACCGCGTCAACCCTGCGTACTTCAGCGTATCCGCTGTTGTCGGCTGTAAGGTAGTAAACACCCTTTGCTCCAAGCGTTATGACGACGTTTGCAACGCCTTTTTCCCGGATGGCCTCCGCGATCTTCTTTGCGCTCACGGAATCATCTCCGGATTCCAGACCGGCGATCTGCCGCGCCTCGCCTTCATTTGGCACAAGCACATCGATCAGACGGAAGATCTCATCGGGCAGCGCACGATAGGGGGCAGGATTCAGAATGAACGTCTTTCCCGCCTGTTTCGTAAGAATCGCGGTCTCAAGTACCGCTTCCATGGGGATTTCCTGCTGCGCCAGCACAATGTCATAATTTTGAATGACGTCTTTCAAGCCATCCGCAAACGCTGCGTTCATAGTTTGGCAGGCGGCTGTATCCAGCGTGATCATGTTCTCGCCGTGTTTATTGACCAGAATAAAGCCGACTCCGGTGGATGCGTCTTTCCGCACTTGCGTGTAAGTATGGTCAACGCCCTCCGCTTCGAACAGTTCAATGGCTTTTCTGCCGAACATATCATCGCCCACACAGCCGGCAAAAGCCGCTTGTGCACCCAAACGCGCGCACGCTACCGCCTGGTTCGAGCCCTTGCCTCCGTGCATTGCCTGATACTGATATCCGATCAGGGTCTGTCCCGCTATGGGAAATTCATCCATTCTCATCGTCAAGCCCGCCAGGTAGCTGCCGACTATCAGGATTTTGGCCTGCTTCATACCGTCACTCCCTTCATTATCGTCTTGCAGTGTCAACGCTTTTCCAAAAGCACAACCACGCTGCATATGCCCGGCGCAATACATCCCATCAGTTCTCCCGATTCTATGTGGAAAGGCATATTCGCGAAACGGTCTTCCGCCCGGGTATATGCTCTCATGGATCGCGGCAGCTGCCGCATGGAAACCAGCGGACCCTCGATTGCCTTTCCGGTATCGTTATATATGGTGAGGATCCCTTTTTCGGTACCGGGAAAGACATTTACATAAATCCCATCCTGCCGAGCCGGAATCAAAGGAACGCAGTGCGCCGAACGGAAAACATCCGCATATTCCGAATAGAGGTCTTTCCAGAAATGTATCTGAGACTTTTGCGCGGAAGTATACGGAAGCCATTCGCCGAAGATATCCTGCCAGATCACCATGCCGTTTCCCTGAAAAACCGCGCGTTGAATGTCCGTGTCCTTCTGTTTCCCGATATGCCACCGGGAAATGGCGTGACGCCTGTGCTCCGGAAAAAGGAAGCGGAGCAGGTTGCTTTCCGGCATGGCCATGGAATGCCAGTACTGATCCCAGGAGGATGTGACTTTCTCGATACTCCTGCGATCCTGCGGTTCACCCTCGTCTATGAACACGACCCCGGGTTTGACGGCGTCTACCGCGTCGCGGAAGGCCGCAGGAACCGTATTCATCGTATCAAAGAAGATCCCGTCGGCATCCGTTTCGGCGATGATCCTGCAGATCGCGTTCGTTGTATCCTTATCCGTATCATCCGGTGAACGGTCCCACGGTTTGAACGGAAGGATTACTTTCGTTCCCCGGGCATGAGCATGCTTCACAAATTCCGCAAGCGCCGAAAGTCCTCCCGGAAAATCGTCGAAAAAATCCCATTGGCTGCGGTCATCTAATCCAAGGCGCGGATATTGATGCCATAATATCAATGAATCATAACCGCCGAATTCGTTTCCGGCGTCCAGCAGCCGCTCTGCATCAAAGTAACCTTCTCGGAGACCGTCTCCGTAGCGGAATGCTTCCTTCCCGTAGGCATAGGTGAAGTGCTGGAGCGGGGCTTCATCAATCCACTTCAGATCCTCTCTCCCGTACTGAGTCAGGTCCATGTTTCGCCGCGTGTTTTCACGCAGGTTCTCGAAAGCTTCACACCAGCCGTCTGTCAGCGGCGTAATCAACGCCTCGCAGACCAGTTCGGGTATCTCGTGCAGCCGAAGCAGCATCCTTTTGTTTTCCAGAGCATGCCGGCTGTCGATTCGGTTCATATCCTGGTTTCTCAGCTGATCCCATGTGAGACCGCCCGCCGCTTCATCAAATCGAACGCTGATCCCCCGTCCGCTTTCATCTGCCAGAAAGAACGGCAGCGCAAACGCCGGGTGGGTCTGCATGACGCCGGTGCCGTCGGATTTCGGTACCGGATTGGCCGGATATCTCATAACAGCGTCGCCCAGACGCATTTGCTGAAGCCAGGGGAGCCACATCCACACGCAGGCAGGCGCCTCGTCCCAATGCGCACTTAGCGTATAGCTCATGCGGATGCCCGCGTCAAGCTTGAGCAGATCGACGCGGGCACTTATCCGCCCGCATGCATAGGTCAAACTCAGCAGGTCATCGTTTTGCGCCGACGACTCGAGCTTCCAGAGCTTTTGCGCCGTTTCACCGGTGTCTTCACAGGCAAGCATAAATAACGGCGCGTTTTCCGTGAGATTGTTTCCGTCCAGCGAGATCGTCAGGTTCGTACCGTCGATTGCCATTTTCAGGCCGCGGTATTCAACAGCATACGTCATTTCGTTTGCACCTCCCTTGCCAGCCGGAATCCCACCATCGCGGAACGGTTCAGATTACCGCCTAACAGCGGCATCTTCATATGGCTTTCAATGGGATGCGGGCCTCCCTGCATGTG
Source organism: Clostridia bacterium (assembly GCA_045640475.1). GTDB lineage: Bacteria > Bacillota > Clostridia > Christensenellales > Aristaeellaceae > Aristaeella. The sequence goes on from JAZUFB010000037.1 coordinate 6,258, forward strand.
CCAGAAATGCGGCGCCCGATAGCAGCTGCCTCCGCGCAGGATGGCAAACAGATGCTGACCGTCGTCCACTTCACTTCCGACCCACTCCCAGCAGTTGCCGACCATATCCATGATGCCATACGGGCTGGCACCGAGCGGATGGGCGTCCACGTTGCACAAAACGCCATTCTCGTCGTTGGTCCTTGCGGGATCAAACCGGTCGCCCCAGGGCCAGTTCAGACCCGACGCTCCGCCCGCCGCCACATACCACATCAGTTCCGTCGGCAGCGCGGCACCCATGTATTCGGCATAGGCGCGCGCGTCATCCATGCTGACATATACCACCGGCTGCTTCTCCCGGCCGCGAATGGCCGCGCGAAAGGATGCCGCGTTTTTCAAATGGTTTAAGAAATTCCCCTCCGCGTGATAGCCGGTCTCTTCGATAAACGTCACGTAATCCTCGTTGGTTACGGGATATTTCTGCATTTCAAACGCGGGGCAATGCATGATGAGCGGACCATGTTCAACCTGACATCCGCCTTCCATGATGCGGTGCCGGACACGATAGATGACATCCTGCGCCGGTATGGATATCCAATGATTCCCGTTCATGACAATGCTCCTTTCTGGCGAAGTAAGTAATTCCGTCAAATGGCCTGTATGTATCATTTGCCGACAGATCACCGGAGAATGACTAAGTTTTTGATATCATGGCCGGCCGGCACCTCTACGGACGCGGTTATGCCCAGATGAATGCGTCCAACGGTCCCAGATCGACTCGCCTTTACCGTCCGCGTTCCACGCTCCCTCAATCTGATAGGCCGCCGAGGCAACGCCAAGGGGAAAATCTATAGACAAACTATTCATACCCGACACCTCGCATCATTCATTAATCGCGATTTATCCCTTGAGCGAGCCGATCATGACACCCTTGATGAAATACTTCTGAACAAAAGGATAGGCGCACAGGATAGGCACTGTCGATACCACAATCAACGCGTATTTCAGCACGTCGCCGATATTTCCCATCTTGAGCAGCAGTTCGGGATCGCTTACCGTGCTGTAATCGATCTGACTCATCAGCAAAATCTCGCGCAGAATGATCTGCAGCGGCAGCTTCGAACGGGTGTTCAGATACATCATGGCGCTGAAATACGCGTTCCAGTGACCTACCGCGGAATAAAGAGCCAGAACGGCTAAAATCGCTTTGGACAGCGGCAAAACAATGGTAAAGAAATACCGCGCGTCACTGCAGCCGTCAATGCTCGCCGCTTCGAGCAATTCAAGCGGGATATTCGACTGGAGATATGTCCGGGCGATGATCATATTATATACCGACAGCGCGCCCGGTATAACCATGACCCAGAACGTGTCTATGAGGTTCAGCTGGGTAAGCAGAATGTAGAATGGGATCATACCGCCGCCAAAGAACATCGTGAAGGTAAAAAGCAGCATGATTACGTTTCTTCCCTTCAGGTCCGGCCGTGAAAGCGGATATGCGCCGAGCATTGCCATGGATACGTTAATCAATGTTCCCGCAAGAGTATATTTGAGCGTGTTGCCGTAAGCAAGCCAGATGTCGCTCTTATTGAATACGGTTTCGTAACCCGTTAAGCTGAACTCCACGGGCAGAAGCACTACTTTTCCGCTGGATACCGCGTTTCCGGAAGAAAAAGAAGCGGATAACACGTAAATCAGAGGATATGCCACCAGAATCAGCAATATAGTGAGAAGAACCCCTGATATGCTGTAATAGACCACATCGGCCCTGCAGTTTCGTATTCTGTGTTTCGTCATTTTGCTTCGCCTTCTTCCCTTACCACAGACTCGATTGATTCAAGCGTTTTGTGATCATGTTGACGGTGATGAGCAGCGTGAAATTGATGAGGGAGTTGAACAAGCCGATGGCAGTGGCAAAGGAAAAGTCGCCGCCTCCGATCTGCATACCTACTTTATATACATAGGTGGAAATAACTTCGCTCGTTGAGACATTGAGACTGTTCTGCATCAGATATACCTTCTCAAAGCCAACGTTCATGATCTGTCCCGCGTTCAAAATGAGCATTATGGTCGCTGTGGGCAGTATGCAGGGTAGGTCTATGGACAGAACGCGCTGCCAGCGGTTTGCGCCGTCAATTTCCGCGGCTTCATGCAGTTCGGGATCAACTCCGGCGAGGGCGGCTATATATAGAATACTGCCCCAGCCGATGCCCTGCCAGACACCCGACCACACATACATATGCGGGAATGATTCCGGTTTTGCCATAAGGTCAACGGAAAAAACCCGACCGAATACCGTTTGGGAAATAGAACCGATGGCGCCGGTCCGCGGGTTGAATATCTGCGACAGCATACCTACGACTACCACCGTGGAGATGAAATGCGGCATATAAGAAACCGTCTGCACCAGCTTTTTATATCGCTGGCTCGGAAATGAATTCAAAATCAGCGCCAGAAGAATAGGTAGCGGGAAGCCCGCGATCAATCCGTAAAAAGACAGAGAGATTGTATTCCACAAAATCTGCGTGAAGTTATGAGCACCGAAAAAGCGGATGAAATTGGACAGACCACTCCACGGGCTGCCCCAGATGCCATACACGAAATCGAATTTCTTAAAGGCAATTTGAATGCCTGTCATGGGAACATACGCAAATAGAATGATATAAGCTACCGGCGGCAGCAGGAACAGATACAATTGCCATCTTGAAAGATAATCTTTTTGGAAACGCGCCCATCTGTTGCTTTTCGCGCTCCTTGCATGATCGGATGTCATGATACTCAACCTCCTTGATAGATGAAAAACGGGCGGAGATACCCCGCCCGTTCTATTCAAGACGATTACTTGAGTCTGTCGTAGGCGTCCTGCACTACAGCCAGATAATCCTCCAGGCCCATCGTATCCAGCTCCGCCAGGAAGTTTTCCCACTCAGCGTCGTTGATTTCGATAACACCGGTGATAAATGCCGCGTTCATTTCGTTGACATAGTTCCAGATATCGGTGCTGGGTACAGCAATCTTCTCGGCTTCATCCTCAGTGTAGGCCAGCTGGGAAATGTACTCGGTGGGGAAGTGCGGCTTGTAGTTGGCGAAGAACATGGGGTTAAAGTCGGGGGCCTGCGTCAGGGGTTCGCCCTCGGCGGGGATATTCGCACGCAGAATACTGCCTTCACCCATCATTTCCTGCTCATCACGGTATTTCGGGTTGTGGTCAGTCCAGTTTTTGTTCTGCAGATTGCCCCAGAAGGTAGGATCCATCGTATAGAACGTGGTTACGACGTCCATGCCCTCCATGCCCTCAAAACGGTTGGCCCAGTCGGCGCATGCTTCGGGATCATCGCTCCATTCGACACCCTTTTCGCCAAAGCGGGAAGTCATGGAAGCTTCTCTTGTATAGAACCAATCGCCGATGGCAAACGCCTTTTCAACATCCGCGCAATCCCTGGTTATGTAGAAGCACTTAACGGGGATCTCGGGGTTATAGGTCACGCTGCAATAGCCGTCGGGGCCGGTAAGAGGAGAAAGCAGAGTCATCTCATCGTATTCCAGCGCGGTGCCGGCAGAGAATACGCTGTAGCTGCCGGAGGGTACAAAGCCCGCCATGCCGCCTTCTACCTGCACAAGCGCCTTCAGCTGATTAGTGTCCTGCGTGAAGGAAAGGGGAGAAAGCAGTCCATCATTGACCAGCATGTTCATGTATTCAAGACCGGCACGCCATGCGTCCTGAGTATAAGCGGCCTTGATGGTGCCGTCTTCCACATACAGGTAGCTCTTGTTCGGGTTGGCATTGACAAAGGCATTCATGATGAAGGGAATGACATCGGTGGCCCAGCCGTCCTTGGAACCGACAAGACCGACCTCATCCTTGATACCGTTGCCGTTGGGATCGTCATTCACGAAGTGCGTCAGAACATCATACAGTTCGTCCGTCGTCGTCGGCGTGTCAAGTCCCAGATTCTCGAGCCAGTTCTCATTTACCCACATACGGTAGGCACCGGCGTTCCAGGTCCAGGGCGCATATCCGGTCAGAGCGTACACGTGTCCGTCAGGAGACTTCGAGTTCGCGACGATGAACTCTCTCATCTCATCATCGATATTTGCGTGCATATTCACGGCCATCGACGGATCGTTGATATAGTCTTCAAGGGGCAGGAATACGCCCTTGGAACCATACTGGAAAACAGTGGTATCATCCAGACCTTCCATCACGAGGATGTCCGGCAGCTTGGAGTTGGAGGAAACCATCATCGTGAGCTTGGTCTTGGCGTCATCAGCGTTCGCGGGGAAGATCATGAAAGAAAGGTCTACGTTATTGGCCTGTTCCATGATCTGCGTGAAATAGTTGACCTCATAATCCTCGATCAGTGCGTCGGCGCGTACACCGATTTCCAGTTTGACCGGCTCCTCGGCTTCCGCGAAGCTGCAGTTGGCCGCGCTGAGAAGCAGCATCAGCGCGATCAGCAGGGATACGAAACGGGAACTCTTTTTCATAATCGATCCTCCTGTTGTTCGTTTTGTTTGTTACATACTAACGCAGAATCATACCGGCATCATGCCTTCGCTGCGCTGCCCTCCTTCCCCGGGGAACACCGGTGATTCCGCAGCTGATTATATTTTATTCCGATGTTTCTTGTATGTATACCGTCAGAATGCCTAACCCGATTGCAAAATCCATATAAAAACACTTTCAAAATCAAAACAAACGTATAATTTTCCGACTGCCCCCATATATACCGGAAATGAATGACGGTCAATTTTATAAAAAACTTTCAATCAACAAAAATGGCATAATATATAATGGATAAGGTGAGTTATTTGTGATATATTATAATATAGAATGGCTATATTAACGTCGGTTTGGGATACACGGCGCGGGAGTATATTATGAGGAATTTGCTGAAAAACAAACGGCTGCTGACTTTGTTTTGCAGGCACTTGGCAAAGTACCTATTGATTTTGATGCTTCTTCTGGTTCTCCTGCTGCCGATGCTAGGCGTTTCCTATGAAAACATCCGTCAAAACATTCTGAGCAGCCATACTGCCAACTTGAATCAAATAGCAAATGAATTTGACTCCCGCCTGCTCAACGTTGTATCATTCGGCAAAATCATCTCGGGTGAAAAGTGTTATCAAAACCTTCTCGCTTCTGCCGGTCCCATTGAAAACCGCCGTTATCTGGATATGAATTCGCTTCAGGCAATCATGACGGACCTGGCTTTATCCCACGAATACATCATGGACATGTATTTGTTGTTTTGGAATAATCCCGTCTACGTTTCCAATTTCATCTCGACGGACGACTATCATTCCGTATATCCCACATTCATCCGGGTAAAGGACTTGGACGCCGAGGCATGGCATCGGTTTTGCTTTTCCGGCAACAGCTCCTATCAATTTGCCCAGATGGAGGTAGAATCCTTTTACAGCAAATCATACACGGCGCTGACATGCATCTATCAACTGCCGCAATACAACCGTATCAACAAAGGCGGTGTGCTGATTTGCAACATCAACCTGACGGATATGGCGGACCGCCTCATGATGCCCGAGATCAAAGACGAGAGCTTATTCTATATTTCGGATCCCAACGGCCGGATCATCGGCAGCTATCATTATCCCGGACAAAATGACGTGTCTGCTTCGTCATGTGTCATTGACGGCAGGAAATACGACATTGTATCCAGCGACAAGACAAGTTCCGGATATCGTTTTGTAATGGGTATTCCGGAAATGTACTTCCGTCAGCGCATCAGATCTTCTTACTCCATTATCGCCATCTACGGCTCTGTGGGGCTCGGCCTCATAATGATCCTTTCCTTTGTGCTCTCATTCCGGGAAACGAATTCCGTCAACGCGGTGCTCACGGCAGCTTCCGAGCTGTTTCCGCTGCCCGAATCCCTGAATAAGAATTTCGATGAATACGATTTCCTCAGCAGCAGCTTGCGTAACAGCGCCAGCGAGTTGGAAACCCGCAACCAAATAGCCCGCATATACGCGGTGGAAAGCTTGTTTTTGAATCCCTCACCCGGTGACTTCGGCCGGATAAGGGATCTGCTCGGTGCGACATTTGAGATATTCTGTGTGTCTGTTCTCCGGTTTAGTCAAACCGATGATGCTGCGCCTTATTCCCTGTCATACCTTGAGGGCGAATGCCGCGTGCTTATGGAAAGACAATTCCTCTCCGCGTATACCGATATCGATGAACTGGCGTTGCTTATTCCCCTTGAAGATACGCAAATGGATACGCTTAACGCGCTTCAGGCCGAATTGCGCCGGGTGCTTGATCACATCAGCACCGATGCTTCGCAGACCAACGTGCTTCATATCGGCGTCAGTCCGGCTTTCACCGGCATCTCCAATGTACATGCCGCCTATGAGCAGGCGAAGAATGCCATTCTGCACTTTGCGAGCCGGGATATCAGCGATATGTTCATCTTTAACGACCGGAGAGCCGATGATCTGCAGCCGCTCCTCGACATGTCTCTGCCGCTTAAGTGTTATGAAGCCATCGTGTGCGGCGATGAGTCGGCCGTCAAGCTCTTTTTTGACAATATTTCCAAAGCCATACAGGAATGCAGTCTGGTTCAAAGCGAAACCTATCAGATCCTGTATTCCGCCAGACAGCCGGTTTTGAACGCGTTTATCTGGCTGGCTCCCACCGATGAAGATATCCGTGAATGTCCCCCGCCGGGCATAGACATCAACCGGTCCGTCAAGCACAACATTGAGGTTCTGGAGGAATCCGCTCTTCGCCTGTGTAAATATGTGCTGCGGCAGAAAAGTCTGCGCCAAACAGAAACCAATCAGGATATCATGACCTATATAAAAACAGAATGCTTCGATGCCAATTTCTCTGTATATATGGTAACCGATAAGTTCCACGTTTCTGAGAACTATGTCCTGAAGTTGGTCAAGGAAGTTACCGGTTACAGCTTCAAAACATATGTGGAAACGGTGCGCGTAGAAAAGGCGGAGACATTGCTCTGCACGACGAATGAACCCAACGCCAAAATAGCCATGCTTTGCGGCTTCGGCTCCGAGAACACATTTTATCGCGCCTTTTCAAGGAAGCACGGCGTCACGCCTTCCAAATGGTCTCAAAGCAACGCCAATCAGCGCAGCCAATCAAACAGCTGAAACAGCCCGTGTAATCCCGATTGATTTCCAGCCCTGACAAATACAGACAATATATAGGAAAGGGAGAATGAGTATGAACAATGTTTTTCTGACGGATGTTTTGAATCAGCCCGCCGCGATGCGCGCGGCAATGAAGGAATATGAATCCTATGGTCCGGAACTTGAAAAGATCGCGGCGCTCAACCCCCGCAGGATCCTTTTTACGGGCATGGGCAGTTCGCACTACTGCAGTCAGCCCGCGGTGATCCGCCTGATCGAAGCGGGATTCGAGGCGCGCGTGGAAGCCGCGAGTGAAATACTGTACTATGAGTATCGGGATATCACCCCCGATACGCTGCTCATTCTCACGTCTCAATCCGGCGGCAGCGGAGAGATCGTCGATATCATCAATCGGCTGCCGGCGGAGCAGACCGTCATAGGCATCACCAACGACCCCGAAAGCGCGCTGGGCCGCCGGGCGAATATCCGCCTTGAGATGCATGTCGCGGAGGAGTTGGCCGTAAGCACCCGCACCTACCTGTCTTCACTGATACTTACGGATCTTGTGGTCTCCGCGCTGCTCGGGCAGCCCATCCGGGAAGCATTGGACAACTGGAAGAAAGCGGTGGACGCGCTGGAACATTTTCTGGACGGACAGGAGAGCACGCAAAGCGCAATGGCGGCTTTCATGGGGCATCCCGAAACCGTCTGCTATATAGGACGCGGTCCCGCGCTGGCTACCGCGGAGTGCGGCGCGCTCTTCACCCGTGAAACGGCAAAATATCCGGCACTGGCTTTTGACAGCGGCGAATTCCGTCATGGTCCGTTTGAAATGGTCGACGGCGATTTCCGCGCGGTGGTCTTTGTACCCGAAGGAAAAACCTTGGAACTTCAGAAGCATTTGACACAGGCCATAACCGCATGCGGCGGCAAGGTGGTTTTTGTGACGGACGCGGATGTCGGGTTTGACAGCGACAAGGTGCTCATTCTGAAACATGACTGTGTCGGTGAGCGTTTTGCCGTATTGGTTGAAATTGCCGCGGCCCAGTTCTTTGCCAATGAAATGGCGCTGTTCAGAGGGCATGCGCCGGGCGTATTCCGCCAGTCCAGCAAGATCACCACGGCGCAATAATCAATCATCCGGCAGCGTCAATATAGGAGAAGAATCAATGGAATGGACGGAAAAGCACAATGATATCGGGCAGCTGATACGAATGCTGCGTTCAAACAGCGCCCATATTCCGGTGCTGATCGGCTTTGACGGCTATGTCGATACGCTGTACCGTGTGGTGAAAATGCGTAATCCCGACGGAACTCCGGAGTATTACCGGACAATCGGGGATTACGGCATGCGCATCTGCAATGCCGGTGAACTCAGCGCGGATATCGATCTGGTGCGCATGCGGACCGGTTTCGGCGGAAATGCGCCGTTGATGGCCGACGCAATGGCGGCCTTCGGCGATCAGACGGTGCTTGTCGGCGCCCTCGGTTTTCCTCAATTACATCCGTGCTTTCTGAGCTTGAATAAGAATGTGGAGAAACTGAGCTTCGCAAATCCCTGCACCACGATCGCTCTGGAATTTAATGACGGGAAAATCATGATGGGCGATGTGGAAAAAAGCAGTGAGATAAACCGTCAGCTGATGTTGGACCGGATCGGCGCGGAAACTCTGAGAAAGATTATTGACAAAGCGCAGCTTATCGCGGTTTTGAACTGGAGCGCGCATGCCGGAGTAAGAGAAATTGCCGCCAAAGTCGCGAATTGTTCACGCGAGGATCAGGTTTTCTTTTTCGATATTTCCGATCCCGCGTCCCTGTCGGAAGAGGACCTAAACCGTCTGCTCGGCAGTATCCGGCCGATTGCTTCGCATAGGCAGGTCGTACTCGGGCTCAATGAAAACGAAGCCGGAATCCTTATGAAGAAAATGTTTCCGGATATCGGTGACGCAGGAAACACAAGGGAACTGGCTGCCGTCTGCGGAGAACCGCTGCGCAAGCGGCTCAATCTGAAGTGCCTGACCATTCATGCCATTGCTTACGCGATCGGATTTGACGCGGAGGGAGCGTATACGATCGAAGGTTTCAAGGTAGAGGACGCCAAGTTCACTACCGGTGCGGGGGACCATTACAACGCCGCGTTCTGCCATGCCTATATCCGTAAATGGCCTTTATCGCAGTGCCTTGCAATGGCCGCCGCTTCCGCGTCCTACTATGTGAAGCATGGTATCAGTCCGTCCGGTGAAGAACTGGCCAATTATATCGAAAGCTTTTCCCTATAGACGCAATATACTGTTTCGTGATAAATACAGAATCAAAAAGGAAGTTTATCGTTATGAGAAAACTGCATGTGGCGGTTGTCGGTCTGGGGTTCGGAAGCCATTTCGTGCCCGTATATCACGCGCATCCCATGGTGGAAAGCGTCAAGGTCTTCGATCCCGACAGCTCGAAAGTACAATATTTTCTGGACAATCACATAGCCGACGGCGCATACGCAAGCTTTGAGGCCATCCTCAATGACCCCGATTGCGACGCGGTACATTTGGTTACTCCCATTCCCCTGCACGCCGAACAGACCATTGCCGTGCTGAACGCGGGCAAACATTGCGCCTGCACCGTGCCCATGGCCACTTCCATCGAGGATCTGTACCGTATCGCCGAAGCGAAGCACCGCAGCGGCAAAAATTTCATGATGATGGAAACTACCCTGTATACCTATCAGTACCTGTACGCTCAGGATATGAAGAGCAGCGGCGAGTTCGGCAAGATACAGTTCTTCCGCGGCAGCCACTATCAGGATATGTCCAACTGGCCGAGCTATTGGATGGGACTGCCTCCGATGTGGTACGGCACCCACGCCATCGCTCCCATGATCGGGCTGTCCGGCTCACGCATCAAGAGGGTCAACTGCTTCGGTTCCGGCACCATGGATCCGTGGCTGACAGAGCAGTACGGCAATCCTTTCCCTGTGGAATCCGCCCTGTTCGAATTTGAAAACGGCATGAAAGGCGAAGCGACCCGTTCCCTGTTTGAGTGCGCGCGGGTCTATCAGGAAGGCATGTTCGTATACGGCAGCAAAGCCAGCTTCGAGTGGGGTTTCTCCGACGGCGCGTCCCCGTATATCACCCATCTGTCCGCTCGTAACGACAAGAGTATCCGCGGCGGCAAAGTGTCATATGAAGTAAAGGAAATGCCGAACTACTATGAACGGCTGCCCGAGGAACTGCACCCGTTCACCGTAGGCAACAATTTCGATCCGCTGAACCCGCAGACCCTCAAAAAAGGCAGCGGCGCGGCTCATCACGGTTCCCACCCGCATCTGGTACACGAATTCGTGACCAGCATTCTGGAACAGCGGGAACCCGCGATCGATGTGCGTCTCGGCGCCAACATCACCGCCGCGGGCATATGCGCCCATCATTCCGCCATGAACGACGGCATTTCCGTCATGGTGCCCGATATTCTGTAAGCTTTACCGCTCAGGACAGCGGAAGACCGGAAGTTTTCCGAGGGGGGAGTATATGATGGAAAAGAGAGATGTCGTTCGCGTCCGCGCGCTCGCGGAGGAGGTGCGCGCGTTTGCCGAGAGCCCGGAAATGCAGCGCCGGCGCCGGCTGTGGACCGATCACAACAGTCTGCTTTTCACCCGTCCGCTGATCTATATCCGTTCTGTGCCGTTTGAAGAATTTCCGGAGTCGCGTGAGCTTCAATGTGAGGATCCCGCCCTGCGCTCTCTGGAACGGAACCTCCTCAAGAGCAAATACTATACGCGCGTGCCCTGCGATACAATCATCGAACCGTATATCACGGTCCGCGCCGCGGTCGATGTATCGGAAAAGGGCGTGTACGGCCTGCCTTCGGAGCTCGGCGAAAAAGCCGCGGGCATCAGGTGCGCCGCCTTTGCCCCTTCCATCATGGAAGAGGAGGATGTGGAAAAACTGCATGTGGCGCCCTACCAAGTGGATGAAGAAGAAACCGCGCGCAGAGTTTCCTTTATGAAAGACGTATTGGGAGACACACTGGATGTCGCGGTTGACCGGGAAGCGCCGCTTTGCGAAATGTGGTCAAACGATATATCGACCCAACTGGCGCGGCTTCGCGGACTAAATCAGATCATGTGGGATGTGTATGACCGTCCCGAATGGCTGAAGAAGTTTTGCGCGTGGATGCGGGACCGTATTCTTGAGCAGATCGATCAGACGGAAGCGGCCGAAGGGTTTCGCTTGAACAACCACCAGAATCAGGCAATGCCCTATTGCCGCGAGCTGGAAGCGCCGAGCGCGTCGGATAAGCCAGTGTCTGTGAAACAATTATGGGGCTATTGCGCGGCGCAGGAGTTCACCGCGTTCGGTCCGGAAATGTTTGATGAATTCTGCTTTCAATACCAGAAGCCCATTTTGGAGCGTTACGGACTGGCGGCGTATGCCTGCTGTGAGGATGTTACTCATAAGATCGGCATCATACGTACACTTAAGAATCTGCGGCGCATCGGCGTATCTCCCTTCTCCGACCCGGTCAAGTGCGCGGAGCAGATCGGCGGCGACTATGTCCTGTCATACCGCCCCAATCCGTCAAGCGCCTGTTCGCGCGGAGTCAATGAGGCGTTCGTGCGCGGCGAGCTACAGCGGGTGATGGATGCGTTTGATCAAAACAACTGCAAATGGGATATCACACTCAAGGATTTGGAGACTACAACCGGTGATCCCACTGCGATTATCCGCTGGACGTCCATTGTCCGCGATGAAATCGATAAGCGGTACGGAAGATAACATAAGCGGCGGACTCTGCCCGCATACTCGGAAGCTCAAACAAATACCGGGAAAGTGGAGGATGGAAAACGATGTTTGAAGACTGCTATGTCCGGTTCAGTGAAGACAAAACGCGATTGGTCATCGGCAACAGCGGCATTGAGAAAACCGTGGAAATGGACGGAGCGTTTCTCCGCACGGTAAGCGTCACGGATAAAAAGAAGGGTGTTGTGTGGACGGGCGAAACCAAAGCGTGGCAGCGTCCGCTGGTGCTGTACCCCGGTGAAACCCCAGAATGCAGTTTGGATTGCTTTGCGGTGGATGACAAACCGTGGATCGGAAGCCACCTGAAAGCGATATTGGAACTGAAGGGAAAAAACGGAACCGCCCGGTATGAGTATATCGTTTTTCCGAAGATTCCGTTTATATTTCAGCAATGCTTTCTGCAAAAGACCAAAGAGCTTGTTTCCTTCGGGGAAGCGGAGGAGACCCTTGTCAGCAACGGCGTGGAAAAGGGGCAGGAGAAAGCCGGTAAAGAGGACGTTTTCTTAAGCAGCGACACGCTGGAATGCATTTCCCTCACCAGAAAGCAGATGACGGTGGAAAGCTATTATTTGGTCGACAAAACGGATATGCACGACTGTCTCGTGGAAAAAAGCGAGATTCCGGTATACTACCGCTTTGCTACGGAGCGGGAAGGAAATATTTTCTGCATTAAGGATTATCCCAATCAAAACGCCCTGTTTTTGGTAAAGCACAGTCCCCTTCCGTCTTCGGCGCTCAACCGGAAACGGAAAGATCTGCTGATTCAGGACAACCGTTACGCCCTGCTGCAAGGTACCGGTGTGGATGAAAAAGACCTTTCAGACGAGTTCATTCCCTGCTATGCTTCCGCCATCGGCGCCGCATCGACAGATGATATCTGGGAGGAATTCTGGCGGTATTCCCGTGCTTTTTCCGCGGGGGATCCCTCCAAAGAACTGTTCATCATGTCCAATACCTGGGGCGACCGCAGCGCCGATATGGCAGTGTGCGAGAATTTTATCCTGAGCGAGCTTGACAGAGCGCATGAACTGGGTGTCGATATCATGCAGATCGACGATGGCTGGGAAAACGGCGTTACATCCAACGCGCGGCGGAAAAAGGGAGGCGTTTGGGAGAACTATTACGGTTATGACGGAGATTTCTGGGCAGTCAATTCCGAGAAGTTCCCGCATGGACTGGAACCGGTTATGGAACGTGCGCGTGAGTACGGCATCAAGGTTGGGCTGTGGTTCGGGCCGGACTCTTCCGATGATTTTGCCAACGTGGATCAGGACATCGAAACCCTATGGAGGTTATACCGGCAATACGGCGTGGAGTACTATAAGCTTGACGGCGTCAAAATCCGAAGCAAGCTGGGAGAAGTCCGCTTTATCCGCATGCTCCGGGAACTGACGGAGCGAAGCAGGGGCAAAATCTCCTTTAACCTTGACGTGACGGCGGAAGACCGCTTTGGCTTTTTGTATGAAATGCAGTACGGCACGCTCTTTGTGGAAAACCGCTACACGGATTGGGGCAATTACTTCCCCCATAACACCTTTAAGAATCTATGGTCGCTCTCCAAAGTGGTTCTGCCCCGGAGACTGCAGATGGAATTTCTGAATCCGAGACGCAACACCGATAAATATACGGGTATGCCTTTTGAACCGAACGGCTACTCGATGGATTACCTGTTTGCCACCGTGATGCCCGCCAATCCCCTGGCATGGATGGAACTGTCTCATCTGGGGCAGGAGGACGGACTTGCGCTCTCCCGCATCACCTCCCTGTACCGGATGTGCCGGAAGGAACTTTTCGAATCGCGCGTCATTCCTATCGGAGACTGCCCGAACGGCATGAACTTCAGCGGCTATCTTTGCCTGAATGAGGCAAAAACCGCCGGGCATTTGCTTCTGTTCAGGGAAGAAACGATGGATAAGGCATATTCGTTCAAGCTTCCCTTCGCAGGCGCGGACATAAGCATCATCTACCAAAGCGGCCCCGCGGAATACGCTTTCCGGGAAGACGGGTTCAATGTGAAATTCGAAAACAAAAAATCCTTTATCTGGCTTTACTTTGAAAACGCGCGTTCCGCCTTTTGACAGCAAAAATAACATCGGAAGGGAAGCAGAATGACGAATCATATCATGATCGGAAGCATGCTCTGGGTAACGCCCGATGAGTCGAATGAACAGATGGAGAAGGATATTGCGGGGATGCTTGCGCAAGGGTTGACGATTGCCCGCATCTTTATCTCGACCGACTTTGCGACCTGGGACCGGTTTTTTGCTCTATGCGAAAAGCATGGTCTGCTGCTGACCATTACCTTGGGCTCTTTGACCACCCCCGAAAGCCAAATGGGAAAAGCCCCGGATGCGGA
>JAZUFB010000038.1:0-3335 GCA_045640475.1 Clostridia bacterium
CTGTGGGGCATGGACGAAACCAAACTGTATCTGCTGCGGAAAAAGGCGGGCATCACCCCGGTGTTCCGCATGGTGGATACGCTGCATACCGGCAAGTATATTGCCTATCTCTACTCCTCCTATACCGGCCAGAACGACAGCCGCCTGACGGACAAAAAGAAGATCGTCGTGCTGGGCGCGGGCCCGATCCGTATCGGTCAGGGCGTGGAATTCGACTACTCCACGGTGCACGCGGTGCAGACCATCCGCCGCGCGGGGTATGAGGCGATCATCATCAACAACAATCCGGAAACGGTCTCCACGGACTACACCACCGCCGACAAACTGTACTTTGAGCCGCTGACCCCCGAAGATGTGATGGCGATCATCGACTTTGAACAGCCGGAAGGCGTGATCGCGTCCCTTGGCGGACAGACCGCGATCAATCTCGCCGAGCCCCTGATGGAGCGCGGTGTGAAGATCATCGGCACGGACTGCGACGCGATCGAGCGTGCAGAAAACCGTGACGCCTTTGAAAAGGTGCTGAAGGAACTGAATATTCCCCAGCCGCGCGGACAGGCGGTGACCCGCATCGAAGACGGTGTGGCTGCCGCGGCGGAGATCGGCTATCCCGTGCTGGTGCGTCCGAGCTTCGTGCTGGGCGGCCGGGCCATGCAGATCGTGGCGGACGAGAAACAGCTGAGACACTACCTGAAGACCGCCGTTGAGGTGGACGTGGACAAGCCCGAGCTGGTGGGCAAGTACATCGAGGGCAAGGAAGTGGAAGTGGACGCCATCTGCGACGGACATGACGTGTTTGTGCCCGGTATCATGGAACTGGTGGAGCGTACCGGTATCCACAGCGGCGACTCCATCAGCGTGTATCCCGCTTTCTCCATCTCCGACAAGGTGAAGGGCATCATCCTGCAGTATGCCAAGAAATTGGGTCTGGGCATTGGCATCGTGGGTCTGTATAACATCCAGTTCATCGTGGACAAGAACGAGGATGTGTACATTATCGAGGTCAATCCCCGCTCCAGCCGTACGGTGCCGTTCCTGAGCAAGGCTACGGGCTACTCCCTGGCGGATATCGCGACGGAAGTCATCCTGGGCAAGACGCTGAAGGAGCAGGGCTTCTTCCACCTGTATCCGGAGGAAAAGAAGCGCTTCTATGTGAAGGTTCCTGTGTTCAGCTTCAACAAGATCAAGGGTCTGGACGCTTACCTGAGCCCGGAAATGAAGAGCACGGGCGAAGCCATCGGCTACGATGACAAGCTGAACCGCGCGCTGTACAAGGCGCTGCAGGCGGCCGGCATCAAGATGAAGAATTACGGTACTGTGTTCGCGACCATCGCGGACCGGGACAAGGAAGAGGCGCTGCCGCTGATCACGCGGTTCTACAACCTGGGCTTCAATATTGAGGCGACTGAGGGTACCGCAAAGTTCCTGAAGGCGAACGGGATCCATACCAGAGCCTTCAAGAAGATCTCTGAGGGCAGCGATGCCATCCTGGATTCCATCCGGCAGGGACATATCACGTATGTGCTCAACACGAGGGATATCGCGAGCGCGGGTCAGGCCAGCGACGGTCAGGAGATCCGCAAGTGTGCGACGGAGAATAACGCGACGATCTTCACCAGTCTGGATACGGTGAGGGTCGTGCTGGATGTGCTGGAGGAGACCACACTGACGATCTCGACGATCGACGCGTAAGGAGAGAGAATGAAACAGAGTTGGTTTACGGTATTGGAAAACCTGCCGTTGACGGAAACGGTATACCGGATGGTGCTGACGGGGGATACGGAAGCGATCACGGCGGCGGGGCAGTTTGTCAATGTGCAACTGGACGGGATGTTCCTGCGGAGACCGATCTCGGTGTGCGATTGCGTGCGGGACAGACTGGTGCTGGTGTACAAGGTGGTCGGCCACGGCACGGAAAAGATGAGCCAGATGAAGCCGGGGCAAAAGCTGGACCTGCTGACCGGGCTGGGCAACGGATATGACCTGAACGCCGTGGGCGAAAAACCGCTGCTGATTGGCGGCGGCGTGGGCGTACCGCCGATGTTTATGGCGGCGCGGAAGCTGCGGGAGGCCGGAAAGCCGGTGACCGTGATCCTTGGCTTCAATACCGCGGAGGAAGTTTTCTTTGAGGAAGAATTCCACGCGCTGGGATGTGAAGTGAAGGTGACGACCGTGGACGGAAGCAAAGGGATCAAGGGCTTTGTGACCGACGCGATGGAAAGCGGGTATACCCACTTCATCACCTGCGGACCGGAACCGATGCTGAAGGCTGTATACAAAAAGAGCGAGACTTCCGGACAGTTCAGCTTTGAGGAACGCATGGGATGCGGATTCGGCGCCTGCATGGGGTGCAGCTGCAAGACCGTGACGGGATACAAGCGGATCTGCAAGGATGGACCGGTGCTGCGGAAGGAGGAGATCCTATGGGAAAAATGAGCGTAAACCTCTGCGGCATTGAACTGGACAACCCGGTGATCCCTGCCAGCGGTACCTTCGGATACGGTTGGGAGTTTGCGGAGCTGTATGATATTAACTGTCTGGGAACGTTCTCCTTCAAGGGGACGACCAAAGAACCGCGGTTTGGGAATCCGACGCCGCGGATCGCGGAATGCACCGCGGGGATGATCAACGCGGTGGGACTGCAGAATCCGGGCGTGGAGAAGGTGATCGCCGAGGAGCTGCCGAAGCTGAAAAAGGTGTTCCATAAGCCGGTGATGGCCAATGTGAGCGGATTCAGCGTGGAAGACTACGCGTATACGTGCGAGAAACTGGACCGCGAGGAACAGGTGGGCTGGCTGGAAGTGAACATCAGCTGCCCCAATGTGCATGGCGGCGGGCTGGCGTTCGGAACGGATCCGAAGGCCGCGGCGGAAGTGACCGCGGCGGTGAAAAAGGTGACGACGAAGCCGGCGATCGTGAAGCTGAGTCCGAATGTGACGGATATCGTGGCGATCGCGAAGGCTTGCGAGGATGCCGGGGCTGATGGGATCAGTCTGATCAATACGCTGCTCGGGATGAGGATCGATTTGAGGAGAAGGAAGCCGGTCATTGCGAATGTGATGGGCGGGTTCAGCGGACCGGCGGTGCTGCCGGTGGCGCTGAGGATGGTTTGGCAGGTAAGCCACGCGGTGAAGGTGCCGGTGGTTGGAATGGGAGGAGTCGCGAGCGCGGAGGATGTGATTGAGATGATGATGGCTGGCGCCAGGGCGGTCGAGATTGGTGCGGCCAATCTCGTGAATCCGTTTGTGTGTCGGGATATTGTGCAGGCGCTGCCTGGGGTTATGGAGAAGTATGGGGTTAAGGAACTGAGAGAGTTGGCTTTAGTGTGAGAGAGG
>JAZUFB010000039.1:0-20427 GCA_045640475.1 Clostridia bacterium
GAATAATACAGGAAGCCGCCGGGCAGGACGCGCTCCGTTCCGCTGAGCTTTTCGCACAGGCCATTCAGGAAGCGCAAGGTCTTTTCGCGGCTGATAACCGGGCGGAAGAATACGCCGCCGGAAGCGCCGGTGACAGTACCGATCTCGCCGAGATCAAAAAGTTTCACGGTCTTCTGGAGGATATCCACGTCCTCGCTCATGGTGGACTTGGCCGTTCCAAAGAGTTCGCAAAAACTGGAAAGCGTCATGATCCTGTTCGGAGAATCCGACAGGATTTTCATCATGGTGCTGATCCGTTCGTTCCGATGCAACTTTTCCATTTCAGGTCTTCCTTCCGTTTACCGGTCAAAATCTACTTGCGATTGGTGCCGATATAAAAATAATCGGACACCAATGTATCATAGCACAAGTGTCCGAAGATTTAAACCAATTTTTATAATATTGTTCGTCTTTTATTGGTATTTTTTGAAAATTCGTGGAAGAAATGTTAGGCAATCAGATCAGAAGATCCCGCAGACGGGCAATCAGCACCGTTTCGCTTGCCTGCCACCGGGCAGTCAGAGCGGGGCGATCGGCTTCAGAAGCACCGGGAAGCAGGAAAAGGAGCTGGGAGTTTTCGCCTTCAAGGAGGATCAGGGGACTTTCACCGGACGGATGGGTGCAGGTTTGCGAAAGGTCCGCAAGGATCTCACGATAGATCGTAGGGGCGTTCTGCTCCCATTTTTTCGTCAGCTGATGGATTTCAGTGCCCGCGGGAAGAAAAACGGTAAGGTCCATCAGGAAGGTGTTTTCTTCGGTCAGGCGCAATTGGAGACATAGACGGCCGTCCTCGAGCGTAATGATTTCAGCCGGAGACTGGCGCAGATTGCGGAAGCGCAGACGCCATTCCTCGGCGTGCGCCTGGATGATATCGCGTTTGCTGACCGGGATCCGACCGGAAAACTGGCGCAGGCAGAAGCGGCCATCTTCCGTAACCAGCCAGAGATCGCCCACGGGATGCGCCTGCAGCATGACCAGTCCGCGATCCTGCAGATCCGCGAGGCTCAGCTTCATATCAAACCAGTTCATCAGATCACAAAGGGTGAGATAGACGATCAGCTGCTGATCCGTAACAGGGCCCAAAGTATGGAGAGTATAGAGAACGGTCAGTTTCTGTTCGTTTTCGGTCACATAACGGGATTCCATGCGGATCATCCCCTTTCGTCAAAAAGAAGGACGCCTCCCGAAGGAGTTCCGGGAGGCATCCTGGATCATTGTTATTCGTTTGAGAGGAAGCGCATCAGAGCAGGAAAGGCTTGATGTCTTCCAGAAGCTGGTCACAGTCGTCGCTATAGATCTCGAGAGTGATGGGCTTGCTGAGATCCAGGCTGAAGATGCCGAGGATCGACTTGGCGTCCACAACATGGCGGCCGGCTCTCAGGTCCATTTCAAAGGGATAGCGGCTGACAATGTTGACAAAGGTGTTCACGTTCTCAACCAGGCTCAGTTTCAGTGTAGCATTCTTCATTACAGAAGCACCTCCTTCGGTTTCGCTGCACGGATATTATACCGTTGGTTTGTTTGGAATGCAAGCTCAGTCCGCGGCATTGGCGGCTTCGCGGGGCACCGTATGGATCAGCAGCGTTTTTTCTTCCTCGTCCCATTCCGTGTCCGCGTTCAGCGTCTTGTTCAGGAAATGGAGACTGACGGGCATTCCCTCCATATCGGCCAACAGATCGTCCTCCTCAAGGGCGATTTCGTTACCATCCACCAGAATCAGGGAACCCTGATCTTCTTCCATGATGACCACCGTGTAGCCATCCGCTTCCAGAATAATGTTCCCGGCTTCGACCGTCAGATTCCATTCTTCCACCGCGGAAGCAAGATCTTCCAGAGAAACCCAGATATTTCCGTTCTTCGTCCACATTCTGGGCGTCATACGCACAGGTGTGCCATCCTGGGTTTCCAGCCAGGAGAGCGGTTCGCCGCTGCCATTCAGGGCAATGTTGCCCATCAGCTGAACAGGTGCCGTTTCCGTATCATCCAGCAGGATCTCGTCTTCCACAAGATCATCGCCGATCAGTTCGGGTTCCTCCGTAGTAACCGGATCCGCCGGAGCTTCCGTCACCAACGGTTCGGGCGTATCTGTCGGAGCAGGCGTGTCCGTCGGAGCGGGCGTATCTGTCGGAGCCGGTGTGTCCGTTGCGGCAGGCGCTTCCGTGGGCGCTGTCGTCGGAGCCTGCGT
Source organism: Clostridia bacterium (assembly GCA_045640475.1). GTDB lineage: Bacteria > Bacillota > Clostridia > Christensenellales > Aristaeellaceae > Aristaeella. Next base: position 2,225 of record JAZUFB010000039.1, read on the forward strand.
CGGCGCGGGCGTATCCGTCGGGGCTTGTGTCGGCGTATCGGTCGGTGCTGTTGTCGCGGTCGGTGCCGTTGTCGCGGTTGGCGCGGTTGTCGCGGTTGGCGCAGTTGTCGCGGTCGGAGCCGTTGTCGCGGTTGGCGCGGTTGGTGCCGCCGTTTCAGTCTTTGCGGCCTCCACAGGCGTCTTGTCCGCCTTCAGGGCGTCCGGATGATCAAACAACCAGGTCTGGGTCTCCTTACCCGCGGCGCCATCGGCCTGCAGATGGTTCATCTTCTGGAAGCTGAGCACCGCGTTGCGGGTACGGGCGCCATAAACGCCGTCCGCGTCAGACTTCAAATAACCCAAGTCGATCAGGCGCTGCTGGAGCAGTTTCACATCGTTTCCGCGCGAATTCAAGCGCAGGATCCGATAGGCACGGGACGGAGTGATCGCAGGCGTGGGTGTGGCCGTAGGAACAGCTGTAGCCGTCGGGGCCGCAATCTGGCCAGCAGGCGCGTTTCCGTCCGGGGCCTTGGTGGTCGTTCCGGGCTTGGCAATAACATTCGGAGCTTCGAACAGGTAGGTCTGCGTCAGTTTGCCGGCGACACCGTCCTGCGTCAGACCGTTGTACTTCTGGAATTCACGCACAGCGTTGCGGGTCTGCGCGCCATAGCGGCCGTCCGCGTTGCCCTTCAGATAGCCCAGTTCGATCAGGCGTTCCTGCACTTTTTTCACGGCGGCGCCACTGGTCTTCTGGTTCAGGGTCCTGTAAGCAGGATTGGCCGTCAGCACAGGACTGCTCTGCTGATCCTGCGTCTTCGCGGGGGCCTTGGTGGCGGTGATGACCAGTTCGCTCTTCGTAGCGACAGGCGTCACGACCGCGGTGGGCAGGACAGTAGAGACAATAGCCGTAGGCGTGGGCGCAGGCGACGGAGTCGGCGTGACCGGCGGGGTCGCCGTGCTCTGGACAGAACCGGCAAAAGTCAAACTCATATAAAGCAAAAGAGTTTTCAGAAAATCCATAAACTCACTCCTTCGCGCAAAAATCGTCATTAGTTAAGATATTATACCAAATCCCCCCTTCCATGACAATCCCTCAAATTTGTGGTATACTTGAAAAAGAAGGATAAGCAAGGCTTCGGAGGAGGTGACGCGCGCCATGGAGACGATTGAGGCAGGCATTCTCGGAACCGTATACCGCAATGACGAGAACGGTTATTCCGTCCTGTCCGTGCGGGTCGGCCGCAACGAATATACCGTGGTCGGCACCCTGCCCCAGCTTTCCCCCGGAGAGCAGGCCGCGTTCACCGGAGAATGGATCGAACACAAGCAATATGGCCGCCAGTTCAAGTGTACCGGCTGCGAATTACGGACGCCCACGACCCTGCTGGGCATCGAGCGTTATCTGGGCAGCGGCCTCATCCGCGGCGTCGGCCCCACCACCGCCCGGGCAATCGTGGAAGAGTTCGGCGAGCAGACGTTGGAGATCCTCTCCATGTACCCCGAGCGCCTGCAGGAAGTGCCCGGCATGGGTAAAAAGCGCTGGATCGCGATCGCGGAAAGCTTCCGGGAACAACAGGGTGCCCGTCAGGCCATGGTATTCCTCCAATCCTACGGTATCCCCGCCACGCTGAGCATCAAGATCAGCAAACGGTATGGCGATAAAACGCCCGAGCTGATCCGTGAAAACCCCTACCGCCTGTGTGAAGATCTGGAGGGCGTCGGTTTCCAGACCGCGGACCGGATCGGCATTGCCCTGGGCGTCCCGCCTGACAGTGAGAACCGTGTCCGTTGCGCCATGAAATATGTCCTGCGCGAAGCCGCGGCTTCCGCCGGCCACTGCTGGTTGCCGGCAGATATGCTCCTGTCGGACACCGCAGGCCTGCTGAAAGTAGAAAAAGAACGTTGTGAGACTTCTCTTTCCAGCCTGATCCTTTCCCACGAAGTCGCCGTGGAAATGGGCGAAGAAGGACGAAGAGTCTACCTGCCCGCGTTTTTCCGCGCCGAAAAAGAGGTTGCCCTGCGCCTGCGGGAGCTGATGTGCGCCGTGCGGCCGGATAAATATTCCGGCGCAAAAAAAGCCATCCGTCAGTTTGAAGCACAGCACGGCATGACCTTCAGCAAAAACCAGCGGGAAGCGATCATCGGCGCGCTGGAGACCGGCGTGTTTGTGATCACCGGCGGTCCCGGCACGGGAAAAACAACGATCATCAACTGTATCCTGACTCTGTTGGAAAAAGAGAACGATGTCCTGCTGTGCGCGCCCACCGGCCGTGCCGCCAAGCGCATGACCGAAGCAACCGGCACAGAGAGCAAAACGATCCATCGCCTGCTGGAATACGGCGGCGAAGAAGGCGTATTTTCCCGGAACGAGGAAAACCCGCTCGAGGCGGATGTGATCATCGCGGACGAGACTTCCATGGTGGACCTGTTGCTGATGCGTTCCTTCCTGCGGGCCATCGAGCCCGGCACGCGTCTGATTCTGGTCGGGGACGCCGATCAGCTGCCCAGTGTAGGTCCCGGAAACGTTTTGGGAGATATTCTGGCCAGCGGAGAGATCCCCGCCATATGCCTGACGGACATCTACCGCCAGAGCGAGACCAGCCGCATCGTGGTCAACGCGCATCGCATCAACCATGGCCAGATGCCCCTGCTGAACGAAAAGGATACCGATTTCTACTTTGAGCGGAAAAGCAATTTCCGTGAAGCCGCGGATACCGTGGTTTCACTGGTATCAAAGCGCCTGCCCGCGTTTTTGAAGCTGCCGGCAAGAGAGCTCCCCGACGCCGCCATACGGACCATTCAGGTACTGGCCCCCGCAAAAAAAGGCGAGTGCGGGGTATACGCGCTGAATACCCAGTTGCAGGCCGCGCTCAATCCGCCCTCCACGAAAAAGCCCCAGCTGAGCTGGGGGGAGACAGTCTTCCGTGTAGGCGACAAAGTGATCCAGACCAAGAACGATTACCAGATTGCCTGGCGCCGGCAGACCCGTTCGGGTTTCGAAGACGGCACCGGTATTTTCAACGGCGATGTCGGATTCATCACCGCGGTGGATCCCGAAGAGCATACGCTGACCGTGCGTTTTGACGACGACCGGGATGTTGAATATGAATCCTCCGCGCTCGAAAACCTGGAGCTTGCCTATTGCCTGTCCGTTCACAAAAGTCAGGGCAGCGAATTTCCGGTGGTCATCCTGCCGGTCATGAGCGGCCCGCCCATGCTGCTCACACGCAATCTTTTCTATACGGCTTTGACGAGGGCGCGCCAGCTTGTGGTCCTCGTCGGTCAGGAGGAGGTCATCCGGAAAATGACGGAAAACGACCATATCCTGAAGCGCTATACCACCCTGGCAACAAGGCTGAAAGAGACATCCTCGCTGGCGATATGACCGTAAAGGAGAGATGCGGATGCGACAAAGCCTGACGCAATTCCCGCGCAAGGTTTTGGAATGGGTACAGGATGTGGTGTGGCCGGAGCAGGCCCTTTGCCTGTGCTGCCACAAGGTGCTCCGGCGTGTGGATGAAGTGCTGCAGCCAGGCACCCCAGACCCGCTTTTGTGTATAGAATGCCTTGAAGCATTGCAAAAAGAGGCATCCGCGGAAGGGCTCACCACCACGGGCCTGTTTCTGGAAACCGTATCCGTCTTTCCCTATACCGGCAGCGCGCGGGAACTGGTGCTTGCCCTGAAGCACGGCACCGTATCCGCCGCGGCAAAAGTGCTGGTGCCCTTTCTCGCGGACCGCGCAAAAGAGATCCGCCGGCTTCCTCCGGACACCGTGATTACCTGGGTCACCATGCCGCCGGACCGAAAGCGGGAGCGTTGCATCGACCACGGAAAGCTGTTGGCCCAGGGCGTAGCCGACACGTTGGGGATGGAATGCCGTCCCCTGCTGAGTCGCAAAAGCGGCGGACATACCCAGCAGGGCCTGAACGCCGAAGCAAGAAAGCAGAACGTCAAAGGGCGCTTTACCGTCTGTGACGGTCCCCTGCCCACCTCGGTCCTGCTCGTAGACGATGTATTGACCACCGGTTCCACGCTGGAGGAATGCGCCAAAGTCCTCCGCGCCGCCGGCGTACGCGAAGTTCGCGGGATCACAGTATGCAAGACAAAAAAAGGAGCAACCGTTTGACTCTTCATTCGGTTGCTTCTTTTAATGTCAGCCCGTTCAGTTATTGGCCGTCTGGATCAGCTTCTCCACCTTGGCGGGATCCCCGCCGGCATCGAGCCAGTTCTGGATCGCCTGCTGAAGTTCATCGTTGAATTCTTCCAGACACATGCCGTATTCCATGATATATGTCGCCACAGGAATGCCCACATAGCGCATATGCCAGGGTTCATAGTTGATTTCGGTGATATCCTGTTTGTCCTCCGGATACCGCAGGATGAAGCCAAATTCGTGACAATGCTCGGCCATCCACTGGCATTCCGGTTCGCGGGCCATTTTCTCGTTCATGGATTTTTCGCGCCAGGAACCCGGGACCACATCGCATCCCAGCCCGGTCTGATGATCGCTGGCCCCGGCTGTGATGACCCAGCCATCGTCTTTGCCGTGGTTCTTTTTCAGTCGGTTGTAATACATGGTGTTCTGGGTCTGCCAGCTGCGCCACGCGCTTTTCAGATACAGCTTGTATCCGTCGTCGCGCGCCGCCTCGCTCATCGCCACCAGTGCCTCGACCGTGCGTTCCTCCAGCTTCATATCCCCGGAGCAGCGGAGCACGCCGCCGTTGGTGTTGTTATCCTGCTTGTCCGCCTTGCGCTGCTTCACCGCCACCAGTTTTCCGGAAGCGTAGTTTTTGTCCAGCAGATAGTGTTTGTTCGCCAGCACCACCAGGGTCGGATCCAGATCCTCCAGCGCCACCGGGAAATCCCACACAGCCCCCGCTTCCGGGTCCGTCTCATCTTCCAGGATGACCTCTTCTTCGATCAGTTCCTCAAGGAACAGTTCTTCCTCCTCCGCCAGCGCCAGGCCGGCCGAAAGCAGACAAAGCGCCATCAGCAAAGCCATCAGGCGCGCAGCCCATTTCATTCTGTTCATTGTGCATCCTCCCCGATCAATTCCAGCAGACGCTGCGTTCTGAATTGGTTCATCCAGGTCTCAAAGGGCTCGTCGGAATCATAGATCCGCTTTGCGTACTCTTTGCCGACATAGCGGACATGCCACGGCTCCGCGCTGTAGCCGGTGATCTCTTCCCAGCCTTCCTGATAGCGCAGGATAAAGCCGTATTCCCAACAATGTTCCGCCAGCCAGAGTCCGCCCTTCGTCTTTCCGAAGGAGCCCGTAAGACCAGAAGAGCTGTTCAGCTGGCCCACATCCATAGCCACCCCGAGCTGATGCTCGCTCGCGCCCGGACGCGCCACAAATTCATCCGCCTTTTCGACCACGTTTTTGACACTTTTCAGCTTCCGGTTATAGATATTTTTCTGCTTGCCGTAGCTCCGGTATCCGCTGACGGACACAAGGGTCACATGGATCTCGGCTTTGCAGGCCGCAAACATTTCCTCCAGCGCCGCGGCGGCATCCGCACGCATATTGCGGACCTGCCCGCGCACCTGTGCGGTCACGACCTCCGGCTCATACATTTCGCTCACGGTCCATTGCCGGTTCACCAAAAAAAGAAGGCCGTCAATGTCGTTCTGCGGAGCCGCTGTCCGCAGCGTGTTTGACGTCAGCGTCGTCATCACGGCCAGCAGAGACAGAAGCGTTCGCAGTCCGTCCATCCGGTTGCCTCCTTAAAAATTCAAAACCTTGAGAATCAAGAGGGATCAGTCCACTCTCTTTTCGCCCCAGAAGAACATGGCCACGGTGCCGGGGCCGGTATGGGAACCGATCGTCGGGCCGATATTGGTGATCTGGACATCCCCGTTCAGGTTGGGGAAAGTCGCTTCCACCAGGCGTGCGACCTCCTCAGCGTCCTCCAGGCAGTCCGAGTGGGAAATGAAGCACTTTTCGTCATAGCAGACGCCATTCTCGGCCAGTTCGACCATACGGTTGACGATCTCGCGGATGACTTTCTTCTTGGTGCGGATCTTTTCGCGGGGGATCAGGCGGCCTTCGCTGTCCATGTTCATCAGCGGGCAGATATTGAGCAGCTTGCCGATAAAACCGGCCGTTTTGCCGATGCGGCCGCCGCGGATATAGAAAGAGATATCGGTCGAGAAGAACCAGTGCTGCACGCGCAGCTTATTGTTCTCCGTCCAGTCATAAAGCTCGTCAATGGAATAGCCCGCGTCCCGCTTGTCGGCCATCGCGCACAGAAGCAGACCGCTGCCGGCGGATGCGCCAAGGGAATCCACAACCAGCACCCGGCGATCCGGATACTTGGCCATCACACTGTCAGCCGCCAGACGCGCGGAATTGACTGTGCCGGTAATGCCGGAGGAAAGCGCCAGATGGATCACGTCCTGCCCCTGTTCAAGAAAAGGTTCCCAAAACGCGGCATAGGAAGCCATATTGATCTGGCTGGTGTGCGTCATGGCACCCTCTTCCATAGCCGTGTAAAAATCGTGCGGATCTTTTCCTTCCCACAGGTCATCCACATATTCAACATTGTCCAGCTCGTAATGATAACTGATGCAAGGCACATTCCGGGCCTTCAGGATGCTCTGGGTCAGATCCGTGGTGGAACCGCAGGTCAAAACATAATTCGCCATGTGCGAAATCCTTTCTTTTGCAGGGGACAGATGTCAGGCGGACCCCATACCGGAACATAGTGTTCCCGGCATTTTTGTCCGCTTACCGGCCGGAGATCCCTGCCGATGGGCATTCATAAAAAATATTCTATATCATCTTAATTCATTTCGCAAGCGCTTCCTTGACAAAGCGTGAAAAAAGGATGTATCATTGCACCCGTGCGAGGTGAACAGACGGTCGCGTGCCCTTTCGGGCATGAGGAAAGTCCGGGCACCGCAGGGCAGGGTGCCGGCTAACGGCCGGTGGAGGCGACTCCAAGGAAAGTGCAACAGAAATAAACCGCCCCGTGTTTCGATGCGGGGTAAGGATGGAAAGGCGAGGCAAGAGCTCACCCGCGGCCTGGCAACTCGTCCGCGATGTAAACCCCACCCGGTGCAAGATGCAATGGAGACAATACGGTTGCCCGCCGCGTGCTCCGCTATCGCTCGAATCCGGCGGTAACGCCGGATCTGGATAGATGACCGTCCAGTACAGAACCCGGCTTATGGTCACGCTCGCACGTTTTTGTCATTCATACGTGTACGAAACGATCCGCCCGTACACATCATACAATACGGCACAGTCCGACTTGGACTTGTGCCATATTTTTTTGTCCTGCCATACATAATCGCCCTCTTCACGGGAAGAGAGAGAAGTTACCGTCACAGTCTCCCCCGCGGCGATCCGGCTGCCTTCCGGAAACACAAAGGTCTCCCCGCCGCGTTCGGAATACAGGAACCATCCGGAGATCTCCACGGCTTCATCCCCGGTATTGGCGATCGTCACGGAGTCGTTCTCCAGATCCTTTCCCGTCACCCGCAGGGTGTTGTTCTTGTCCGGGATCGCCGCCCCGTCGGTATATCCCGCGGTCATCTTCCCGTCCGTAAAGGTCACCAGCACGCCTTCTTTGGCGTTCTGTGTCTGCAGCACTTCCGCGCCGGCATTCTTCAGTTCGCGCAGTACGCGGGTGGACGGCGTATCCGGTTCGTCCGCGGTGTTGGTGGAGATCACGGCCAGATGAGGCGATACCGCGGCGACAAACTCGCTCCCCGTCGCGTCCTCTTCGCCATGGTTGGCGACCTTCAGCACATCCGCCTTTTCGATCAGCCCTTCGCGCATAAGCGACGCTTCCTCCGGCAGCTCCATATCCCCCGCCAGCAGGATCCGTCCGCCGCCGCCTTCGGCCAGCAATACCACGGAGCAGTTGTTTTCAGTTTTGTTTTCCTCCACGGGACCCAGCACCGTCAGTTTCCCGTTTCCAAAGGGCAGCGTGTCTCCCTGCCGGAGGAAGCTGACCTCCATATCCCGCAGATCCGCCGCCAATACCGCGGGATGCTTCTTATCCTTACAATTAAAGAAAGCAGAGGTGTAGAAAGCCCCGATCCCGATCCCGGAGGAAGCAAGAGCCGTCAATCCGCCCGCGTGGTCCCCATCCGTATGCGTCAGGATCACGCCGGTCAGGTGATCGATGCCGTTGGTCTTCAGCACACGCGACACCTGTCCCCAGCTTTCTTTGCTGCCCGTATCGACCATGTACAGGTCTTCCCCGTTTTCAAGCAGGATGCAATCCGCTTTCCGCACATTGATGACCAGCATCTTCATGGATTCGGGCGCATTCTCGCCACAGGCGGGCACACAAACCAGCCAAAGCGCCACGCACAGCCATAGCGCCAATGTCCGAATTCCGGTCCTCCTCATGGTGTCTCCTCCGTTTCTTTTCTCCCGATAACACGTTCCACTGACACATTCCACATAAGATAACGTTTTTCCTTTTCTGTTTCTTCCCTTCTGTGATACACTACTGACAGGGTGGCGAAAACGCCGATGAAGGAGGGATGCGCTGTGGAGCCGATGCTTCTCGCGCTTGAGGAAGCCCGGAAAGCGCTGGACGAAGGGGAGATTCCGGTCGGGGCCGTTCTCGTCCGCGGGGACGAGGTGCTTTGGGCAGACCATAACCGGCGGGAACAGACCGGGGATCCCACCGCGCACGCCGAGATCCTCTGCCTGCGCGAAGGTGCCCGGAAGGCCGGAGATTGGCGTCTTTCCGGCTGTGACCTGTATGTGACGCTGGAGCCCTGCCCGATGTGCGCCGGGGCGCTCGTCATGTCCCGCGTCGGGACCTGTATCTACGGCGCCGCGGATCCCGCGTGCGGCTGTTGCGGCAGCATCTACGACCTGCCTGCCGACCCGGCGCTCCACAGTTCGGTCCGTTGGCGTTCCGGCGTCATGGAGGCGGAATGTGCCGCGTTGCTCAGCACCTTCTTCGCCCGGAAGCGGGAAAAGCTTCCGGACAAAGAACAAAAATAAGTTACAGTCATGGAATATCCCTGACGCGTAAAGGAAAAGTCCTTGACACCGATGAAAAACTGCGTATAATATTTCCCTGTCAAGGATTTTTGCCTGACAGGAGGCGCTTTGAAGTTGGCACAGGGAAACACGCAGGAAGACCTTAACAAAAAGGTGGATCTTGCCTGGCTCACGGCCTTCTATGGCGGCCTGCTCACCCCGCATCAGCGGCAGGTCCTGGCCCTTCACTGCGAGGAAGATCTTTCCCTGGGCGAGATTGCCGAGGAGATCGGCATCACCCGCCAGGCCGCGCACGATACCATTACCCGCGCAGCCGCGAAGCTGTATGAGATGGAAGCCGCCCTTGGCGTGGCAACCCGCTTCCGCCGGATGGAGTCCGGGCTGGAAGAGGGGCTCACCGCCTTGCGGCAGCAGGAATATGAAAAAGCGGAACAGGTCCTGACAGATCTGCTCCGGTTGGATCGGGAGGACGAAAATGGCCTTTGAAGGCTTGAGCCAAAAACTGCAGGGTGCCCTTAAGAAAATGACCAGCCGCGGCCGACTGACAGAGCAAGCCGTGAAGGAAGGCATGCGCGAAGTGCGTATGGCCCTTCTCGAGGCCGATGTCAACTACGCCGTCGCCAAGGATTTCATCAAAAAGGTCACTGAGCGCTGCGTCGGGCAGGATGTACTTTCCTCCCTCACGCCCAGCCAGCAGGTCATCAAGATCGTCAACGAGGAAATGACCGAGCTGATGGGTTCCACAAACAGCAAGCTCAACTGGTCTCCCTCTGTGCCCACCGTGTTCATGCTCTGCGGCCTGCAGGGCGCTGGTAAGACCACCATGTGTGCCAAGCTGGCCGGCTATCTGTCAAAGGCCGGCAAGCGCCCGATGCTCGCCGCCTGCGATATCTACCGTCCCGCTGCCATCAAGCAGCTGCAGGTCGTAGGCGAGCAGGTCAAGGTTCCCGTGTTCGAAAAGGGCACGCAGGATCCCGTCAAAACCGCTTTGGAAGCCATCGAGTACGCCCGTTATTACCAGCGGGATGTGCTGATCATCGATACCGCCGGCCGTCTTCATATCGACGAAGCGCTGATGGACGAACTGGCCCGCATCCGCGAAGCCGTCAAGCCCTCCGAGATCCTGCTCACGGTCGACGCCATGACCGGTCAGGACGCCGTCAATGTTGCCAAGGCTTTCGATGAAAAGCTCGATGTGACCGGCGTCATCCTCACCAAGCTCGACGGCGACACCCGAGGCGGTGCCGCGCTCTCCATCAAGGCCGTCACCGGCAAGCCCATCAAGTTCAGCGGTATCGGCGAAAAGCTGAGCGATATCGAGCCCTTCCATCCGGACCGGATGGCCAGCCGTATCCTCGGCATGGGCGATGTGCTCACGCTGATCGACAAGGCACAGGAAGCCTTCGATCAGGGCGATGCCGAAAAGCTGACCCGCAAGGGCCTCTCCGGCAAGCTCACGCTGGAGGATTTCCTCGATCAGATGCAGAGCATGAAAAAGATGGGCGGCATCAAGAGCATGATCGGTATGCTTCCCGGCATGAGCGGCAAAGACATCGATGTAGACGATAACGCCCTCAAAAAGCCCGAGGCGATCATCCGCTCCATGACCAAGAAAGAGCGCCGCGATCCCTCCATCCTCAACGCCTCCCGCAGAAAGCGCATCGCCGCCGGCAGCGGTACCACCGTTCAGGATGTCAATCAGCTGATCCATCAGTTCGAAGAGTCCCAGAAGATGATGAAACAGCTCATGAACAGGAAGGGCAAAAAGGGCGGTAATTTCCGCTTCCCCGGCATGTAACATTCCCCGATTGGCGCCGGTCGGTCCAGCCGCCGGTTTCCATATAAAAAAACTTTTATGTACACAATAGGAGGAAACACCAATGGCAGTCAAGATTCGTCTCAAGAGAATGGGTATGAAGAAAAAGCCTTTCTACCGCGTCGTGGTCGCTGATGTCACCAGCCCCCGTGATGGCCGTTTCATCGAAGAAATCGGTTATTACAATCCCATGACCCAGCCCGCGGAAATCAATGTGGACAAAGAGCGCGCCCAGTATTGGCTCGGCGTCGGCGCCCAGCCCACCGATACCGTCCGCATCCTTCTGAAGAAGACTGGCGCGATCGAAGAAAAGTAAGATTTTCTCACGCGGCAGGTCCGACCGTATCTGTCAGCGGCATGCCGCCGAACTGAAAGAAAGGATGCCCCCATGCAAGAACTTCTTACCTTCGTGGCGCAGTCTCTGGTCGATCATCCCGATCAGGTAACCGTCCAGGAGACCGAAGGCCCTGAAGCAATCATCCTCGAGCTGCACGTAGCCGAAGATGATATGGGCAAGGTCATCGGCAAACAGGGTCGTATTGCCAAAGCGATCCGCGCTGTCATCAAGGCCGCAACGGCCAGAAACAGTAAACCTGTGTTTGTCGAAATCCAGTAAAAACAGCATGAGCGGGTCCGTTCCGGGCCCGCTTTTCATTTCCGCGGGGAGGTCCGCTTTTTGCTTCCCCGCTCCAATCCCTTTTCATAACAGGGGGTCCCGTATGAAAAACTATCTGATGATCGCCGAAGTCCTGAAGCCGCAGGGCATCCGTGGTGAGGTCAAGCTGAAGCCCTACACTGCGGATATCACTTCTTTTGCCGGATGGAAAACCCTTTTCCTCGCGGAGAAAGAAGCTTTTACGCCAATCTCCGCCAAAGTGACCCGGATCCACGAGGGCAATGTGTACGCCATTCTGGGCGACTGTGCCTCCATGGAGGACGCGGAAAAGCTCCGCGGGCGCCAGCTCTATATCGACCGGGCACATGTCAATATCCAGGATCCGGATGCGATCCTGATTGCCGATCTGATCGGCTGCGCCGCCATCGATGAAAACGGAAACACCGTCGGCACGCTCACGGATGTGCTGCAGTATGGCACCGTGGATACCTATGTGTTCAAAACATCCAAGGGGACCATGATGGCGCCCGCGCTGCTGAAGGTCTTCCCGAAGGTGGATCCCGAAGCGGGCACGATCTCTGTCTGTTCCGAAAAACTGCGTGAGGTGGCCGTCTTTGAAGATTGATATTCTCACGATCTTTCCCGAGATGTTTCAGGGCGTCTTTTCCTCCAGCATTCTCGGCCGTGCCGCCAGCGAAGGGCTGCTCGAGATCACGCTGACCGATATCCGTCCTTTTTCCGCCAGCAAGCATAAGAATACAGATGACTATCCCTTTGGCGGCGGCGCGGGCATGGTCATGATGGCCCAGCCCATCATGGATGCCATGGCGTCCGTCACCGGGGACGATTTCCACGGGAAGCGGATCTTTCTCGGTCCGCGCGGCAAAACGCTGACGACCGACATGGCCCGTGCCCTCGCGAAAGAAGACCATCTGGTCCTTCTCTGCGGCCATTACGAAGGGGTCGACCAGCGCGTGCTGGATACCTGCATTGACGAGGAGATCAGCATCGGGGACTATATCCTGACCGGCGGTGAGTTGGCCGCGATGGTCCTCACTGATTGCGTATCCCGCTTTATCCCGGGTGTCCTCGGCAGTAGTGAAAGCGCCGAGACCGAGTCCTTTTCCGATGGATTGCTGGAATACCCCCAGTACACCCGGCCCCGCGATCTGAACGGGCTGACGGTCCCGGATGTGCTTCTGTCCGGCAACCATGCCGATATCGCGGCCTGGCGGCGTAAGGAAAGCCTCCGGATCACGCTGGAGCGCCGGCCTGACCTGCTCAGGAGCGCGCCGCTGGACAAAAAAGACCAGAAATGGCTCAAGGAGATGGAATCATGTTCCTCCGAAAACTGACGGTCATCGCAGTCCCACTCGGGATGCTGATCCTGTTGTGTCTGCTCATGCCTCTCTTCGCGTCCGCTTCCTTCTTTGGCTGTGTGCTGCTTGGTTGCCTGCTCGGCATCGCGCTGGCGCTTCTGCTGCCGCTCGCCGGGGCGACCCGTATGCGGGAGCCCTTTGCCCATCTGCTCTGGATCCCGGCGGTCGTCGTGCTGGCAGTCCTTTTCTGGCAGTATCTGTCGCTGACCGGTGTCCGTGCTCCCCTGCTGGACCCGCTTGCCACCACCGACGGGCGCGTGTTTCTGATCGAAGGCGCCTTTATGGCTTATATGATCACCTTCTCCGTCCGCACCGGCCGCGGTGTATGAGTCCCCTTGTGAAACCCGTCCGTTTGTTGTAAAATAAGCATACCGCGCCTGTCCCGCGGAGATGAAAGACCACACGAAAAGAGGAATGACCATGCGTACGATCTTTATCGACGGTGATCTCTACAAAACCCCCGGCGAACTTCACGCCGCGCTGAAGAAAATGCTTTCTCTTCCCGAATATTACGGCATGAACGCCGATGCCCTCAACGATTGCATTTCCGAAATTCCCGATACGGTCAATGCCTGCATCGTCAGCCGCGGTCAGGACGCGGTCGCCGATACGGTCGAAAAGGTATGCCGTGTCATTGATGATAACGGCGGTTCCATCCGGGAGCTCCAATAATGGAACTGGTCATTCTTGGCCACAACGGTCCTTTCCCGGAGCCCGGAAAGGCTTGTTCGGGTTACCTTTTGCGCGCTGCGGACGCCTTGGTGCAGTTTGATTTCGGTTCCGGGACCCTTTCCCGGCTGACCGGTCTGACCGCGCCGGAGGATCTGACGGCGCTCTTTTTATCCCACTGGCATTTCGACCATACCAGTGATCTTCTTCCGCTTGTCTACCGGCTGGAAGCCATGAAGGCCGTCCTGCCCGTCTATGCCCCGGTGGATGAGCCCTCCCCCATACGAAAGATCGTCTCCGGCCTCCAGTGCTTCCGCCTGACGGATGTGGCTCCCGGAGAGACCGTTCAGTTGGACGGGCTCACCGTCCGCGTGGGTGAAGCCCGTCATCCGGTCCCCGCTGTCATGTACCGGGTGGAAGCCGAAGGCCGTTCCATGTGCTATACCGGCGACACCAATACCTTGCCCGGTCTGGCCGATTTCTGCCGCGGCACCGATCTTCTTTTGGCCGACGGCCTTTTTACGGACGCGCTCTGGACCGCGGAAAAGCCCCATCTGTCCGCGCGTCTTGCCGCCGGGCTGGCCCGTGATGCCGGTGCCGGTAAGCTGATCATCACCCATCTGAATCCCACCATCGACCCGGAAGCGCTGCTTCGCGAAGCACGCGAAGTCCGCAAGGATGTCCTGCTGGCCTCCGCCGGCATGCGGGTATCGGTATGAACAAAAGGGAACGCGGCTGGCTCTTGCCGCCCATGGCCGTCCTGCTTGCGCTGGGCATCCTGCTTGGCCGTATAACGGACCGTTTTTGGCCTTCCGCGCTTGGATGTGTTTTCACCCTTGCCGCCGTTTGCATCTGCCGGAACAAAACGCGTTTCAGGTCTGTCTCGGCGCGTTTTGTCGCGTTGCTTGCCTTTGCCTTCTGTCTGGGCAGCCTGTGCGGCCAGATCGCGTTCCATCCCGTCCTTCCGGAGGAGAGGACCTGCGGTGTTACGGGCATCGTCTCCGATGAGATCCGTCCCGGCCCCAACGGGCAATACCGCACAGTGCTCACCCATGTCACGCTGGACGGCGAGCCCGTTTCTTCGGGCGCTTATTGGTCTTTTTACACGGATGCGTTCCCCGAGGGATTGTGCCCCGGCGTTCAGGTATCCCTGTATGGCGATATCTGGCACCCGGACGGGGCTTCCAATCCGGACGGATACGATTTCCGGGAGGAATTGCTCCGTCGCGGCGTCACCTTTGGCGTCTATGGCTACGGTGATCTGGCCGTTTCTCCCGCGCCCTTTACGTTGGCGGGCTTCACGGCATCGCTTCGCGCCGATATCGCCGCGCGTCTGACCGAAGCTATGGGAGAGGAAGCCGGCGGCTATGCCGCCACCATGCTGCTCGGTCTGCGCTCCATGGTTTCCGGGGAGGACCGTGAAGCCTTTTCCCGTCTTGGCATCGCGCATGTGCTGGCGGTCAGCGGATTCCATACCGGCATTCTGGTTGCCTTTCTCGCCTTCCTGTTCCGTCTTTTCCGTGTTCCCCAGAAAGCGCGTCTGATCCTGTACGCGATCTTTCTGTTCTTCTACAGTGCCCTGTGCGGCATGAACCAGCCCGTCATCCGCGCTTCCGTTCTGGTGCTTCTGTCCCTGTACGGGCGCCTGCTCAACCGTCCCCGGGAGAGTCTGCATCTTCTGTCGGCAGCCTGGGTCCTCATGCTCATCATCTCGCCGGTCCAGTTGACGGGTCTCAGTTTTCAGTTGTCCTTCGGGGCCATGTTCGGTCTGGTCCTGATCACGCCCCGCCTGCGGTCCTTGCGCACCTACCGCCAGAGCGTGCTCAAAACCTTGTGGAAAACGCTCTGTGCCGGCCTCGGCGCGCAGATCGGGATCCTTCTGCCGGAGCTTTACGCCTTTCAGGAGTTGCCGCTTCTGAGCCTGCTGGTCAATATTCCCGTCAGCTTTATCGCTTCCGGCATGATCGCGCTTTACTGGATCGTGCTGATCCTGCTCCCCTTCCCCGCGCTCTGCGCCGTCCCGGCCAAAGCCGCCACAGCCTTCACACTCTTTTTCACGCGCGGGATCCGCTTTCTCGGCTCCATAGACGGAATCACCCTGTGGACCTGTGCCTCCAATCTGGTCACCTGCGTCGGCGTGCTCCTGCTGTTTTTGTCGCTCTGCGCGTACTTCCGTTTCCGGGGCAGGACCCGCTGGATCGCCGGAGTCACGGGCGTGGTCATCACGATCCTGTCCGTCTTTCCCTGGCCCCACACGACCACGGAATATATCCAGTTCTCCGTCGGTAACGCGGACGCCGCGGTCCTTTGGGACAAAGACACGGTCGTATGCATCGATACCGGGTATGATGACGGGGTTCTGGCCTCTTTCCTCCACCGTCACCGTCTGACGCCGACCACGGTCATCCTGACGCATCTCCACGCGGATCATGCCGCTGGGATCCAAAAGTTTCTGGATGACGGGATCCCCATCCCGGTCTGCTATCTGCCGACGGACGCGGACAAAAGTGAGATCGATCCGGCAGTCACGGAGATCATGGATCGCTTGGTCGCGTCCGGCACACACGTGTTCCCGCTTTCCAGAGGGGACACCGTGCAAATTCCCTCCGGCGGGATCCATGTCCTTTGGCCCGAAAGCGGAAAAGTCCGTCCCGGGCAGGATGCCAACAAATATTCCCTGGCACTGCTGATGGAGATCAACGGTGTCCGTTTCCTGCAGGCCGGCGATCTGGACGGCACCTATGAGCATTACGCCGCCATGAAGGCGGACCTCCTCAAAGCGGCCCACCACGGTTCCGCCTCCTCGACCCTTCCGGAGACGCTGGCCACTGTGGATCCTTCCGCGATCCTTCTGTCCTGCAGCAAGCCCTCCAGACACGATTCTTTTGCCGAACGCTGCGGGGACATTCCCCTGTATTCGACCGCCCGTTCCGGCGCGCTCACCGTCCATTTCGGTCCGGAAGCCGGAGATTGGAGGATCGAGCCGTACCTGACCGATTCCATTCACGAGGGAGATGAGACTCATTGACCGGCAGTGAATTTCAAGCTGCGCTGAAAAGCGGCAAATTGCCGTCCGTACTCCTGTTCACCGGCGAAGAGGAGTATTTCAAGCAGAACGCGCTTCAGGACCTTCGTGCCGCCTGTTTGCCCGAAGGATTGGAATCCCTGAACGAAGCCATTCTGGAGGATGTGGAAAACGACGCGATCATCGCCGCCTGCGAAACAGTCCCCTTCATGGCGGATCACCGGCTGGTCATCGTCCGGGACCATCCCTCCCTGACCGGCCGCGCCGAGGCGGATGACAAACTGATCGGCTATCTTGCTTCGGTCCCCCCGACGACCTATCTGGTGTTCTATTGCACAGGCAAGGTCGACGAGCGTAAAAAGCTTGCCGGCGCGGTCCGTAAAACGGGCGCTATTGTTGCTTTTAACCGTCTCAAGGATCAGGCGCTCACCGATTGGGTGATCCAGGTCTTTGCGGAGCACGGCCGGAAATGTGACCGCCGCGCGGCCGATCTGCTGGTCTTCACCTGCGGCACGGACGCCAATCTGCTCAGCGGGGAGATCCAGAAGATCGCCGCTTATCATCCCGAAGAGCCTTCCGTTTCCGCCGAAGACATCGAAGCGCTCGCAACCCCGTCCACAGAGTGCACCGTCTTCCAGATGGTCGATGCCGTGGTGGACGGAAAAAGTGCCCGTGCCCTGATGCTGGCCCACAATCTGCGGCGGAACGGTGAAGCCGTCGTTCTCCTGCTTGCGCTGATCCTCCGCCAGTATAAGCTGATCCAGCATGTCAAGATCCTGCAGCTGGAAAAGAGATCCTTCGCTGAAATGAAGACGATGCTGGGCGTACCGGATTTCGTCGCCACCCAGTGCATCCGTCAGGCCTCCGGTTATACCGGCGGCCAGGTCCGGGACGCCGTGCGTATCTGCCTGGGCGCGGAATACGAACATAAATCCGGCCGTCTCAATGAGGAAGGCCTGCTCGAGACCGTCATTCTCAAATTGCTTTTGCTCAAGAATCCAAAGGAGTGACCGAAATGAACCGCAAACGCGTCCTTCTGCCGTTCTCTGCCCTCGCGCTCACACTTCCGTGCGTTGCCCGGGCTGAAGAGCTTCGTCTGGAATCCTTCGCGGATACCATGGCCCCCATCACCCTCGTTTTTTTCATCGTGTGCTTCGGGGCTATGCTGTGGTACCTGATCCGCAGCATCCGTGAAAAGCCCTATTCCTACAAAAACGCGGCCATGGTGGGCGGTCTGGTCTACCTTGCCTATGTCACGATCTTCATCATCATCCCCATCACGGCGCTCAACCGCCGTAGCCCGGAACTTTTCATGTTCGGGCTTCTGGAGGACATAGCCACTTCCACACGCTATTTTACGGACGCGCTCCTGCCGTACCTCATCGCCATCTTCCTGGGGCTGGGCATCAGCAATGTCGCGCTCATCCGCCACGAGGGCAAGTCCCCCCGCAACATGCTCGGCGCGATTCTGGGCTTCGGGCTCATCGCGCTCACTTTCCTCAACAAGCTGGGTTGGGATCTGTTCTACGAGCGCCGTGTTTTGGGTGATGGCACCCAGTTCCAGCGTATCGTCGGGCGGATCTTCCCCATCTTTATCTCCGGTATGCTGTGCTATCTGGAGTGCGTATTCTTCGGTATGAGTTTCTGTGCCGTCATGGCTGCCCGCCATAAGCCGGCGCCGGATCAGGATTTTGTGATCATTCCCGGCTGCGCCATCCGTAAGGACGGCACTCTCTTCCCGCTC
>JAZUFB010000040.1:0-9537 GCA_045640475.1 Clostridia bacterium
GCGAAGACGGAGAAAAACGCGCGGTATGAATGTCTGAAGGAACGGTTGAAAGCAGCAATTGCAGAATAAAAAAATGTGGGGATCCGGCAATCATGTCCGGATCCCCATATCCATTTTTTCCTATCAATCAAACGTGAAGCAGTCAAAGGTGACGACAGGCCCTTCCGCCTTGGAAGAGAAAGCGAAATAGACGGCATGCTTGCCGATGACGCCACAGGTGAGGGGCGCGGTGATGTCGGCGGTGCCTTCCGCACAGTCGAACGCGGCGATCTCGCGGCCATCATAGGTATCCAGACGGACAGCGACATGGACGGGTGCGGATGCAGTGAGTGAAGCGGTGACCGTCTTCGGGGCGTTGGGACCGAAGTTCAGGTAACGGAAGCCGACGGTCGCACCGCCCGACAGATTGGTCACGGGGGCGGAGATGTCGTCATCCTTTTCATAGACAGGCGCCACATACGCGCGGGTGGAGCCACCGTAGATATGGCAGGCGTACCCGGCGGAAATGCGCTTGAAGGCATCCAGACCGCCGATGTGCGGACCCTGGGAGGTCATCTCCACGGGACAGCAGGCGACAGGCTGGCCTTTTTCCCAGGTGATCTTGCCGATGAAGAGGCGGCCGTCCTTGTCCATGGCGACTTCCACGGGCTCCAGCATCGCCTGACGGGAATATTCGTTCACGCCGGTCTGGCGATGGTAGAAAATATACCAGTGGCCGTTTACCTCCATGAGGGAACCGTGGTTGTTGCCCCACTGGTAGGTCATGGTGCCGACACCGTTTTCGTCCAGCAGGATCTCGCCACCGTTGAAGCTGATGTTTCCGCCTTCAACGAAACCCTCCAGCGGTGAATCACTGTAGCGGTAAGAGAGGAAACCGTTATTATCGGTGAAGACACCGAGCTCCGGGACCGGCTTTTCATAACGGCGGGAAAACAGATAGACATATTTTCCGAGAATCTTACGGGGACTGGAGGCTTCAAAGAAGGCTTCCTCCTTGCTGGCATGTTCCACCTCGCAATCAAAACCGGGACAGAATGAATGACCGATGGGATGGGTATGGAAAGAGCCTTCTTTGATTGTGGCCATATCGTCGTTCAGCTCGCCGCAGTAGCTGCTGCAGAAGCCCCAGTAGGCATAGACGCGGCCATCGTCATCGACCAGGATCCCGGGGTCGAAGCCGAGATCGGTCTTGACCGGATCGGTGAACGGGCCCCAGGGTGTTTCGGAACGGGCAACCATGATGACGGAACCGCACTGCTCGGCAGCGTACATATAGAAAACGCCATCCTTTTCTACCACGTCGGGGGCATAGAGGATGCTGCCGTCTGTAGCAGTATAGCAGGGGCCATGGCAGGTCCAGGAAGTCAGATCTGTCACGGGAGCGGACCAGACCACATAGTCGCGGCCGCAGTAGGCTGTGATTTCAGTATCGTGGGAACCGTAAACATAGACCCGGGATTCACCGTTGTATGTAAATACGCGGGGCTCTCCGTCCGGGACATGTTCCCAGAGGGGCATATAGGGATTGGCGCCGTGGATGGCAGGCTTGTTGATCATAGGCGGATCCTCTTTTCTGATTTTGTTGGGCTGTTAAGGGCATTATAAAACAGAACTGCCCGCACGCCAAGCCCGGAAAAGGCGCCCGGAATCCTTGACAAGGCCGGGCGGAAAACCTACAATCTGACATGTAGATCTGCTCCGGATCTCCGCGGGAGCGGGGCCGGGACAGGAATAACAAAGGAGTGGGATGGACAAATGAAAGTCGTTCTGGACAAACTGACAAAGCGGTTTCCCAATCGGGATAAAAAGGCCGCGGATGTGATCGCGGTCAACAACTTTACCTTTGAGATCCCGGACGGGAAACTGATCGGTCTGCTGGGCCCCTCCGGCTGCGGAAAAAGCACGACGCTGAACCTGATCAGCGGCCTGGAAACGCCTACGGAAGGCCATGTACTGTTTGGCGAGGAAGATGTGACAGCTCTGCCGCCGGAAGAACGCGGCGTGGGTCTCGTGTTTCAGAATTACGCCCTGTATCCGCATATGACGGTCGAAGACAATATCATATTCCCGCTCCAAAACCTGAAGGGCAAGAATCGGCCTTCCCGCGAGGAAATGGAAAAACGCGCGCTGGAGGCCGCGAAGCTGGTCCAGATCGACCACCTGATGGCCCGCAAGCCCCGGGAGCTTTCCGGCGGTCAGCAGCAGCGTGTGGCGATCGCGCGGGCACTGGTGAAAATGCCCAAGGTGCTTCTGCTGGATGAACCGCTGTCCAACCTGGACGCGAGACTGCGCCTGCAGACCCGTGAAGAACTGCGCCGGATCCAGCGGGAAACGGGCATCACGACCGTGTTTGTGACCCATGACCAGGAAGAGGCCATGAGCATTTCGGACATGATCGTCGTGATGAAGGACGGCGTGGTGAACCAGATCGGCAAGCCGCAGGATGTGTATGACAAGCCGGTGAACCGCTTTGTGGCGGAATTCCTCGGCACCCCGCCCATCAATGTATTCAGCGGCAAGATCAAGAATGGCGGACTGTATATCGGGGAAGAACGCGTGTTGGGCGTGAAGAACGCGGAGGACCGGGACGTCTGGGTCGGCATCCGTCCGGAAGGCTTTATCCTGAACAAAAACGGACGCTTTACCTGTCAGCTCCAGAACGTGGAGACCATGGGCCGCGATACCAGCGTGGTTTCGACCCACGCGTGCATGACGGGCAAGAATGTCCGTGCCATCATCAGCGCGGAATCTCCGGTGGACCGCGAAGCCAAGACGGTTTGCTTCTCACTCAAACCCGCGAAGGTGTTCGCGTTTGACGCCGTGACCGAACTGAATCTGGAGGCGGAACTGTATGAAGAATAACCTCAAGGGCTGGCTGTACCTCCTGCCGGCGATCCTGTTCCTGGGGGTCTTCATGATCTATCCGCTGGTGGACGTATGCATCTACTCCGTTGAGCAGAGCTACAACTTCGCGTCCCAGACCCATAACGGGATCGGCTTGTATAACTTCCGGTATGTGCTCAGCGACCCCTATTTCATTCAGGCGCTGAAGAATACCTTTATCATCGTAATCATCACGGTGCCGGTGTCCACGATCACGGCGCTGCTGATCTCCCTGGGCCTCAGCTCGATCAAAACGCTGAAGAACGCGTTCCAGACCGTCTACTTCCTGCCTTATGTGACCAACACGCTGGCAGTGGGTCTGGTGTTTATGATCCTCTTCCAGAAAACGGAATATTCCAACGGACTGATCAACCTGCTGCTGGGCCTTTTCGGCGCGGAACCGGTGGACTTCATTGGCGGACCTTATTGGGCCAAGATGCTGGTGATGTGCATCTATACCGTGTGGATCGTGATGCCGTTCAAGATCCTGATCCTCACCAGCGCGCTGGCGTCCGTGAACCAGGAATACTATAAGGCGGCGAAGGTCGATGGCGCTGGAAGCGTCAAGATCTTTACGCGCATCACGCTGCCTATGATCTCTCCCACGATCTTCTATCTGGTTGTGACCGGATTCATCGGCGCGTTCAAGGCATACAGCGATGAGGTGGCCCTGTTCGGTACCGACCTCAACGCGGCCGGAATGAACACCATCGTCGGCTATGTGTATGACATGCTGTACGGTGACAGCGGCGGATTCCCGTCCTACGCAGCCGCCGCGGCGCTGATTCTGTTTGTGATCGTGTTTACCATCACCTATATCAACCTGACGGTCAGCAAAAAGACCGTGCAGTATGTGTAAGGGAGGGACGGACATGATTGAGAAGAAAAGCACGCGGGCCGGAAAGATCGCCGTTTACTTCTTCCTGACCCTGTGGGCGTTGATCGTTCTGTTCCCGTTTTACTGGATGCTGCTGACCTCTGTGAAGAGTTACGGAAGCTACAACGCGGAATATGTTCCTTCCTTTTTTACGCTGGCGCCGACGCTGGAAAACTACACCTCTGTTTTCACCGCGGTGCCACTCGGACGGTATTTGCTGAACACAGTCATCTTTACTGTGGCGACGACGGGACTGATGATGCTGGTGATCATTCCCGCGGCGTTTGCCTTTGCCCGGCTTGAGTTTGTGGGCAAGAACGCGGTGTTCGCCCTGTTCCTGAGCCTGATGATGATCCCCACGGAGCTGGTGATCATTACCAACTTTGTGACCGTGACCAACCTGAACCTGCGCAATACCCAGCTGGGCCTGATCCTGCCCAGCGTGACCTCGGTGTTCTATATCTATCTGCTGAAGGAAAACTTCGCGCAGATCCCGGATGAACTGTATAAGGCCGCCAAGGTGGACGGGACCTCCGATCTGAAGTATCTGTGCCGGATCATGATCCCGATCGCTCAGCCCACGCTGGTGACCATCGTGATCCTGAAGGTCATCGAATGCTGGAACTCCTATGTATGGCCGCGCCTGATCACGGATGACCCGAACAAATATCTGGTATCCAACGGGATCCAGGTGATCCGGGAAAGCGGACTGGGCCGCGAGAATATCCCGGCCATGATGGCCGCGGTGGTGCTGATCTCTGTGCCGCTGGTTGTGATCTTCCTCATTTTCCGGGAAAAGATCATGGCCGGTGTGTCGAGAGGAGGGACCAAGGGATGAGAAAGACGATGCTGAAAAGAGCGCTGCTGGCGCTGATGCTGGCTGCAACGCTGCTCTGCCTTTGTTCCTGCCACGGCAAAGATGCCGGCGCGGGCTTTACGATCCCGAACGGACTGGACGAAAGCAAGACATACGAGATCAGCTTCTGGGCCAAGAACGATACGAACAAGACCCAGACGGAAATCTACAATAAGGCGATCGAAGACTTCCAGAAGCTGTATCCGAATATCCATGTGAATATCCGCTTGTATACGGACTACGGCCGGATCTACAACGATGTCATCACCAACATTGCCACGGATACGACGCCCAACGTGTGCATTACGTATCCGGACCATATCGCAACCTACATGACCGGCCAGAACGTGATCGTGCCGCTGGACGCGCTGATGGATGACCCAACATACGGTCTGGGCGGAAGCGAAGTCCGGTTCGACTCGCCGCGGCGGGACGAGGTGATCCCGGAATTCCTGCAGGAATGCGTGATTGGCGGTCAGACCTGCGCGATCCCTTACATGCGCTCCACAGAGGCCTGCTATATCAACAAGACCTATGTGGAAAAGCTGGGCTATACCGTGCCGGATGTGCTGACATGGGATTTTGTGTGGGAAGTGTCTGAAGCCGCGATGGCGCAGGACGCGGCGGGCAATTTTGCCGTGAACGGACAAAAGGTCATGATCCCGTTCATCTACAAATCCACGGATAACATGATGATCACCCTGCTGAAACAGCAGGGGGCCGCCTATTCCACCGACGCCGGAGAGATCCTGATCTTCAACGATACCACGGCGGAGGACCTGAAGGAGATCTATAAGCACGGCAAGAGCCGCGCCTTCTCCACCTTCAAGATCTCCAGCTATCCCGCCAATTTCCTGAATGCCGGACAGTGTATTTTTGCCATTGACTCCACCGCCGGCGCGACATGGATGGGAAGCGAAGCCCCGCTGCTGGATATCAGCGAGGATCAGCTGGTGCCGTTTGAGACCGTGGTGCGGCCTGTGCCCCAGGTTGGGACAGAGGACCTGAAGATGATCTCTCAGGGACCCAGCATCTGCGTGTTTGGCAAGGAGGATCCGCAGGAAGTGCTGGCCAGCTGGCTGTTTGCCCAGTATATGCTGACAGACGGCGTGCAGATCGCCTACGCACAGACGGAGGGCTATGTGCCTGTGACGTCCAAGGCACAGGCGACGCCGGAATACATCCAGTATCTGGCGGATGAAGGAATGGACAACGATCTGCATTATCCCGTGAAGCTGCAGGCGACCAAGCTGTTGCTTGAACACACGGCCGATACCTTTGTGACGCCGGTGTTCAACGGATCGACCTCTCTGCGGAACGCAGCCGGGCAACTGATCGAGGAAGCTGTCAAATCGGCGCGCAGAAAACAGACACTGGATACGGAAGCCTTGTTTGATGACATGCGTGCCCTGTACCGGTTGGATTCGATGACCGGGAACGAAGAGGAGATCGGGCCGCTGCCTTCTGAAGCGATCGCGCTGATCGTGACGGTCATCGTGATCTGGGTGCTGATGATCGCGTGGCGGATCGCGGACAAGATCCGCGGGCGGAAAGCAGCCGCGAAGTGACGCAGGAAAGGGGGAAAGAAAAGTCGTTTCCCCTTGCAAAAAAAGGAAAAGTAGCATATACTATGTCACGTTCCGCTTTGGGACAAAAATATTTGGAGGGTATAGAATCATGAAGAAGAATACCTGGCTGATCATTGCGATTTGTGTTGCCATGCTCTTCACCCTGGCTTCCTGCGACAGCAAGAAGGTCGACGAAGTGAAGGACACCGTTGAGACCAAGGTCGAAGAAGTCAAAGAGACGGCTGAAGAAAAGGTTGAAGAAGTCAAAGAAGCCGTTGAAGAAAAAGTCGAAGAAGTGAAAGAAGCGGCTGAAGAAAAGGTCCAAGAAGTCAAGGAAGCCGTTGAAGAAAAGGTTGAAGAAGTTAAAGAGACCGTTGAAGAAGTGAAAGAGACCGTCGAAGAGAAGGTCGAAGAAGTCAAAGAAGCGGTTGAAGAAAAGGTCGAAGAAGTCAAAGAAGCTGTCGAAGAAAAGGTTGAAGAAGCCAAAGAGACAGTCGAAGAAGTGAAAGAGACCGTTGAAGAAAAGGTCGAAGAAGTGAAAGAAGCGGCCGAAGAAAAGGTTGAAGAAGTCAAGGAAGCTGTTGAAGAAACAGTTGAAGCCGCGACCGAAACCGCTCTCATGACCTACGCTGACTATGCTGCCGCCGAGCTGGACACCCCTGTGAAGGTCCAGTGCTACGTCCAGGCTCATCAGTCCTGGTGGGACAACAAAGTGACCGTGTACGCCGCCGACAAGGATGGCGCCTACTTCATCTATGAACTGGCCTGCTCCGAAGAAGATGCTGCCAAGCTGGTGCCCGGCACCCTGATTGAAGTCGAAGGCTTCAAGAGCGCCTGGTCTGGCGAAGTCGAAATCACCGACGGTAAGTTCACCTTCGTGGATGGCGAAGCCTATGTGGCCGAAGCGCTGGATGTGACCGACAAGCTCGGAACCGAAGAACTGATCAACTTCCAGAACCAGTTCGTGGCCTTCAAGGGCATGACCGTTGCTGCTTACACCGAGGGCGGCGAAGATGCTTTCGTCTATCAGGAAGGCAAGGGCGGCCATGACGGCAACGCTGACATCTACTTCAAAGTCAGCAACAACGATGCCACCTATGAATTCTGCATTGAATCCTACCTGACCGACAACACCACCGCTGTGTATGCTGCTGTTGAAAACCTGAAGGTTGGCGACGTGGTCGATCTGGAAGGCTTCCTGTACTGGTACAACGGTGCCAATCCCCACATCACCAACGTGACTGTGAAATAATCACCGTAAACCACAAAAGGACGGACGCGAAAGCGTCCGTCCTTTTGCATTATCAGGGAAAAGGTTCAGCGTACGAAATAATGGCGGGCGATCCAGCGGGAGAGGCCGTCGAGGCCGGGGAAGATCGTGCGCTCGCTCATGTTCAGCTGGTCCAGCATATCGCGGACACGCCAGCGAAGATCTTTGCTGATGATATATTTGACGGTGTTATGGGTGCGACGGTCGAGGAACCCCTCGATATCCGTCATTTGCATCGGAACGACAGAGAAGAAGGAATACTGGTTGACGATGCGCTGATTGATGGATGGGGGCTCGATGATGACCATGGCGTTATCGCCCATATCCTCGTCATATTGGCGCAGGCTGCCGGTGATGCCGCTGAGGGTATCGACAGAGAAGATCGTGCTCTGGGTGGGCAGGATCGCGTTTTGATACTTGGCGGGAAGCAGGGAATAGAGCTCGTTCATATCGATGCGCCAGACAAGGCAGTCGTGGCTGTTCATATCCTCCAGACTGTCCTCCGACATGGCGAAATGGAGGCCAACCAGCGCGGAATGGCTCCAGTCCAGAAGACGGGTGGGCAGGCCATTGTGCTGGCCGCTGATCATCTGATGCCATACGGAGGCCGCGATGGAGGGATCGTTGATGACGGCATACTTGGCGTAGTTCTCCAGAATGGCCGGCTCCAGACGCTGCTGAAGCTGTTTGCAGTTTCGGCTGAGGCTGGTGACCATGGGAAAGGACACATCGGACATGCCGCGATAAAGATAGTTATTGCGGTTGCGCCGCAGGTCAGGACGGTATTCCTGCTCAACCATCAGGGGCATCAGCCCCTCAAGCGTATCGATCTTGATTTCCTGGATCATTCCGGTACTCCTTCGGTTTTTGTGAACTGTGTGTTAATTTTAGCATAAACGGGAAAAAGAATGTACCTTTTTTTCAAATTGTTGTAGAATAACATAAAGTATACGGGCTTTTGCGCCTTGCCGGAGGAGATCTGAGAGAAATGGATCCGGAGATCAGACAGGAAAACGTGGAGACCCTGCTGGATAAAAAGTTCCTGCGGGTCTACGATCTGAAATACGCGCCCGGGAAGCATTACTTCAACGCGTCCAGACGGCCTTTGGAGGAGCTGGCCTGCGTGAAGGACGATGACGCGTTCCGCCGTATGACGCCGGACGCGGCCAGCTGCGTGGTGGTCCTGCGGGTTGCGGGGGAGGAAGACCGTCTGCTTCTGACACGGGAATACCGTTACCCCGCCGGAAGAACGTTGCTTGGGATTCCCGCGGGTCTGGTGGACCCGGAGGACCGGAATGCCGCGGAGCCGGCCATTGAGACCGCGAAGCGCGAGATCCGGGAAGAAACGGGCCTCACCGTGAAGGATACGGACCGGATCTTTGTGATCAATCCGCTGCTGTTCAGCTCGCCGGGCATGACGGACGAAAGCAACGCGCTGGTTTGCGCGGTGCTGGACCTGCAGGATCTGAGCGGGCTTTCCAACGGCGGACAGACCGGCGCGGAGCAGATCACGGACTTTGTGACCGTCACCCGCGAAGAGGCCGAAAAGCTGTTGCGGGACGGCCGCGATGACAGAGGATATTATTATTCGGTCTATACATGGGCATCGCTCATGACGTTTGTGACCGGAATGTATCAATAAACCGACCATGAATGACTGACTGAAACGAAAGCGTCAGAAAGGGAGAAAGAAATGCAACAGGGAAAGAAACCGAGAGGCAGAGAGAAGAAAGTTACCGCGGGTACCGGTCTGCACAGGACAGACAACGCCGCGAGCGTCAGCACCGGCCCGGTGAACAACACCGGTAACTATGCCGCGCGCAAGGAACAGAACGCCGCTAAGCCGGGCGCGTCCTCCTTTGGACGCCCGACCGCGAGCCCCTTTGGGAACACTGCGCGGCCCGCACAGCAACAGCGTCCTACTGTTGCGCAACGCCCCACTGCCGCGCAACGTCCGCAGACCCCACGCCCCGCTGGCACCGCCTCCACCGGAAGCCAGAAAAACGCGGCCCAGGGTTGGGGAAACCTGCTGAACGTTTTGGGCACGGCCGCAAAGCAGAGCGCGCAACAGAAACCGCAGAAT
>JAZUFB010000041.1:0-8349 GCA_045640475.1 Clostridia bacterium
GGATATGTGGAAGACCCGCGGCTATGTCGAGGCATCGTCCATTGCAGCGCTGACGCCGATCTCTCCCACGGACGAACCGCTGAACGATGAAACGCCTATTTCTGCTTATACCAGCTATTTCAAGGTCCCACAGGACCAAAAAAACAAGGATGACGTGAAAGACTACACGACCCGTGTGGCCAACATCCGCTTCGGTTGCGCACAGATCTCCGCAAATCTGATCCCCGCGGGCGGCACCTTCAGCGACCGGAACACCATGGCTCCCTACAACGCGAGACGCTATGGCTATGTGGGCGATCCGGACAATGGCGGCCTGTTGGGCGGCGGTACCTGCCAGGTGTCCAGCACGTTGTACAACGCCGTGCTGAAACTGCCCGGACTGAAGATCGTGAACCGTCATCCTCACGGCGGAGACGGCGCGTGCCCGTATCTGCCCTGCCACAGCGATGCCGCGGTAGGCGCGGTGGACAAGGGCCTGTGGTTCTCCTTTACCAACACGTATGATTTCCCCATCCGGATCGAGACCCATGTGGACGACGGCGGCGCGCTGACGATCGAGATCTTCCGCGCAGACTGACACGGAGTGGGAATCCCGTATAAGAACTCCATTCTTTTTCCCCGGAGGAAAGCAAAAAGCATTGGAAAATGCTTGCATTCCTCCGGGGTTTGTGCTAGAATACGCAAGAATACGCACCTTTGTCCCGCGACTGCTTGTGTTGGAAGGCTCAAAAGCCCGAAGATGGCGGGCCGCACAGGGATAGAGGGTGGAAAAAACAAGGGAGGAAACCTAAAATGGCAGTTATTTCCATGAAACAGCTCCTCGAAGCGGGCGTGCACTTCGGTCATCAGACCCGCCGCTGGAACCCGAAGATGGCTCAGTACATCTTCACCGAACGCAATGGCATCTACATCATCGACCTGCAGAAGACCGTCCGCAAGGTTGACGAAGCCTACGCTTTCATCCGTGACATCGCGATGGAAGGCAAGACCGTGCTGTTCGTCGGCACCAAGAAGCAGGCTCAGGAATCCATCGAGAGCGAAGCCAAGCGCTGCAATATGTACTATGTGAACAACCGTTGGCTGGGCGGCATGCTGACCAACTTCCGCACCATCCGCACCCGTATCGACCGTCTGAACCAGATCGACAAGATGGAACAGAGCGGCCAGTTCGAAGTCCTGCCCAAGAAGGAAGTTATCCAGCTGCAACATGAACGTGAAAAGCTGGAAACCAACCTGGGCGGTATCCGTGAAATGAAGAAGCTGCCCGGCGCCCTGTTCGTTGTGGACCCCCGCAAGGAACACATCGCCGTGACCGAAGCCCGCATCCTGGGCATCCCGATCGTGGGTATCGTTGATACCAACTGCGATCCTGACGAAATCGACTACGTGATCCCCGGCAACGATGACGCCATCCGCGCCGTGAAACTGATCGCCGGCAAGATGGCCGACGCCATCCTGGAAGGCAAGCAGGGCGAACAGTCCGAAGCTGAAGAAGCCGCTCCCGCCGAGGAAGCCGCCGAGACCACCGAGGCCTGATTTCCCTACAAACCGAACATACCGAATATGAAAGGATGATTCAAGATGGCTGCTATTACTTCCGCAATGGTTAAGGAACTGCGTGAGCGCACCAGCGCCGGCATGATGGACTGCAAAAAGGCCCTCGTTGAAAGCGATGGCGACATGGACAAGGCCATCGAATGGCTGCGCGAAAAGGGATTGAGCCAGGCTGCCAAGAAGGCCAGCCGTATCGCCGCTGAAGGCGTTGTTTCCCAGTATGTGACCGAAGACGGCACCATCGGTGCGATCGTCGAAGTCAACTGCGAGACCGACTTCGTTGCCAAGACCGATAACTTCATGAACTTTGCCAACAACGTTGCCAAGCATGTCGCGCTGGCCAACCCCGCCGATGTGGATGCCCTGCTGGCTCAGAAGTTCGTTGATGACGAAAGCAAGACCATTTCTGACCTGATCAGCGATGCTACCGTCGCGATCGGCGAAAAGATCAGCGTCCGTCGTTTCTCCCGCTATGAGACCACCGGTGTGGTTTCCACCTACATCCATCTGGGTGGCAAGGTTGGCGTTATGGTTGAAGTGGCTGCTGACGAAGCCGGCCGCGCCAACGACGACGTGAAGACCTTTGCCCACGACCTGGCCCTGCAGATTGCTGCTGCCAAGCCCGAAGCTGTCCGCCGTGAAGAAGTGGACACCGAAAAGCTGGACAAGGAAAAGGAAATCCTGCGTGCTCAGGCTCTGAACGAAGGCAAGCCCGAGAAGATCGTTGACAAGATGGTCATCGGCCGTATCGAAAAGTACTACAAAGAAGTTTGCTTGCTTGAACAGCCCTTCGTCAAGGACGGCGACAAGTCCATCAAGGGTCTGATGGAAGAAATCGCCAAGGCTGCCGGCGCTACGCTGGACATCGTCCGCTTTACCCGCTTCGAGCGCGGTGAAGGCATCGAAAAGCGCAAGGATGACCTGGCTGCTGAAATCGCTGCCATGCAGAAGGCGTAAGATCCAAAACCTGAGGGAACCGTTCGCGGTTCCCTTTTTTTCTGAGAGGAGGAACCAATTATGCCCGCGGCGTACAAAAGAGTGATCCTGAAACTGAGCGGTGAAGCGCTGAAATCCGAGAATGACCTGTTTGACTTTGACAAGGTGGCCGGAGTGGCGAAGATCATCCGCAAGATCCATGACATGGGTGTCGAGATCGGTATCGTGATCGGTGCCGGCAATATCTGGCGCGGACGTCAGGGCCCCGCAGCCAACATGGATGCCGTAACGGCGGACCAGATGGGCATGCTGGGCACGGCAATCAACTGCCTGTGTGTGGCGGATGCCATCCGCAAGGAAGGCATGGATGCGGTAGTCCAGAGCGCTGTGGATATGAACCGGTTTGCCGAGCCCTATAACACTATGGCGGCCCGGAAGCATCTGCAGGCGGGCACGGTCGTGCTGTTCTGCTGCGGTACCGGCAATCCCTTCTTCTCTACCGATTCCGGTATTGCCCTGCGTGCCATTGAAATGCAGGCGGACTGCGTGCTGATGGCCAAGAACATTGACGGTGTGTATACCGCGGATCCGCACAAGGATCCCACTGCCACGCTGATCAAGGATATCACCTATCAGGAAGCCCTGAACCGGGGTCTGAAGGTCATGGATGCTTCCGCCTTCGCCCTGTGTGCGGAGAACAAAGTGCCCATGGTCCGCGTTTTCGGTCTGGATGATCCGGAAAACCTGATCAAAGTCCTTGAAGGAGACGATATGGGAACTTTCGTTCATCCCTGATCAATTTTCAACCTTTCACACAAAAGAGCCGCAAGGCTCTTTTTTTGTGCAAGTAAAAAGGGAGCCCGAACGGCATTGAACCGTTCGGGCTCCCGGAAAGGAATCGATCGTTTATTCGGTGCGCAGGGCAACGACGGGGTCTTTCTTGGCGGCACTGCGGCTGGGAATGATGCCGGCGATGAGGGTCAGCAGGATGCTGATGAGCACCAGCAGGGCGGCGAAGGGAACAGGCAGGACCGCACTGAGGGTATTGATGCCGGTGAGGGAATGCAGGATGGCATTGATCGGGATGCACAGGAGCCATGTGACGCAGACGCCCAACAGACCCGCGGCAAAGCCGATGAGCACGGTCTCGGCGGTGAACATGGAGGAAACGTTGAGCTTGGAGGCACCGATGGCACGGAGGATACCGATCTCCTTGGTACGCTCCTGCACGGAGATGAGGGTGATGACGCCGATCATGATGGAAGAAACCACGAGGCTGACCGCCACGAAGGCGATGAGGACATAGGTGATGGCATCGATGATGGTGGTAACGGAGGACATGATGAGACCGACATAGTCGGTATAGCGGATCTCCTTCAGGTCATCCACGGAATCGTTGTACTTCGCGATGGCCTCCACGATGGTATCTTTGTCGGCAAAGCTGGAGGCATACAGGTTGATGCCGCTGGGCACGCTGAGATCCACACAGCCGAGGCGGATCAGGTTGCCATCCACGGTCGCATCGGAGAACTGGATGTTCCGGTCGTACATGGCGGCGCACTGGGCATCGGAAGCGGTGCTCATGCCGGAGGTAAACATAGCGGCCAGCTGATCATCCGGGAGAAGCGAGATCTTCTTCAGGGCTTCCTGACCGTAGTTCATACGGACCTGTTCTTCGGCCGCCTGGGCATACAGGGCGCGGATCTCATCGTCGGATTTGGTGGCCATATAGCCCTTGATCATGGCTTCGCTCATGTTCATCTGGGCCTGCGCGGCGGTGATAAGGGTCGCTTCCATGGTTGCACGGTCTGTGGCGGCGAGAATGGCTTCCGTCTGCTGACGGACGGTATCCTCGTCCGGGATAACTGCTTCAGCCTTGGCAAGCTCGGCAAGGGCTTTGTTATCCAAGGTGGTGACATAGGTCTTCCACGCGGCGGCTTTAGCGGCGTCATCCGTCATGGAGCCGGAAGCGGAACGGAAGGGGAGCCCAGTGAAGATATCGGTTTCGGGCGCGTTCTTCTGCGCCTGAACAGCGGGGGATTGCGCGGCCTTTTCGATCACATGGTCGGTGAGCAGGTGCGTGTAGCCGATGTGGCCGTTTTCCTCGGCTGAGACGGCATCCTTGTTGGGGCGCACGATACCGGCGACATGCAGGACCAGACCGTTGTCATACAGATAGCGGAGACCGGTATCCGTCGTACGCAGATCGTTCCAGACCCCGGTCTTTTCATCCTGCAGATAGCTGTCAGCATCGAGAATGACGCGGTAGTCCATGGCACACAGGTCCGCGTAGCTCCAACCCTGACGCTTGTATTCCACAGGCTCCTGGTTCATCGCGGCGGAAATGACCGCACTGATCTCCGCGTCGGACTTGAGACCGAGGGCATAGAGCGTCATATCGTTGAGCTCGCTGCGGTCATCCACAAAGAGGACGACTTCGTCATAGGTTTCGGGCCAGTGACCGTAGACCAGATCGTACTGCTTTTTCAGCACGGGGTTGATCAGCTCGCCGTCTTCACCGGGCAGGATCTCACGCCAGATGGAGGTATAGGTCTTCATCATGGAGTTATTCATGCTGAAGCTTTCACCCATGGAGAACATGGTGGTCATGTCAGTGCCCATGTATTGACGCATGACATCGGCCAGAATGGTCTCGGCATCGGAACGGATGATCTTGCCGTCCAGATTTTCGGTGTAGACGGCCAAATCCAGATCGTATGAGTACTGGACGCCGGAAAGCGCCTTATGGAGAGGCGCGTTCTCATCGGCCTGCTGGGCTTCGATGTAGGATTTGAAGGCACCCAGATCGTTTTCACGGGTATCGGTGGAGAAGAAGGCGTTCATCATTTCGTACATCATGGCCTTCTGATAGACCATACCTTCTTCTTTTTCCTGCTCGAGGGAAGTGGCTTTACCCATAAAGGTGGAAAGGAGGGAAGCCGTGTCCATAGTTTGGGATTCGATGGTCAGGGGATAGGAGGAGAGCGTTTCCTCCTGCACGGAATCGATATAGTTTGTCGCACCGTGGGAGACCGCGTAGATCAGCGCAATGCCGATGATGCCGATGGAACCGGCAAAAGCGGTGAGCAGAGTACGGCCCTTTTTGGTGAACAGATTACGGATGGAAAGTCCGAAAGAAGTCCACAGGGACATGGAAGGCTTCTTCTGACGGGAAGTATCGGGATCGGCTTCAGCGGCGGCTTTGATCTCCTCCTCCGTGAGGGGAAGCGTATCGGAAAGGATACGGCCATCCAGCATACGGACGATGCGGGTGGAGTAGGCTTCGGCCAGCTCGGGATTATGGGTGACCATGATGACCAGACGCTCGCGGGAGATATCCTTGAGGATCTCCATGATCTGGACACTGGTTTCGGTATCCAGAGCACCGGTGGGTTCATCGGCAAGGATGATATCCGGATCGTTGACGATGGCGCGGGCGATGGCGACACGCTGGCACTGACCGCCGGACATCTCGCCGGGCTTCTTGCGCAGCTGATCGCCCAAACCGACACGCTCGAGCGCGGCCTTGGCGCGGGCTTTGCGTTCCGCCTTGGAAACGCCGGAAAGCGTGAGCGCCAGCTCCACATTGTTGAGCACGGTCTGGTGGGGGATCAGGTTATAGCTTTGAAACACAAAACCGACGGAATGGTTGCGGTAGGTATCCCAGTCCCGGTCCTTATATTCTTTGGTGGAACGGCCGTTGATGAGCAGATCGCCGGACGTGAAACGGTCCAGACCGCCGATGATGTTGAGCATGGTGGTCTTGCCGCAGCCGGACGGACCCAGGATGGAAACAAATTCACTCTTCCGGAATTGGAGAGAGACGCCCTTCAGAGCTTCTACCTTTTCGGCTCCGGTAATGTAATCCTTGGTGATGTTACGGAGTTCTAACATGCTTGTGCCTCCTGCTGATTCATATGACACCGTATTATAGCATAAAAAAGATGAACGAAATATAAATAACGAGGGGGAAATCTTGACAATCCCGTGAAAAAACGGATAAAATGAATAGTTGTTTGATTTTGCTTGCAGGAGGGATCCCATGCTGCCGGGTAACGATACGAAAGAGTTCCGTGAGATGCTTCACGAAGAGGTTGAAAAACGCCGTACCTTCGCGATCATTTCGCATCCTGACGCCGGTAAGACCACGCTGACCGAAAAGCTTTTGCTCTACGGCGGGGCCATCCGTTCCGCCGGCAGCGTCAAAGCACGCAAGACCGACAAGCACGCTACGTCGGACTGGATGGACATCGAAAAGCAGCGTGGCATTTCAGTGACCTCTTCCGCCATGCAGTTTATCTATGACGGGTACCGCATCAACATTCTGGACACCCCCGGACACCAGGACTTCTCCGAAGATACCTACCGTGTGCTGGTGGCCGCGGATGCCGCGGTGATGCTGCTGGACGCCGCCAAGGGCGTTGAAGCCCAGACCATTAAGTTGTTCAAAGTCTGCCGGTTGCGGAATATCCCGATCTTTACTTTTGTCAACAAGATGGACCGTGCCGCGAAGGATCCGTTCTCCCTGATGGAAGAACTGGAGACCGTGCTCGGTATCCGGTCTTGCCCCATCAACTGGCCGATCGGCACAGACGGGGATTTCCAGGGCGTTTATCACCGCGATACCCGTATGGTGGAGCTGTACACCGGCGGGGACCACGGAACCAAGATGGTCGAAAAGACCGATATCTCCATTGATGATCCGGAACTGGAGAATGTGCTTGAAAAGCATTACCGGGATCGTCTGCACGACGAGATCGAACTGCTGGACGAAGCCGGCGACGCCTTCGACCTGGAGAAGGTCCGCCAGGGCGAGCTGACGCCCATGTTCTTCGGATCCGCGGTGACCAACTTTGGTGTGGAGCCTTTCCTGGACCGTTTCCTTTCCTTTACACCGCCACCCCTGTCCCGCGAGAGCGACGCCGGGGACATCGGTCCGGAAGAACCTTATTTCAGTGGATTCATCTTCAAGATCCAGGCCAATATGAACCCGGCGCACCGGGATCGTCTGGCCTTCATGCGGATCGTCTCCGGTGCCTTTGAAAAGGGCATGGAGGTGTGGCACTCCGGGACCAACAAAATGGTGGCCCTGAAGCAACCCCAACAGTTTATGGCGGATGAGCATGAAGCCGTGGAGGAGGCCTGGGCAGGCGACATCATTGGCCTGTTCGACCCCGGAATATACCGCCTTGGCGATACCCTGAGCGGAGGACCGAAGATCCATTACGGCAATATTCC
The DNA here is from genome assembly GCA_045640475.1 of Clostridia bacterium. Taxonomy (GTDB): domain Bacteria; phylum Bacillota; class Clostridia; order Christensenellales; family Aristaeellaceae; genus Aristaeella. The sequence continues at coordinate 7,729 of JAZUFB010000041.1, forward strand.
CGTGTTTGCCCCTGAATTTTTCAACCGCGTGCGCCCGCTGGACAGCATGAAGAGAAAGCAATTCCAGAAGGGTATCAACCAGCTGGCCGAGGAAGGCGCGATCCAGACCTTTATCCGGACCGAGACCGGACGCGAGGAGTTCATGGTCGGCGTTGTCGGCGTGCTTCAGTTTGAAGTGCTGGAACACCGGCTGCGAACGGAATATCAGACGGAGATCGTGATGGAAGGCATGCCCTTCCGCTATGTGCGCTGGGTCAGCGAGACCCCGAAGCCTGTGGAGGAGCTGAAACTGACTTCCACCTCCGGTCGGGCGAAAGACAGTCACGGACGCGATGTGTTGCTGTTTGAAAATGAATGGAGTGTACGGCTCGCCTGTGAAAACAACGAGGGCCTTGTATTGAAGGAGACCGCGGAAAGATGACGCGGAACTCCGGTGTGAATGTGGAGAGAGGGATTGAAGAAAATGATTCGGGAAGACATTCGTAACATCGCTATTATTGCTCACGTTGACCACGGCAAGACCACCCTGGTGGACCAGATGCTGAAGCAGGGCGGTGTGTACCGTCAGAATCAGGAAACTGTGGACCGCGTGATGGACTCCAACGATATCGAACGTGAACG
>JAZUFB010000042.1:0-7975 GCA_045640475.1 Clostridia bacterium
GCCTCTCGGCATGACCAGAACTGTTATGGATGTCGACGGTCATAACGCAGAGCAGCTCGCTAAAGGGAATATTGCCTCTTTGTATGAGTATGATGATAACGGCAATCTTCTTTGTGATCGGGACTGGAGTATTTTGCCACCTTTCCGTGGCAGTGCCATGGTCAAATCAACAGCTAAAGATATGGCATCCTATTATCAATGTCTTTCCTGCCTCGGTATTTCAGAAGGACATCAAGTTATTCCAAAGGAAGCAATCCTGATGATGATCGGTCCATCTGTTCCGCTTCGTCGGGAAGCAGTATACGGTCTTGGATTGTATAAAAGAGAATTCGATGGACATGTCATTTGTGAGCATTCAGGCGGCCTTCACGGTGTATCAACCAAAGGAGGCCTTCTTCTCGGAGAAGGATATGGTTTCGCCGTACTATGCAGTCTGGGAGACGCTGACATGGATGAGATCATGTGGTGTCTGTATAACGCGGTCATCGGTCTTCCTCTGCACACAAGCCATCGCTGGTTTGTTCCGTGTAATCAACCTTTTTCCGACCCCCAAACTCTTTCCGGTATCTATATCGGACATGAAGGGATCCCTGAAACTTGCAATGTTTCTGACGATGGTACTCATGCCGTTCTATCCGATCGGATCTGCGACCTTGTTTGGTGCGGAGGCTCGCGTTTCCTTGCTGTAGACCCATCAGATCATCATTGTCTACGCGGCAGGCTTGAGTTTTTCTACCGTTCAGGACATGCTTGGGCGGTACGTGTCGGAAGCCGGATCTTTACCGCCGAAACGCCTATTCAGGATATATAATATACAGAAAAAGGATACGTTCAACTTTACGTTGTTCGTATCCTTTTCTGGTTATTTATTCAAAATATCAGAAAAGACCTGCAATTGGGAGATAGAGCAAAGGGACAAATATTGCAGGAAGCAAATTCCCAACTTTGATTTTTTGATTCGGGAACAAAAGATTAAAGCCGATGCCAAGAACAAGTAATCCTCCAGTAGCGCCCATCTCGCAGATCACGGTCTCAGTCAGAATCGGAGCGATCCAGATTGAAAGGAGCGCGATAGCTCCCTGATAAACCAAAATTGCGGCTGCGGAAAGAAGAACACCCGGGCCAAGGGTAGCCGCCAGAAAAACAGAAGTTACCGCATCGATCACACCCTTGGCGATCAACGTCGAATGATCTCCTCGGATACCGCTGTCCATAGCGCCAACAATTGCCATTGCACCAACGCAGAAAATCAGGGAAGCAGTCACAAAACCTTTAGCAACGGAACCTTCTTCTGAAGAAAGCTTTTTTTCTGCAAACTTCCCCAATTTGTCCAATTGTTTTTCAATATCCAGCAGACCGCCGATCAAGCCGCCCACAACGATACTGACGATTACACATAGAACATCATTGGTTTTGATCGCACCGGATATACCAATTAGCATAACTGTCAAAGACAGGCCCTGCATGATCGTATCCCTGATTCGTTCTGGGATCCCTTTTCTGAGTAAAAGGCCCAGTCCACCGCCAATCAATACAAGAACAGTATTGATCAATGTTCCAATCATAAGTCATCGACCTTCCAATATAAATACATAAGATTCAAAAAAGCCTGTCGATTAACTTCGGCAGGCTTTTTGAATCGATAAGTTTACTGAGCTTCAGTAGCGGTTTCCACGGGATAAACAGAAACCTGCTTCTTGTCGCGGCCCAGACGTTCGAAACGAACGATACCGGTAGTCTTGGCAAACAGAGTGTCGTCCTTGCCAATACCGACGTTGGTGCCGGGATGGAAGTGAGTTCCGCGCTGACGTACAAGGATGTTACCGGCCAGAGCCAGCTGACCATCAGCACGCTTCGGTCCAAGACGCTTGGATTCGCTATCGCGTCCGTTACGGGTAGAACCCATACCTTTCTTATGAGCAAATTGCTGCAGATTAAGTTTCATCATGGTCATTTCCTCCGTTCAAGTATAGAAATCTTGATATTTTTCGGGAATTGTTCTTCTATATCTGTGAGGCCTTGTTTCAAAGCACCCAACAGGACCTGCGCGTCATGTTCTGTCGGATCCTTGATATGGAAGGCAAGCAGACCGTCACGATTTTCTGTGATCACGGGAAGGATCCCGCATACAGATTCAAGGCTATTGATACAAGTGGCTCCCAAGACTGAAACAGCAGCACAGACAATGTCGCTTCCCGCTTCAGCATAGCCGCTGTGACCTTCGGCACGGTATCCGGTCAAAAGCCCCTCACACCGATACAGAGTGACTCGAATCATTACGCTTTGATCGAAGTGATTTCAACCTTGGTGTAGGGCTGACGATGGCCCGCGCGGCGATGATAGTTTTTCTTGCTCTTATACTTGTAGATCTGGATCTTTTCGCCCTTGACCTGAGCAATCACTTTGCCTTCAACCTTGGCGCCGTCGATGATGGGGTTGCCAACTTTGACTTCGCCTTCGCCGCCGATCATCAGCACATCGAAAGAAATGGTGGATTCGGCTTCCTGAGCAACCTTGTCGATATAAATGGTGTCTCCCTCAGAGACGCGATACTGTCTGCCACCCGCAGCGATAATAGCATACATGGTGCAGCACCTCCTAATAATATACTCGCCGGGATTCAAAGGTTGCGCTGTCGCGCATTTGTGCAGACCTCTCCCGAGCGGCTCACCTAAAGAATTTATCACTTATACAGATAAATGTCAAGATAATATTCGTTTACTTCACGGAAAAAGTGCCCACTTGTTCCGAAGTTCCGATGCAAAGGATCTCACATGTTTCACGTGCATTGTCACTGCCGTTTACTTTATTGATTCTATTGATCTGCTGACCCATGAAAACCAGGATTTCGGTTTGTCCACCATCGAAGTTCAACGCGTCACGGCATCCAAGCGCCTGAGCCATCGCAGCAATCTGTGTCGTTGTCACGCCCTCACTACGTGAACCCAAGCGTCCTTCGCACGTAATATCAATGTAATGTCCGGGTTCAACGATTCCAAAGCAATGTCTCGGGTTCTTGGTGGAAAAACTCTTGTTTGCGTTGGTAGTCACCCATTCGCTCAGTTTTCCGTCCTTAACCAGATAGGGTCCGAAACTGAAAACCATATAGGCACCTTTGTCCAGATAGTCCTGCGCGCTCATTTCACTGGAGTGATGCACATCCGCATTTCCGTCGCGATAGAATGCGATCGTATCTTTATTGGGGAAGAATGTACTTTCATATGGATCACCGGGCTCATAAGCTTCATCAAAGTATATCTGACCGTCACGGATCTCGATTCCGATTGGCTGATGATTATGCGCCCCAACACGGTAAGTATAGTAGTCGCTGTTGACCGCGAAAACGACCTTGTGTTCCAAAGCGTTCTTGGCCGCATTTACACGAGACTTCTTCCCTACAGCTTTTTCTGGTGTATACTCGATGTTCTGCATTAATTCGCCTGCTTCCGGATCACACCAGATCTCACTCTCATACCATGTAAGCGGTAAACTGCCATCATATTTTCTTTCAATAATAACCTTAAGTGTACTGCTGATATAGACATAATGTCCGTGAACATCATCTGCATAGATGTATTCACCTTCATCAATAAAGCCCTTTTCATTGAGTTCTGGAAGTACTTCATTGATGCTCCATGTTCTCAACGGGGCAGGTTTCTCAATATCGGCAATACGCGATTCCGGGATATTCTCAAGGAAATCATCATGGTCATGATCAGGTCCAACAAGCGTTTCTACCAGACCGAAGCGCGAATTATCATACTTGACGCCCGTATATAAAACAGCTTTCGTCGAGTTTTTAGCATCGATCTGCGTTTTATGATACTGATAAGCCTGTATAGCCATCTGAGTTCCATTTTTCCCGCTAATTTGATTCATTGGCAGATCCCAGTCGAAATCCACCTGATCCTCTTCCGTTCCATACAAATGCAAATACAGTTTCTGCGCTTGCCAACTGCCATACTTGGTGGCAGATTCAACAAATTTACCGTCATCAGCTGCTATAGAAAAACATTTCTTACAGGCATCCGCCATCATCATTCGCTGACCGTTTTTGCCTTCGCCTTCGAGATCCGGACCTACGATTACTTCAGGTTTGACTCTGCGGATCACTTCCGTCAACCATCCCTGAACCTGATCCTCCCCTGTTTTTTTATCCACCCCTTTGTAAGCAGCGCTGGCACTCTTGGAACTGGATGTTTTGAAATTACCGATAAACGGATAATAGCGGTATCCCATGCTCCATAGACCGTTGAGCAGTTCACTGCGTCGCGTGGTATTCCCATAACTGAAGCATGCAACTGCTACACTCTTTTCCTTTTCACCGGCATAGTACGGGATAGAGCCGCCAAGATAAAGGATCTCTTCCTCCGGATGGGCCACAACAAAAAGCAAATCGGTCTTTTCAGGAGCCGGTTCCCACCGTTGTACCCAATCCGGAGCTTCACCCTCGCTGAATACAGCGACTTCATTGAAACCGATCACCTGTTTTTTTTCACCGGTTGCAATTACACGTACTTTTTCCGTGCCATCAAATTGAACAAAAACATGATATATTTCAGGATCCCCCGTATAAACGGTTTTCCATTCTTTTCCGTCAGCAATCTGTACTTCATAGCCTTGCGGCATAACATCAAAGCACAGATACAAGCCATAGATCTTCTGCGGACAGGTAACCGTAAGAGAAGGATGGGAAGCTGATTTACTTTCCATATGAGTCGTAAACTTCCGGTCCGTTATATTTTTCGCGTTTTTCTTCCCGGCCAGATCAAAAGTGCAAAGGTCGGTAATTTCGGTAGCTGCGTTATCCTCTCTGAATGTTTGCGCGCAAGCACAGGATGCGGTAACAAACAGTAACAAGATCAACAGTACGCCAATGATTCTTTTCATTCTCTTCACTCCTGTTGTTCCGGTATGTTTTCAAGAAAATCCTGATGGTTTACATCGTTGCCAACTGTCGAAAAATATAAACCGAAAACCGTATTCGGAAAAGTCGTACCCGTTTTCTCTACAGAAAGATATTGTTTCTTTCCACGCACCTTTATACTGGCTCCTCTTTGCGTTACATGACAGGCATACGCTTCAGAAGCCAATTCAATGCCTGTTTTTCCATCTGCTTTACTGAGCGGGATATTCCAGTCCATATGTGTCTGATTACTTTCATCACCATACAGGTGAACATAAAGTTTTTTGATCTGCCACGGACTTTCTTCAATGTCTGAAAATTGTTCCTCATCTGCGGCCAATTCAAGACATTTGATGACCGCATCCGCCAACATTTTATGCTGTCCATGCCCATATTCGCCATTGATGTCATGTGTTACCACTACATCCGGACGATATTTGCGAAAAATTTGAGTGACCCAGCTCCATACTTTCTGTTGACCGGATTTTTTACCACCCGTCACATTCTTGTAGCTATCATCCGCCGATTTACCGTAACAATCTCTGAAACCGCCAAACAGCGGATACTGGCGGATTCCCATTGTCCACAGGCCATTCAAGGCTTCGCTGCGACGTGTTGTATTGCTGTAACTTAAATAGGCAACAACAACATTTTTCTCTTTCTCTACGCCATAGGTTGGGATTGCTCCGCCGAGGAAGATCAATTCATCATCAGGATGCGCCATTAAAAACATGATATCTGCTTTCTCAGGGGCATCTTCCCATCGTTGGACCCATTCAGGAATTTCACCTTCGCCGAAAACAAAAATCTCGTTAAATCCAAGCGCATGCTTTCCTTCCTGAGTAGACTGGATGCGCACTTGTTTTACATGATTCAATTCATAAAACACATGAAAATACCTTGTATCACCATCATGTACTGTGTGCCAGTTGTTGTCACCGCCAGTCTGAATAGAATAGGATTCCGGCATATTTCTGAAGCACAGATATAAGCCGCATATTGGCCGATCGGAAGTAATCGTTACAAAAGGAGATTTGATTTCTCGACTCTCCCAGTAAGACGTGTATTTGGTGTCTGTCATACTGGTCGCTTTTTTGTTGCTGGCACAGATCGTAAATCGGCATTCCTTTGTAATATCATTTATGTCGCGTTCTTCCGCCTGCCCAACCTGTACCGTTATCAACAGAATCATCAAGATCAAAGCAATGATCAATCCTGTTTTTTTCATTTTCACGTCAAACTCCGATCCTGAGAAGTTTACTTCAGCAGATCCGCAAAAGAATCCGCTCCGAAGCGTTCATCCAGCCCAAGCCACTCGGCGCAGGTAGCCGCAACATCGGCATAAGTTTTACGCGTTCCAAGGGATATCGCTTTCTTGAGTCCAGGATACCAGACCATAAGCGGAATATACTCACGATCATGATCAGTTGAGGGGGTCGTCGGATCACATCCATGGTCTGCAGTAATGATCATCAGATCCCCCTCATGCAGTCTTTTCTGCATTTCGGGGATGCTTGCATCTATTTCTTCCAGCGCTTTGGCAAATCCTACAGGATCATTCCGATGACCGTAAGCAGAATCTGTATCCACAAGATTGGTAAAGCATAACCCGTTGAAATCTTTTTCCGCATATTTCAGCAGGCTTGCTATACATGCCGTGTTTCCAACAGCATGATCGGATTCAGTCAAGCCTCTCATTGCAAAGATGTCCTCGATCTTGCCAATACCAATGCTGTCCATTCCTGCTGCCATCACATAATCAGGCAAGGTCGTCCCGCAGGGTTCGATCGAGAAATCTCTTCTTCCGTCCGTACGGACATAGTGCCCTGGAGTTCCGATAAAAGGCCTGGCTATAACACGACCGACCCCCCAGGGCCCTGTCAGCATCTTTCTTGCTTTGACACAGAATTCGTATAACTGTTTGCGGGAAAACACATCTTCATGGCAGGCGATCTGAAATACGCTATCCGCTGAAGTATATACAATTGGAGCCTTTTCTTTGATATGTCTTTCACCAAGTTCATCGAGGATCACGGTTCCTGATGCAGCTTTGTTTCCAATAACAGAATAACCGATTTCCTTTTCATATGCCGTGATCAGTTCTTCAGGAAAACCTTCCGGGAACACGGGAAACGCCGTTTTAACACGTACACCGGCCAATTCCCAATGTCCACTAGTCGTGTCCTTTCCCGCACTCTTTTCAGCTGCCCTTCCATAAGCACCAAAAATTTCATCCGGTTCAGGGTATCCGGTACCCGGTATGCGGGATAAGCCCAGTTTTGCCATGTTTGGAAGGCTCGGATGACATGATCCGATCACATGACCAAGAGTATTTGCACCAACGCTATTATATTCAGCGGCATCCGGAAGTTCGCCTGCACCCGTAGCATCCATAACGGTTAAAAATACTCGTTTCATTCAAAATGCCTTCTTTCTGTATTTTAAGGTCAATCCTTGCTATTTAAGTAAAACCGGTGAATCTGCAAGTGTTTTTGACACGTTTGTTACGGCTTTATCCATGTTTTTCTCATCGTTAGATGTTAATCCATCCGGCTTGTTACGATCTGCGGCAATCGTCCGGTAATATGTCAATCCGTCCTGTTTGTATTGCCAAATATAGGTAGGGATATATTCAACGGTTTGTACTGAAACATGCTGATCTGCATCTTTGGAAATTGAAAGCTTCAAAAGTAACCCTGCCACACGTCCGGCATCTCTGCTTTCACACATTAGGCAACCAACAGACCAGGCGCAGAGTACGGCTCCTTTTGTTCCATCTTGACGTTCCACTGTCAGATACTCAATATTCTGTACAACCCGGCTTCCGGCACCAATAATGATATCTGCTCCAAGGTCAGCGATTTTCTGGGCCAGTTCTTTTTGCTTCTTGTTTGGAGATTTGTTTCCGATTTTTCCCCAATGAAGGCACACTACAACGACATCCGCCCCGGCAGAACGCACAGAAGCAATATCTTCTCCAATCTGATCCGGATCATCCGCCGGTACAGCCCATTGTTCGCCACGTTTCTTCATCAACTTGGTTCCATTGGAAGAAATGTCAGAAGTATA
>JAZUFB010000043.1:0-5072 GCA_045640475.1 Clostridia bacterium
GATCTGCTCAAACATTTTCATCACCCGCCCAGTCTGTTTTTCAGCTTTTTCAGTTCCCGCTGTTCCTCCGTCAGTTCCTCCAGAAATGCCTTTTGTTCCGGTTCCTCGGCCAGTTTCTCACCGATCGTCCTCACGGTTTCCACGAAAGTCGGATCCAGCGCGTTCTTTCCCTGCCGCGCCAGCGGGCAGACGCTTTTGGCCCGCAAGTCCGTCACCGCGCGTATGCCGTTCTCCGTCACCACGGGGATCAGCGGAAAGATCCTGCACGCCAGTGGCCTGTCCTTCCGCTCGCATTTTCCGCCACAAATCAGCAGCGTTCCCCGGGGCAGGGCTTTCATTTCATACCCTTCGAGGTCTTCATACAGATCCTCTTCCCCCGGGAAAAGCAGCATGCCGGTTTCTTCGCCTTCCGCGCTGCGGCAACAGGCCGCGCCGCAGCAACGCCCGCAGTCTGTTTTCAGCGGTGTCAGGTTTTCCAGCGCTTCCCGCGCGGCCAACAAAACAGGATTCATGCTTTCAGCTCCTTCACCGGCAGCTTTCGCCGGCTTACGATCATATAGCATACAAAGTGAGTCGCGAAAGTCGCGAACCAGGAGATCGGATAGGAAATATAAAGGATAAACTGCGTCCTGTTCGCGGCAAAGACCGTCAGGATCCAAACCACGCGCAGCAGGCACGCGCCTGTCAGGCTTACGATCATCGGCAGAATGGAGTACCCGATGCCGCGCATCTGACCGACCATCACATCCATCAGTCCGCAAAGGAAGTAGAACGGCAGGATCACCTTCATCCGCTCCATGCCCGCCGCGATCACGCCCGGATCGCTGTTATACAGTCCCAGCAGCTGCGGCCCCAGCCAAAGGAAAGCAAATCCCATCACCAGGCCGATTGCCATCACGGTCCCCAGACAGCACCACAGTACCTTGCGCACCCGTTCGTTCTTCCCTGCCCCATAGTTGGCGCTGGCAAACGTCAGGTCGCTCTGATACTGGGCGTTCATCGCGGTGTACACAAAGCCTTCCAGATTGCTGGCCGCGCCGTTTCCGGCCATCACAACGGATCCGAAGGAGTTCACGGAAGCCTGGATCAGGACATTGGAGATGGAAAACAGGCTGCCCTGCAATCCCGCCGGCAGACCCACGCGGACGATATCCGCCAGTTCCTTCCGGTCGATCCCCAGCTGGCGCGGGTTCAGCCGGACGCTGCCCTCGTTCTTCAGCAGGCAGATCAGCACCAGGATCATACTCACGACCTGGCTCGCCACCGTCGCGATCGCCACGCCCGCCACATCCATGTGGAACACGATCACCAGAACCAGGTTCAGCACCACGTTCACCAATCCGGAAACCGTCAGATAGTACAGCGGCCGCTTGGTATCGCCCACCGCGCGCAGGGTCGCCGCGCCAAAGTTATAGATCAGGTTGGCCGGCATCCCCAGAAAATAGATCTGCACATACAGCGTCGCCCCGTCGATCACGTCGGGCGGCGAATCCATCAGCTGGAGCAGGGGTCTCGCCAGCACAACGCCCAGGATGCCCACAAACACACCCGCAATGCCAGCCACGGTCATGGCGGTATGCTCCGCCAGCCGCATCCGTTGAAGGTCCTGCGCGCCGTATGCCCGGGCGATGACGACGCTCGCGCCGACGCTCAGGCCCATAAACACGTTCACCAGCAGGTTGATCAGGGATCCTGTCGAGGAGACCGCGGCCAGCGCCTGCGGTCCCGCGAAATTGCCCACTACGACCACATCCGCCGCGTTATACAGCAGCTGCAGCACACCTGTCAGCACAAGCGGTCCCGAGTATCGCAGGATCTTGGGCAGCAGCGGTCCGTTGACCATATCCATCTCATAGTTTTTTCGGCTTTTTCCCATCCGGGCTTGCATATTGTCGCCTCGATTCAAATCTTCAGACCGATCAGAACAGTCTCTGGGTCAGGGTCAGCAACGTCAGCGTCGGGCTGTTGAACAGCCGCCCGTGCTGGTAGGGATAATGGGCCTCATCCGCCGCGCCAAGACCGGGACTGATATATTGCGGGATACCTTCCGGCCAACTCATGCCCATGATCTGGCTGTCCTCCGGGAACCAGCCAAGGTCCGGCACATATACTGCCCCAACAAAGGGGATCCGCCACTGTCCGCCATTATAGTGTCCCGCGAGGATGATCGAGGCATAGCGGAGCGAGAAGATCTCCTCTTTGCTGCCCCAGTTGATCACATCATGCATATAGGTCTGGTCCAGGGGCGTATGCGTAACAGCGATCTGGATGTCTTCCGGTTTGAACAGTTTTTTCTTTGCCCGGATCCGTTCGATGCGTTCCAGGTGATATTCGATCGCGCGCTTCTTCGCCGCGTCATCGGGGCTCAGCGAGGTCGCGTTCTCATCCAGCGTCTCCCATTGTTTATGGTACGCCTCATACAGTCCGTCCAGATCCAGCGTATACAGCTCTTCCGGCACAAACCAGACGGTCCCCTTCCCGCGGGTCACGGAGTACGGTTCGTCAAGCAGCACCACGCCTGCTTCCTGCAGTTTCTCTGCCCACTCCGCGTACACGGAAAGCGAAGCATGCGCCTTTTCCTCGATAAAGGGACCGTCGCTGTCCCCCGGGATAAAGATCTTCAGCGTATCCGCCGGCATCAGGGCGATCAGGTCCAGCACCGGCTGCGGATCCTTGTCCGGGCCCAGCATATCGCCTGTCATCACAACGCAGGAATACCGCGTCGTTCCAAGGGCCTGTTTGATCCGCCGTTGTCCGTCGCCAAGCTCCTGTCCAAACAGGTTGCTGATGTGCAAGATCGAATAGTGATCCAGGTCATCCGGCAGGTTGAGCACGACGACCTGCTGGTCCTCCAGCACCACCTGCTCCGTCATAATAAAGTTGACTGCCACGCCCACCACGACGAGTAAAAGCAGCAAGATCAGAAAAAACCTTACAGCCCTCTTTCCGCGCCCCTTCTTCTCATCCGGCGCGAAAATGTATTTATTCTTTTCTCTGCGCATATTCTACATCACCTCGATGTTGTCATCCACCAACTCCGGAAGCATGGATGCAACTACCATTGCACACTAGACGCCTCGGCTCTCCCTTGGCTGAATGTCGCCTCCGGCGAATGAGAGGGCACGCGTCCGTCACCCTTCCTTCCCCGTCAGCATCTCATAAGTCACGCCGTACTTCACCGCGATATCGCGGGCATAGGACATTCCTTCCGGCGGTGCCACACAGATGCGGAAGCTTCTCTTCCCTTCCTCGCTCTTGACAATCAGGGACACGGCCTTCCCGTCCGCTTCCCCACTGTTGATGTCATCCAGTTCAAACGCCAGCTTATGCATATGCGTGTTATAGACGGTCCGGATCCCGCTCTTCAGAATCGCGCGTACCGAATCGCGCGCGATATAATATCCTTCCTCAAACGAGGTCGTCGAGAAGGTCTCGTTCAGCAGCAGCAGACTGGTCTTCCCGCAATCCCGGAACATATCCCGGAAGCGTTGACATTCTTCACCCAAACGTCCAAGATCCAGCGTTTTATCCTCGTCCGCCGGGAAGTGGGTGCATACCCTGTCCGCCGGGCAGAAGCGGAAGCTTTCCGCGGGCACAAAGATGCCGCCCTGCGCCAGTACAAACAGCTGGCCCACCGCCTGCGTCACCGTCGTTTTTCCGCCACGGTTCGCGCCCGTCAGGATATAAACGCGATGTTTTTCATCAAAGTCCAGATCGTTCCTCACGATCTCATCCGCCGCGCATCCGGCGGCAAGCTTCAGGTTCCAGAGGCCCTTGGCAAATGCTTCACGCGTGTCCGCGCTGTCCTGAATGACCTCCGGCATGCAGAACACATAGCCCTTGTCCTTCAGGGCGCGCACATATTCCGCGAAACGGATGTAATAGACCAGTTCCGGGATCAGATCCGTGATATCCGTAATGGTCACATAAACATAGCGTTTCAGAACTTCCTTCAGTTTTTTGATCACAACGGCCAACAGATGGTTCGTGACCTTTTCCATATGATAGGTCACGCCCTCGGCGGAGTCATCCTTCGGCACCGAGGCGATCGTATACATCGGATTCATCCGCATCCGTTTTTCGGTGAACCGTTCCACCGCGGCAAACGCGTCCCCCGCGGAGAAGGGATGGAACTTATAGTTTTCGTCCCAGTCATTATCAGGCCGGATATTGTTTTTGACGATCGCATCGCTCAGGTTAGAAAGGATCCCGGATTTTGCGAAAGGCTTGCTGTTGATGGAGATCAGGCCGATCCCAGCCGCCTCAAACCGTTCGTTCAGGTTGATGCCGACGGTCACGCTGCGCAGGCTGGCCGTCGTCGCCCGGCATTCCTCGATATCCTTTTTCAGCTCCGCAAACCCGCGTTCATGATACAGGGTATCCACATAGTTCTTCAGCCGTCCCAGACCTTCGCTCTTCAGTTCGGTCCCACGCAGGCATTCATAGATGGCTTCCACATAGTTGATATAGTCACGGATCTCCTCAAGACGGTGCATCAGGTCCCACACGCCGGCATGCTCGTCATACCGGTCCTTGAAGCTTCCGTAATCGCGCAAAAAGTCGATCTTGTCCAGCAGCTTCATCAGCTTTTCGCACATATCCGGATGTTCATAGATATCCCGGAATACCTCCAGGCGATACCGTGTCACAGCCGGATCATCTGTCATCGCGGAGAGAACGCTCAACAGGATCCCCTGTTCCTGCGGTTTGGCCGCGACCTTTTCGCAGATCACATCCAACCCAAGATCATGGATCACCGTCTCCTGCAGGCTATTCATTTTTTCCCGTTCGACCGGCCAGATCAGGCTCAACTTAGCCCCGTTCGCCATCATGTCTCACTCTCCGTTCAGTTCTCATAACTCTATTGTAGGAACCCATGTGGAAAAAGTCAAGGAGACAGGGGACGGTTCTCAAGGAGACAGGGGACGGTTCTCAAGGAGACAGGGCAGGAGACAGGGGACGGTTCTCTGTCTCCTTTTTCAAGGACAGAAGGAGACAGCAGGAGACAGGGGACGGTTCTCTGTCTCCTTTTTCAAGGACAAGGGAGACAGGGAACGTTTCTACTGTCTTGG
>JAZUFB010000044.1:0-12848 GCA_045640475.1 Clostridia bacterium
CGATATAAGCGATACGGATCCCGCGACCATGAAGAGCGGGGACAAGGGTTCTATCCTGATCGGCCTCTGGGCGAAAGACGGGTATGAATTCAAAAACGATGGCCACGCCTGTGTACTGGAATCTGTCAAGGTGGATGGAAAGCCTCTGGCGTTCAAAGATCCGGATATCACTTATGATTACGCGACCCCCGAGGATGTCTATAGCAGCGCCAGATTTGACCTGATCGAACTCTATGTTTCCTATACTGTGCAGCCCATGGAAACATTCACTGTGTCCTTTGAGACCAATGGCGGAGACGCTGTCACCAGTCAGACCGTAAAGAAAGATGAAAAAGCGGTCAAACCGGATGATCCGAAAAAAACCGGATATACATTCACCGGTTGGTTTACCGACACGGACTGCACCAAGGCTTATGACTTCTCCGCCGCCGTAACAGCGGATATCACCCTCTATGCCGGATGGGAAGCAGTAACTCCATCTCCGACTCCCACTCCGGCACCCACGCCTACTCCCACCCCCGAACCCGAGCCTGATCCGATCATCATCGAAGGTCAGAACAGCGAATGGAACAAGAATGCGCAGGATAGCCTGAAGTTCCGTTCCACCGCCGACTACGCGCTTTTCATCCGCGTCGAAGTGGATGAAAAGACCGTGGATCCCACCAACTACACCACAGCTGAAGGTTCCACGATCGTCTTCCTGAAGCCCGCTTTCCTGCAGAGTCTGGCCGAAGGCAAGCATAAGCTGGCCATCGTTTCGGGCTACAAGAGCGGCGAAAAGAAAGCCAGCACTTTCTTCACCATCAAGGTTCCCCCGCTGCCCCCCACCGGTGACAGCACGCCCGTAGCGCTGCTGACTCTCCTGTGCATCGCAGCCCTCGGAACCGCCGGCCTGATCCTGAAGAAGAAAAAGCATAATTAACAACATCGAAAAAGGTGTCAGCGAACGCTGGCACCTTTTTTAATTGCTTCACCCTGTTTACTTATCCGTCATGGAGACATTAACTGAGATACGCAGGAATCATTGATCAATTGGAACGGCTTCCATCGATACGTCGTTTTTTATTCAACATCACACACGCAATGACGGAAAGCGTCAGCAGGCACAACCAGGCAAACGGCCGGCCCGTGTCGCCGGTCGGCGGCAGATGATTGAGCACAGTGAATACCGCCGCGTTCGTCTTTCCATCCTTATATTTCATAACAATCGTATGGCGGCCAAGGCTCAGCGTCTTCAGGTAACTTTCCTTCAGATCGAGGATCGTGCTGCCCCGGGACAGGAAATAGTGACTGTTGTCCACCGGTTTCCCGTCAATCTCGGCGCCGATGAAATCCTCCAGTTCGCCATTCGCCATGAAGCGAAGATCTCCCTTTTTTTCCCAGAAGCTGCCTGCACCAAAGATGATGCGATACCGCCGGTACTCCTGTTTCCACGCGGCATAAAGGATCGTATCCTGCTTCAGCACGATCTGTTGGCCCGGAAGCATCAGATTATCCGGTTCACTGGCCTTATTGCCCCATCCTACAAAAGTCCATCCGGGCCGCTGCGGAATCATGTTGGACATAACCAATCTTCCGTTCACCGCGGCATACTGGGTCGCAGGAGCGTTTATACCTCCATTCGCGTCATAGGTCAGGCTGGCATAATCCACCGGATTGGTAACCCAGTACGCGTAGAGTATACAATTCTTTTCCAGCAGGTAGGCCGTGCCGGGCAGATACAGATAGCCCGGATCCATTGGATCCGTACCCCAGCCCAGAAAAGTCCACCCCATATTGGTCGGTTCTGACAGCGGCAGCAGGACGGTTGTACCCGGCGCGCCGGTGATCGGTTTGGGTGCATTCTCGCCGCCATTAGCATCAAAGGTGATCCGGCAGGGAATGACCGGGAGGATCTCCCACACCGCATAGAAAGTGACATCTTTCTCAGCCACATAGGCATCTCCCGGGTAGACCACCGGATCCATACCAGTCATGCCTTCCGCCCAGCCCAGGAAAAGACTGCCGGGGTTTTCTGGGATACGTGTAGGCATACTGACCGTAGTTCCCGCAAGGACCTTCATGTCCCTTGGCGGATTCTGGCCGCCATTGGCGTCAAAGCGAATCGTACAGATGTCCACCGGTTGCATACTCCAGATTGCATACAGCGTGATATCCCGAGGTCCCACCATCATCTCATCGCCGGGCATGAACACCGCTGCGGGATCGTCCGGATCCTCCGCCCAACCCAGGAAGAACCAACCCGGATTCTGCGGCATCGTATCCGGCAGCGTCAATACTTTCCCCTCCTGTCCTGAGACAGGCTCCGGAGCGCCGGTGCCGCCATTGGCGTCAAAGCGGACATGATACCACCCGGGTGCCGGTTCCCAGATGGCGTACAACGTAAAGGTGGTCCCGTCCAGAAGGATCAGGTTGCCAGGCTGGATCAATCCTTCTGTCACATCCGGTATCTTTCCCCAACCGCGGAACAGATCATCCCCACGCGTCGGGATCTTTTCGGGAAGAATCGCCCATTTTTCGTTTTTTTCAAGGATCATTGCCGGGGGCCCATCGTTTCCGCCCTGAAGGTCGAAAAGGACATAGAAGCAATCACCAAGCAGGCTCCAGTTCGCGTAAAGCCGGGTCTCATCCGCCGTCAGCTTTACACTGTCACCCGGCAGATAAGCCACCGGCCCATCCGGTTCCAAAGACCAGCCATTGAAGTGCTGGCCGGAGGTAGCAGGTTCAGCCGCTGGGATCGTGACCGTGTCATAACGGAAACAGGAAAGATCCGCGGGCAAGCCCGTCACAATATTCGCACTGTTGGGTTCAAAGTGAAGCCGCACTGAATCCGGAATGAAATCAACCATCATTGTCTGAGCGGCATTTTCCATCACTACATCGACTGTTTTGGAGCAATCCATCCCGGTCTCAGGATCCTTGAAGGAGACCCGGATCTGCTGCTTTCCCTCCGGAATATAGACCGAGGCCTTGCCATTACTGTCAGTCTTAGCCTCAGACTTACTCTTGTGCCGGTCTGACGGCGGATCCAGCAAGGTGACCGTCGCGTCCTTGATCAGGGTTATAGCGGGACCCGCGACCTTTCTGACCGTGACATCCAGCCGGTAAGCATAATAAGGACAATCACCCGTGCCGCCCTCGTCAAAGGACCACGTATGATAGAAATGATCCATGGAAAGCCTGTTTTCTGTCAGCGTCTTGCTCCATTTCCGCCATCCAACCTTGGCATATACCTCTCCGCCGGATTTCCAACCGTAATCACCCTGGAGGCACTTGAGCCTTTCGCAGACATGCCATTCATCGTCGCCGTAAGCCACATCCCCACCTTCATCTCCGCACAGGGTCCCCCGGACATAGAAGCCGGCATACCCATCCGCTCCGGCGGAAATAATGAAAAGGGCATTGACGGACGGACCAAAGCTCAGTGTTACACTGGCCTCACCGTTCACATTCAGGGTGTCATATTTGAATTTAGGCGCCTCACTCAGATCTTGTCCGGAGGAAAAATCGGTCTCGAACCCGACACGGACCTTCGTGTCAAACAGCACATCAAAGGAGCCGGTGACTTCCAGACCCAAAGATATGCCAAGCTCCACGTCCATCAGTTTCGGAATGCCGATCGGGATGGTCAAGAGAGTCACATCAACCGACACATCTGCCCCCACACTGATGGACATATCCTTCATTTCCACCGTTGTGACCAATTTCAGGCATTTCTTCCTGCTGAACAGAGCCAGCGTGTAGTCAAAGGTAACCGTCAGATCGGCATGGATGTTGATACCTCCGCTGAGGCCGATCTGGACCTCTTTAACAAATGTCTTGCTTCCGCTGAGGCCGTCCGTCAGCAGCGCTACCTCAAAAAGATCCTCCTCCGATGTTTCCCCCAGTCCATCGGTCACGGTCACACCGTAGTCATTGGACGTGACTTTTTTCGGGTAGACCAGACGGTATTCCCACCAGCCATGATCCCCGTCCTCATAATCTCTCGTTTTCGGATCCAGCAGGCACAAGCCTTCCGTGTTATATTGCCGTCTTTCGTCATCCACAAAGCAAACGGGTGCGTCCGCGGTGATCTTTGCAAGTTGATCCGCCGGGCCGGAGAAAAGGACGGTACCATTGTTTCCCGCGGTCATCCGGACACCGTCACTGGAGTGCAGCACCACGCCACCCTCCCGGAGGACAAAGAAGCTGTCAGTGCCCCCATCCGTAAACAGACGCACGGTCCGTTCCGGATCATAGTCCGACGGTTTGCTGTGGATTACGGTCTGAATATCCCGTGTATAATAATTTTCCTCAAAGACAGGGGAAGGCGCGTCTGTCCCGTCCAACAGGCGGGCATGAACGACAAAATAATCCGGCAAAGACGCAAAGCGGACCGTTAATGTTCTGGCTTCGCCGTCCGTCGCCGGGGCGGGAACGTTTTTCCGATCAAACAACGTCTGTTTGTCGTCATCACGAAGAACCGTGATCTCCAGTTCACCGTCCGTGTCGCTCTGGTAGCGGACAGTGACCGTACCAGCGGATGGACTGGCGGAAACCTCCGAGATCTTTGACACTGTCTCAGCCGTTGCCCCCAGACAGAGCAAGCCCAAAACTGCCATAACCAGCACCCACAGGATCAGTCGTTTTGTGTTTCTCCGCATAACGATCAGCCTCTCTGTCCACGATATCGGTTTTCTTATCCCCGTTGACATTTCGGCAACATTATAAAGGCAAAGCCCTTATTTTTCAAGTTTTTCAATTGTCTGACAGACATGCACCCTGTACTCTGTTCCTGTACCCTATTCGCACCACCCTTGGTCCTTGACCCTCATTTCTTCTTTTCCTTATCTTTCTTTTTCTTCTTTTTTTTCTGCTGCTTTTCCGGCTTCTCCGGTTCTTCCTTTTGTTCCGTGCTCGGAACAAGCTGGGGACGCGGCTTCTTCTCCACGCTTTCCTTGCGCGGGAGGTCAGGCACCCCAAGCTTTTCACTTCGGTTTCCTGTTCCGGCGCTGTTTTGGCCGGCCAACGGGGCATCATCCGCCCTATTGTCTTTCACGATATAAGGCAGAAGAACATCCTGTTCTTCCGGTTGTTCGGCCTGCTCCGTTTCTTCCGTCACCGGCATCACCGGCAGGGTCCGCGTGGTCCCGTGGCGTTTTTTGTGCGTTCCGGCACGGGTCTGCACGGTTTCCGATTCGGGTCTGAATCGGATCATTTCTCCCGGCAACGCGTTGACCACACAACCAAGGACCGAAATACCGGATTTTTTCAGTCTTTCCAACGTCTTCCGGATCTCGCTGATCGGCGCGGTATCATAGCGGACCAGCCAAAGCACCTGACCGCCCAGTTGATTCATATCCATGATCTTCCCCGTCTGACGGGTAGCCGGCGAATCGATCAGGACATAGTCATACCCTGTCGCGAGACGCTTGAGCAGGCTGATCATGGAACCGTCAGTCGGCAGCTTGTGTTCATCCAGGATCGCGGGCAAAACATCGAACCCCGGCCGCACAGAGAAGATCACATCCTCCGGGATGGCTTCCCCGCGATACAGGGCATTGAGCGAATGGGCACGATCCGTCCGGTGGGCAAAAAGAGCGCTCAGTTCCGGTTGTTCCACGTCCAGGTCCACCAAAAGGACCCGCTTTTCCAGCGCGTTCAACCCGTCCCCCAATCCCGCAACGATGGACGACCGTCCCTCATCCGGGCAAACAGAGGATACAAACAGAAATTTCTGGTTTTTCTCGGACAGACGCACATCCACAATGTGTGCCAGGAAGGAAAACTGGATCCGCGTCTGACGGTCCTCCACACCCTCCGGATCCGCGCTGATAAAGCAACGGTCATCAAACCAGCGTGCGCTGTCCGGGATTTCCGTCAGCAGGTCCAGCCCAAGCTGACTGTTCACGTCCTCGGAGTTGATCAGCGTTGGCCGCAGGAACATTTCCATCAGGCTGATCACAACGCCGATCACCGCGCCCAGGATCGTCATATAGATCCACAGCGACGCGTTGACGCTGCCGCCTACGATATACCGCGCCGTTGGCTTGTTGACCACGGATACGCCGCCGATCTTCAGAATATCGATCAGAATCGCCGGAGAAACATTATTGATGGCCTCCAGGATCTTGACGCCTTCCTCCGCACTGCGCCAGTACAGCGTCAGCTCCACGATCTGGGTGTCGTTGTACTGTTTGGCGGTCAGATTCTTGTTGATATCCTTGGTGGAGATCCCGATCAGGTCCAGCTTGCCGATGGCCACATCCAGCGTCCGATCGCTCTTGATCACATAGATCACAGAATCGACCATGTTTTCCGCCAGATAGATATCCGTAGAATTGGGGTTGTTGGTCTGGGAGGTGAACAGACCGTCCTCCGTGGTCGAGGTGACGGCAAACGAAGAGGTGATCGCGTATTCCTTGGACATTTCGCCCCGCAGATAGGAGACCACGGACAGCAGGATCCCCACCGCCAGGCCAGCTACGGCCAGCAGCAGGATGAGTCTCCTTTTTTTGAGGATCGTTTTCAGGAGATCCGAGATCCGGATCTCAGTCATTTCGTCATTCACAGTCTCACCTCCGCTCCTGTGGTTTTTCCCTGCGTTTCCGGATGATCCGGACCACAAGGAAGACACCGAGGCCGATCAGGACCAATCCGACCGCGCCAAGCCCGATCAGGTCTTCGTTGGTCATGATATTGAATTCGTAGACCTGCACCTCTGCCTGATCCGTTACGTTGATCGTCATTTCCTTGGACGCGCCAGCGACCCGGATCCGGTATTCGCCCGGCGTCAGGCCGTTCAGTTCATGCGCGTTCCCGTAAGAGGTCCATTGGGCAATGCAGTTTCCCTCCCCGTCAAACAGGGAGACAGCCCGGTCGGCAATCGGTCTGCGCAATAACGCGTCCCGGATCAGGACCGTTGTCCGCAGCATACGGTTGGTCACTTCCACCCGCTTCGCGCTCTCGCCGTCGATCAATCCCCGCGCGTCCACCGTAAACGTGACTTCCTCACAAGGCCCCGCATAGAAGGGAGCTACCGATTCCTGAGTCAGGTGATACGTGGTTTCCGGCGTGAGTCCGGTCAGGCGGATCGTTCCGTTCCGGTTCGTGACAAAGCTCTGCGTCAGGGCTTCGCCCTCTTTTCGGAAGGCAAAAGACACATCCGCGATCTTTTCACTCCGCTCCAGTTCGTCAACCAGCACCAGGGAGAAAGCCGTCTGTTCACACGCAAATACATGCGCTTCCGGCAGTTTCCCCTGCTGTTTTTTCTCCACGCTGGCCGCCACAGGTTCGTCAGCCGCCGCGTAACATTCCGGCGGGAGGATCTGGGTGACCGTATAGTTGCCAAGATACACTTCCTGAGATACCGCCAGCCCATCCGCGTCACATTCGATCTCTTCCATTACGTCGCCCGCATGATAGCGCAAGGTCCCGTCCGCGGTGATGATATCCTCCGCCGCGGTGATCCGGTAGCGACCGCCCGAAAGCGGCTTCCCTGTTGCCGCGTCCGTCTGGAGGACGCGGATCACGTTCCGCGACGGGAACAGTGATACATCGACTACATAGGGCTCATCCCAGTCGTGTGATTCCTCGATCGTAAACGTGACCTCTTCCGAGGCATCGTAACCGTAAGGCTCTGTCTGTTCCTTCAGGTGATGCTCCCCGAGGCGGACCTTGTCCGGCAGATAGAACGTTCCCTGCTCCGTGGTCGCGTATTCCTTGTATGTGATCTTTTCCGGATAGTAGACCGTCAGCATTTCCGTTTTTCCGGACGGATAGGCCAAGGTGAACACAACATCCTTTTCCCGGATCACTTTCCCGGTTTCCGCGTCCAGAAGGCGGACATACACGGCTGATTTTTCCGTTCCCTCATAGTCGCCCCAGCCGGGCTCCTGATATTCATAATCCCCTTCGCCGGTCTTCCCGTTTCCGGGATCCCCGCCGCCACTGCCGCCTCCGCCACCACCGCCGGCATAACCGCCTCCGCCGTTGGTCACGATCCGGGTCTCCCAGGGGATTCCATGCCCGCCATCGCTGTAATGATTTCCGGGATCCTCATAGTTATGATCTCCGGGCCGGCTGTCCGTTTCATAGGTATAGTTGCCGGGATCCGGATCGATTTCTGTCTCTTCCGGAATCCGCAGGATATAGAGCACCAGCAAAAGACTGATCAGCAAAATCAACAGCAAAAGGCCGGACAGAATGTCGGCGATCGTCTGCCAATAGGAAACCTCGTCATTTCCTTTTTTCTTGCTCAGCCATTTCATCAGCGTTTACTCCCGGTCCACAGTCTCTTCAAAGTCCGCGACGCTCATGGGACGGTACAGGAAGTATCCCTGTCCTTCCGCACAGTCACAGCGGCGCAGCTGGGTCAGCTGCTCCGCGTTTTCGATACCCACGGCCACGATCGGCTTCCCGATCCCCCGGGCCTGATCAAAAGCGTTCCGCAACAGTTCCGGTTCCTTGCCGGTAAAGAAGCGAAGATCCATTTTGACGGCGTCGATCTCGCAACGCCGCAAGGTGTTGATAGAAACAAAGTCTCCGCTGAAGCCGTCCGCCATGACGCGGAAGCCCGCCTGACGCAGCTTGTGTTCCAGTTCCCGCGCCTCAGACTCACACTGGACATAGGCCGTTTCGGAGATCTCGATCTCCAGATACCGCGGCGGGATCTCGTATTTCCGGACCAGTCCGGTCATGTATTCCGCCACATCCATCACCAGGATATCCGTCTTGGAGACATTGACGGAGATCGGCAGCAGGGTCTTCCGCTGCTCGATCCGCTTATGCAGCGCCTGACAGACGCTCTCCCACAGATAACGGTCGATGCGGACGATAAAGCCATTCTTTTCCACCACGGAGAGGAACGCGGACGGGGAAACGATACCCAGGTCACCGTGATGCCAACGGACCAGTGCCTCGCCGCCCGTGATCCGCCGGGTGTTCAGATCGCACCTGGGCTGGATATGGAAAATAAACTCGCCTTTCCGCAGACCCGCGCGGATCTCCGGCATGATGCGGGATTCCATGTCATCATCATGCGGTTTTGCGGTCCCACCGACAGGCGTGCCGCCGTTCAGCAGAGCAAGACGGTCCATCCGCTCAAGGATCCGGGCAATATCGTTCCCGTGTCTGGCATCCGCCAGTTCGCTGTTGTTGGGCAGGATATTCAGGTGGAACTGTTCCATAAATAAGCCCATTTCCCGCAGCATCATATTCCAGATCAGCTTGGACATCAGGTTGAACATCAGCGAAAAGATAACGCCGACGATAGACGTAAAGAACGCGGTCCGGATACCGGAAATCAGGATCTCAATGCTGCTGATCGCGGCATCCACCGAGCTGAAACCGATCTGATTGACGCCGGTCACCAGACCGATGAAGGTACCGAGCAGACCCAGCGCGGTCAGCGAACCTGGGATCTGATGGACCACCGGTTGCCAGGCGCGAAGCGCCAGACTGTCCTCGTTGATCATCTCCTCAATATCCCGCGGAACGAGGTCTTCCTCCTCCTGCTGCTTTACATGATCAACATAGTCCCGGTAGAGCCGGTCCAGCACTTTCTGGCCAAAGAAGGATTCCTCGCTTTGAGCCACCAGCCAGGTCGAACTGGTCTGGACTTCCACGATGTCAGCGATCTTCTTCCGTCCCTTCCGGAATCCCGCGGTAAACAAAGCCGAGGGGATCATCCCCAGCAAAAAGCCCGCAATCACCACAAGCAGCATCAGGACCGTGATCACCAGCGAAAACACATCCGGCGAGATTGCGATCGACACACCGCCGACAAACACATACAAGATCCCGGCCAGGACCAAAAACTGATTCATAGAACTGCTTCCTGCCCTTCTTTATTACATGGGTTACTTGTTATACGCAATCTCACGTTACTACACGTATCCATAAAAAGCATAAATTCATGACATATAAACAACCTTCAGCCTGAAGATTGTTTATACAGTCTGTTCAATTATAGCAGAAGCATTGTATCACGGCATTTTCATATATGCAATACACATTATTCGGTCATTTTGTTGCTAATTACAGATATATCCGATTTTAAAATTTGTTATGTAACTGTTGTGACATTATTTCACGAGTGCCTTTACGATCTCCGGGAAACGGCAGGTCCCTTTCTCCCGGTCAAAAAGTCCAAAGGCCTGGTCCCCTGTTTCAAGATTGTTGTTATCCCACCAGAAGCAGGGCAGGTCGAGTTCCTTTGCGCACTTCAGGAAATGTTCCACAAAGCGGATCCTTTCTTCTGTGTTCCAATGCTCGCCATCCGGCAGTTTCTTGGCCACAGCGCCGAACTCAGTCAGCATCACCGGCACACCGGAGGATACAGCATAGCGCCGGATATCCTCAAACATAGCTGTGACCTCATCCCGTGCTTTTTCATCAAAGAACGGCGTATCATATTCATCTCCGCGGCTGAAAATAAAACGGTCCGGGCAATAGCAATGGATGGTCCAGATCAGTTTGTCATCCTTGGGGAGGATCATATCCCGCAGGCAATCCGGCAAGGGTCTGGCCGCGAGGCCCGGGATGCAAAGCCACCGGGTGGCGTTATTGCCACCGCTTTCTCTCACGGTACGCACAAAAGTATGATTGATGGCATTGATGGCCGCCCGCGCGTTCGGGTTTCCGCTACCGCTGTCACAGTTCTCCCCGCCATGCTGATTGGGTTCATTGGTCCCCTGGAAGATCAGCTCATCCCCATATTCCCGGAAAGCCTCCGCGATCTGCTGCCACAGGCGACGGTAGATCGGCAGGATATCGGACAAAAGAGCCAGATCCGCCCGGAGCCAGCGGAACTCGTGATGCGTGTTCAGCATCACAGTCATTCCCTCCTGGATCCCCCACTGAACCACTTCCTTCACACGGGCCATCCAGGCCGGTTCCACCGTATAGTCCGGTCCGGGACCGATATGCTCCTCCCAGGTGACCGGGAGACGAAGCATGTCAAAACCCGCCTCCGCCAACTGATGGATCTGCGCGCGGGTAACGACCGGATTGCCCCAGCTGGTTTCATCCGCGTTCCTTTGCTCGTTGAAGCAATCCAGACTGTTCCCCAGATTATAACCGTGTTGCCAATGCGCCGGCAGTTTCATAAACGTCCATCTCCTGTTATCATTTTGTACCTTGACTTAAGTATACGGACCGTGGTTATAATAACAATCAAGAGAAGTTGTTGAATCATTGCGTAAAACTAATATTGTGGATCGGAGGGATTCTATGAAGATCGTGGTCGTGGACGATGAGCAGTTGATCGTGACTGGGTTGTCACGGATCATCCGCAAGCAATATCCGGATATCACTGTCATGGAGTTCACCGATCCGCTTGAAGCACTGGATCATATCAGCAAGCATGGGACCGACCTCATGATCACGGATATCCGCATGCCCGGCATGAGCGGACTGAAGTTGGTCGCCGGCGTGCGGGAGCATGGCGTGCGCTATTGCGCGGTTCTGACCGGGTTGACCGATATCCCCCTGCTCCAGGAAAGCATCCGCCAGCAGGTCTGTGATTACCTGATCAAGCCGGTCAACAAGGCCGAACTGTACGCCATGATCGACCGGGTACAGACCCAACTGCAGGAGGATGCCCAGCAGCAGGAAAATTCGCTGGTCAAAAGCTTTTCCGAAGCATCCCTCCCGGATCAGGAGATCGTGTTGGCGCTGAAGGACCAGCTTCAGCGCAGCGATTGTCCGGCTGACACACTGGCCGGCTTTCTGAGTGCCGCGTCCCGGGTGTTGCCGTATTGGGAGATCTGCCGTCTGGCCGCCCGCATCCTCCAAGGCGAAGATACCGACCGTCTGGCCGCAGAGCTCCGCGCCATTCCGCTTGGCAAGATCATCAACTCCAAAGATGTCCGCGCCGCCATCCAGGCGGTCAACGAGCGGTATCAGGAAGACCTTTCCCTTTCCGGCATCGCCGCCGAGGTGTATCTGCAGCCGAACTATTTCACAACCCTGTTCAAAAAAGAAACAGGAACCGGATTCATCCAGTTCCTGAACAACAAACGGATCGATGCCGCCTGTGTGGCTCTGCTGAAGGAGCCCCGCATCTCCATGCCAGAGTTGGCGCAGAAATGCGGTTTCCCGTCTTCGACCTATTTCTTCTCCACCTTCAAAAAGCTCACCGGCGTCACCCCGGGCGCTTTCCGCGACGAGTTGGTATCCTTCGGCTTTATTCCTTCCTGACCCCGTGATCATCGTATGATCTCACTCCTTCACGATGAGGGTCAGGGTACAGGTCGTTCCCTCCTCCGGCGTGGAGTCGATGGTCAGTCCGCTTTCGTTGCCATAGAACATCCGCAGGCGTGTGTTGACATTGATCAGGCCGATCCCGCCCTTGGTATTCACCACGGGATGATTATGCTTCAGGGCTTCCCGTACCTGATTCAGGCGTTCCTCCGTAAAGGCTTCGCCGTCATTGTTCACTTTCAGCCAAATTTGATTGCCTGTTTTCCCGGAAGAGATATGGATCCTTCCGGGTCTGTTTTTTTGTTGGAATCCATGTTTGATCGCGTTTTCCACCAGCGGCTGGAGCAGGAAACGCGGGCATTGGGCATGCAGGATCTCCGGGGCCACCGGATCGATCTGATATTCCAGTTGATTGTTCAGTCTCATTTTCTGAAGCTGCAGATAGGTCTGTGCATGCTCGATCTCCATCTGGATCTCGCCGGTGGAAGAAGCGTCACTGATGCTCAGGCGCAGCATCCTGCCAAGGGCGTAAAGCTGATCCGCAACTTCCGGATCATCGTTGATCTCCGCCATCATTCGCAGATTTTCGAGCGTATTGTAAATAAAGTGCGGATGGATCTGGGCAGCCAGCATATCATAAGCCGCGCGTTGGGATGTCCTCACTT
>JAZUFB010000045.1:0-5036 GCA_045640475.1 Clostridia bacterium
CTGCCTGTCCTCTGGTTCATTATGTTTCTTCTTTCACTCCGGACAAGCGTCAAAACGCAAAAGCTTCCGCGTCCTGTATATACCCTGACCTTTTCGGAAGAGACCGTTGATATCCAGTCTGCAACCAAGATCGAGGAACACGTCCGCCTTCCCTGGGACAAGATTGCCCGTCTGGTCAGGGATAAGGATTGCATCTATCTATATGCTACAGAGCAGAAAGCCTTCCTTCTTCCTTCCGGGCAGGCGGATGTTCCGGATAACGAACTGTGGGCATATCTGGTTCGCAAAACGAAAAAACAAGGGTAATTCACGGGAAGCTTCTCCTAAACTTACGGAGGCAGTATGACAAGCAATCCATTCAAAAATAAACAGTTCTCCGGTCTCTCCCTCGCGCTGATCCCTGTGATCTTCCGTCTGGCATGGCCAACCATGCTGGAGCAGTTCATGCAGACCGCCGTGCAGTATATCGATACCGCCATGGTCGGCTCTCTCGGCACGGAAGCTACTGCTGCCGTAGGCGCCACCTCCACGGTCAACTGGCTGGTCAATTCAACAGTCTCCGCCGTCGGAGTCGGTTTTCTGGCCATGATCGCCCGTTCCTGCGGCGCAGGGGATCGGGATTCCGCCGCTCGTACCGTTTCCCAGGCCACGCTGGCCGTGCTCTTCACCGGTATCCTCTTTACCGTTCTCCCGCTTTCCCTGAGTGCCAAAGTCCCCGTCTGGATGAACGCGGACCCGGCGATCCGTGAGACTTCTTCCCTTTATTTCTTTATCCTGTATACGCCGATGCTCTTCCGCGCGGCATCCTCGATCTACGGCACCGCCCTGCGCGCCGCCGGCGACACAAGAACGCCCATGCGCGTGGCCGTCGGCGTCAACATCGTCAATGTCTGTCTCAATTTTCTCATGATCTATCCGACCCGAACTGTCAGCATTTTCGGTGCGGCCATTACCCTTCCCGGCTTCGGCTGGGGCGTCATCGGCGCGGCAGTCGCCAGCGCCATTGCCTATGCCTGCGGCGGTCTGTGCATCACGCTGGCCGTGTGGAAGCATCCGCTTGTTTCCCCGAAGGGCTATCCGCTGAAGCCGGACCCGGCGATCCTGAAGCCCTGCCTGAAGATCGCGTTCCCGAATATGCTCCAGCGCTTCGGCACTTCTCTCGGCTATGTCGTCTTCGCGTCCATGATCAACTCGCTCGGCGAGATCTCGACCGCTGCCCACACCATCGCCAACACGGTCGAATCCGCCTTCTATGTTCCCGGCTATGGCATGCAGACGGCGGCTGCCACCCTTTCCGGCAACGCTTACGGTGCCCGGGACAACAAAAAAATGAAGGAGCTCGCCGGGGTCATCGTGCTCGTTGAAGTCTGCCTGATGACCGTTTCCGGTTCACTCCTCTATCTCTTTGCTCCTGCTATGATGGGCCTCTTTTCCGCCGAAAGCGCGGTCATCCTGCTCGGCACGACCGTCCTGCGTATGGTGGCCGTTTCCGAGCCGTTCTACGGCATCTCCATCATCGCGGAAGGCATGATGCAGGGAGTCGGCCACACCGTCATTCCCTTTATCTACGGCCTTTGCTCGATGTGGCTCGTCCGCATCGGCGGCACCTTTATCACCGTCCGTCTGATGGGTATGGGCCTGACCGCCGCCTGGGGCTGTATGATTGCCCACAACATGACCCTCTTCGTCCTCCTCGGCATCCACTACCTCCGCGGCAAATGGAACCCTCTCTAAGGAGACAGGGGAAGGAGACAGGGGACGGTTCTCAAGGAGACAGGGGACGGTTCTCTGTCTCCTTTCTGTCTCCCGGCCAGGGCCAAAGTAGTCACTGTCATGTACCTGATAGAAAGCAGCCAGTTTGACGAATGGTACGCAGGCTTTGGTCTCAAGGACGCGGACGTGTTGTTCCTTTAAAACGGTCAGATCGTTACGGCGCAGAATCGAACCGGGATTCCCGGCGAAACGCTGGGGCGCCCGGATGTTCGGCCGGGTATATCCCGATCTGCAGCCGTCTTACACGCTGTACCCGGAGTTGTTTGAAAGACTGTGGCGGGAAGCGCTGGCCGCCCTGCGGTCGGTATCGGGCCGGTTCGCCCATATCTACGATAACGATTGCTTTGTGGGGGGTGGAGCTGCGCCTGACACAGAGCCAAATAAACGGATGAAAGAAGGAATAAATTTTGCTGCATGAGCATCTGACACTTACAGCATCCGACGGCACTCCTGTTGAACTGGATACCTATTGCCCCGACGTGAAGGAGCATGATGACAAAAACGCGCTGCGCACCGGTATCGTGATATGCGGCGGCGGCGCGTACACACTCGTTTCGGATCGGGAAACGGAGCCGGTCGCGCTCCGCTTTGCCGCGATGGGCTTCAATACCTTCGTGGTCAAGTATCGCGTGGCGCCATTCCGTTTTCCCTGTGCGGTGCAGGATATTGGCGGTGCCGTTGCCTATGTGCGCCGGAATGCTGCCCGTTATCAACAGCACCCGGATCGGATCGCCGTCCTGGGCTTCTCCGCAGGGGGGCACGCAGCCTGCTCGCTGGGGGTCATGTGGCCCCGGGAGGAGTTGTTTGCGCCCATTTCCTGCACGCCCGAGGATGTAAAGCCCAATGCCATGATTCTGTGCTATCCCGTGATCACCGGCGGGGCGCACGCCCACCGCGGTTCTTTCATAAACCTGACCGGCTCGGAGGATCCGGAGGTACATCGGCAGTACTCCCTGGAAACGATGGTCAGCGGACAGACGCCGCCCGCTTTTCTGTGGGCCACATGGGATGATTCAAGCGTTCCGTGCCAGAACACGCTCTGCTTCGCCTCGGCCCTGAGCGAGCACGGCATTCCCGCGGAGGTCCACATCTATCCGCACGGTGCGCACGGACTTTCGCTGGCTGACAAAACGACATGGTGCTCAAATCCCGCCATGTTGGAGCCTGCCGTGACCGGATGGCCGGAACTGGCTGCCAGTTTTATGAACGGTCTGTTCAGCGAATGACCGCAAAGGAGACAGGGGACGGTTCTCTGTCTCCTTCCTGTCTCCCGGGCGGATCAGAAAGTAACATCCCCGTGATTCACCAGCGTGATCACGCCGTCCCGGATCTGATAGATCTCTCCCCTTAATTCTTCTTTCCCGTTTTTGCTCAAAATGTAGCTGCCGTCTGTAAGCGCCAGGAACATGTGCCCCATGCTGTCCGGCAATGCGATATCCTCCACATTTTTCAGTCCATCGATCACAAGGCCCCGTTCATACTGCCAGTGGGGAAACACCTGCGTCTTTGTGAGCCCGAGTCCGGGCAAAAAACGTCTGAACGCCGGATCCAGCACATATCCGTCCGCACCCGGCGTTGTCGGGCTGCTGCACAAAAAGATCGTCTTTGCCATGCGACTGCACCCTTCACTTCCGGAAACAAGCGTTCACCGAGTTCTTTCAGCTTGTGACACACATTACTCCTGAACAAATCAAAAGAACACCGCGGTACCATACACATCCCCTTTCACGCATGTCATTGATTAATATGTGTCTTTCTTACTCGTATTTTGTCAGATTTCATACATATTATTACACATCGCTCAGCAGGAAATCTGCCACATGCATGGTGATAATTCCTTCGTAATTGCCACCGGCAAACTCGTCCGTGCGCAGGATATATTTGGGATAGTTATCTCGGATCTGCAACAGACGTTCGTACTCACGCTTCTCTGTTTTCTCCGAATCAATGCACTGGGTTACTTGCACATAAATTTTCTCATTTTGCCGGGTGGCAACAAAGTCCACTTCACCGTTTCCAATCTTTCCGATATAAACAGTGTATCCACGGCGGCACAATTCAAGGTAGACCACATTTTCCAGGCTGCTTGCCACCGTATCATCATTATAACCAAGCACACTGTACCGCAGAGAAGTATCCGCAAGATAGAACTTTTCCTGCGTTTTTAGAATTTCCCTGCCCTGAAGGTCATAGCGGGAACACCGATGAATCAGGTAGGCCTTCTCCAGTTTTTCCAGATAGCTGTACACAGTTTCGTTGTCCAGAGATCGATGTTCCGCTTTCAGATAGTCAGATATGGTTTTTGCAGAGAAAGTATTTCCAACATTGTTGAATGTATAGTGTATGACACGCTCAAGTTGGTCGATCTTGCGCACTTGATTTCGCTTGACAATGTCAGAATAGACAGTGGAATTGTAAATATCCCGAACGATCGTGTAAATCTCATCCTGACTATATGCCTGCAAATGTGTCGCAGGGAAACCGCCCAAACGAACATAGGTCGCAAATTCTTTGTGTATATCATCAAGTGCTGCATATTGCTGTTTGAATGTCAGATACTCCCGGAAGGACAGAGTATAAATACGGAAAGCCACATACCGTCCGGTCAGATAAGTGGCGATTTCAGATGACATCATCCGGGAATTGGAGCCCGTCACATAGAGATCCACATCATAATCCGAGGCCAGGGAATTAACGACCTTTTCCCAGCCTTTGATTTCCTGCATTTCATCCAGGAAGAAATATGTTTTTTTGCCGGGTACAATCCGATTCTTCAGCTCCTGATACATCTGCTTTGCAGTCATATCTTCGTACGCCATGGAATCGAAACGATAACTGACTATCTGCTCTTCCGGGACATTATATTCGGCGCGAAGCTTTTCCATAATCATTTTCAGAATGGTAGACTTACCGCAGCGACGAATACCGGTCAGGATCTTTACAAAGGGTGTATCGGCATACGCCATAATTTTATCTACATACAAGGGTCTATCAATCATATCAGACACCTCCAGCAAGTACAGTATACCGCATTTTGTGTGTTGATACAATATTTTTGCGATTTTAAAACGCAAAAATGGGAGACAGGGGACGGTTCTCTGTCTCCTTTTTTGTATGCATTAACATTTCAAATTCAACAGATTTGAACTGCGTTGAAGCACAAAAAAACCACTCCGCAATGGAGTGGTTTTGTGGAGCATAGCGGATTCGAACCGCGTCTCGCTCATTTCATTCGCTCGGTCAGCTTCGCAATAGTCGCGCAT
>JAZUFB010000046.1:0-4622 GCA_045640475.1 Clostridia bacterium
TTGTGGCTTAATCAGGCTTTTTTTACAGAAGATGTTGATAATCTTAATTATCATGAATTATGCATTTATTATTTAATGGATGTTTCAGATACTGGCTTATTGGAAAAAGGCAATAAATTTACATCAAAGGAAGGACATCGAACACATTCTTTTGAATGGCTGGAGTTTGATAGATTAAAAGATGAATATTTCTATCCCTTGTTTTTGAAAAAGGACATCTTCAATCTCCCAAATGAATTTACCATTCGCACAGAATGTGAATAGCTCGATAAATTTGAATTCATACTCCACATTCCCACGCTCCCTTACATCCTGTTATGGGGCTTTAATAAAATCCCTGAAAACCGTTGAAAACAAAGGGTTTTTCGTAGTTTGCACACCGATACCCATTATTAAATCTCATAGGCTTTTATAGCTGCCCACAAACTTTATAAGGGCAAAATCAAGGGCAGGAAAATCCCGTAAAAGGATATAACAAATAGTGGCAATCGGGAGCCTGTGGCATATGCGCGAATATAAAGCGATGATAACGGTGTGGAGGATTTATTCCTATGGAGAACTTCATTTTCGATGAAAACAATGGCCTTTGGTAAGAACTGCACGGTGACGATTACCTCCCATTTCCGGATGAATCCAAACACCTTTTTCCAATCTGACCTTGGATCCATTCAGGATCGAAACTGGATTTGAAAGCATTCCTCTATCGCAGCATCTGTCTGACAACGCAGAGTGCATGGAATAGAAGTGCCCTGCTCTGACACCTGCGTCCGGTGGCCGGAAGAAACAGTCATGGAAGCGTAACTGGGATGATTGGGAACGATCGCGGGATCATGCAGCTCAAACCGTTCAGAAAAAAACCCATTTTGCACCTCCCATATGGGAGGTGCAAAATAGGTTTCTCTACTATATAATGATAAAATAATGAATTATGATGGGAGATGGAATAGATGACTGTTACGAAAAAAGCAATCCTAACACTATTCCTCCTGTTCGGTATGTTGGCTGTGTCAAGTCTGATTGTCATAATGCTACCTGATGATTCTTTGCTTGGCCAGTCCTCGGTGCTTGTCTGCTATCTTATACTAGTATCCGTCATTTTTTATTTTTATATCAGATGGGCAATCATCAAAAGTGCTACAAGAGATAATCTCCTTTGGAGTGCAGCTTTATTTGCACTGCTTTTTTTGATCCGCGGGGCAAGATATATTGCCTTTGTTGAAATGAATCAGGTTTGGCACCTCCTTTGGTATTTTTACTATGGTCCCGTTCTTTTTATCCCGTATTTCTCATTTCGGGCAGCATTCTTCATCGGAAACGCGGATGAGCGTTCATCTCCGAAATGGCATATGGCTCTGTTTGCAATTTCTTTGATATTGTCGATTTTTGTTTGCACAAACGATCTGCATCAGTGGGTATTTCACGTGCAAATGACTCCATTGGCACTGTGGGCCAATGAGTACACTTACGGTCCGCTCTACTACATGGTTTACGCTTGGATTTCCATTCTCCTTCTGGGCTCTTTGATCATAATGTATCACAAGTGCCGCATTGCGGCCTGTCGGAAGCAGATTTGGGCACCGCTGATCTCCAGCATGTTTGGGGTCTTTTGCTTGACGATGGTCATGCTTGACAAAATTCCTCGTATGAACGGACACCATATCATTCAGTTTCCAGAGTCTTTTTGCTTCACCGTTGCCGCGGCGTGGGTTTGCTGCATTCAGATTGGCCTTGTTCCTGCGAATCAGTCGTACACGGCCCTGTTTGGCATCAGCAGTATCCGTGCTATGATCTCGGACAAAAGCGGCAATATCATCTATAGAAGTGAGAACATTACCGAGGGTGAGAACCAGACGAATATTCAGACGCAGCGCAGAGCAATTCACGGAGGTTTTGTTTCCTGGCAGACGGATGTAACAAGAATCAATCAAATCAACGAAGAACTGGATTCTATCCACCAACAGCTCAAGGAAGAAACGGAATTGCTCCGCCTGGAAAACGAACTGAAAGAAAAGAATAAGATGCTGGAAGCAAAAAATGCGGTTTATGATGCGATAGCCGTGCGTGTGCTGCCGCAGTCTACGAAAATCTCCGAGTTATCCACCATAACAGATTTGAGCAGTCAGCAGCGAACACACAACCTGTACCGGATATGTCTGTACGGCTGTTATATCAAACGTATGTCGAACTTGATGCTGATTGCCGCGCAGCAATCTACGATTGGCGAGATGGAATTTGCGCTTGCAGTTGGCGAAAGCATGAATTATATAAGAAGATTTGGGATTCCGGCCTCTGTTTTTGCCGAAGAATCTGACCGCAGTTATGGTGCTGCACAGGTCGTTGCGGCATATGAAACCTTTGAGCAGTATATGGAACAGGCGTTGCCGCATCTTAAGGGGATTCAGGCTACGATTGTTCAAGATGTCTGCAAGCTGACATTGGAGTGCAGCGAGGAGCGGATATTGGATAGAATCGGCAACTCTGCGGTAGAGTGGGATGACGGGACTGCCTTTATCACCATCTCCGTTGCGGAAAGGAGAACGCAGGAATGACATTGATGACCGTTTCTCCCGTTTTCCGCGCTGTGTTATGTTTTTTAACGATACTGCTGTTCCTGCTTTGCGCAGCGGATGTTGTTCTGGCCTTTCGGTATAAGAACTGGATAGGCATTCTTTGTTCTATGCTGTTGTTTCTTGGCACGTATACCATTCATACCATTCTAAAGATCGTGATTAGCTTTCTGTCGTTTGACGCACTGGAACAGTTGGCGCGAAGCTTTGGCGATGTTTCCGCATGGATCTGCCTGATCGCAATTCTGACTCTGTTTGTATTGGGGCTTGCCATGCTATACCGGATTATTATTTGGCGTCGCAGCCATATTTTGCAGGTTTCTGTAAAAGAAAGTATCGACAATCTGCCCTCCGGACTGGCGTTTTATGAGGATGATGGCAACTGCCTGCTGGTAAATCACACCATGAACCGCATCAGCCGCTGTTTGACAGGACATGATGTGTTGGATGGCCGTGAGCTGGAACGTGTTAGCCATGATATACTTGTGGACATGGATGGGCGAAATTATCAGATTTCGCATCGACTGTTATCCTATAGAAAAGGACACATTCATGAACTCGTGGCTGACGATGTGACGGAATTACACGAAAAGACACAGGCGCTGAGCAGACGGAATGCGGAGCTTGCCGATATGACCGGTAGACTGAAACAATACAACGCAAATATTGACGCCTCTGTACGCAAGCAGGAGATTTTGCAAGCGAAGGTACAGATTCATGATGAAATGAACCGGCTGCTGCTGGCAACGGGCAACGCGGCAGACGGAACGGTATCTGCGGAAGATCTGCAGAAGATACTCTTCACCTGGAAGAACAACGCCCTTTTGCTGTGTAAGGAGGCAGACAACAAACCTGCCAGCAACACAGAACAGGACCTGCAGACTCTTGCGGATATTATCGGCATGAAGATAGAATGGGATGGGCGGATTGAGACGCGGGATTCCCATGTGCTGCAGTTGTTTGAACTTGCTACCAGAGAGGCTTTGAGTAACGCCGCCAAGCACGCAAAAGCCAAGCACCTGTATATTCAATTGCGGGAAAGTGAAAGTATGCTCATGGCTACCTACACCAATGATGGGCTTTGCCCGAATGGTGAGGTTCACCCGGCCGGCGGCCTGAAAGACCTTTGCCGTATGTTGGAGCGGGAGAAAGGACACATGTCTATCGTTTCTGCTCCGGCATATATGCTGACGATTACAATTCCGATAGGGGGAGAAGCAATTGCCATATAATGTATTAATTGTAGAAGATCAGCAAATGCCGCGGCAGCTGTTTGAGATCTTTGTGCAGAGCAGCGCCAACTATGAGCATGTCGCTTCAGTGGCCAATGCTGCGTTGGCGTTGGATATTTGCAAGAGCCGTGTGATTGATTTGGTGCTGATGGACGTGATGACGGAATATAACATCAGCGGGCTTGATATTGCAGAACAGATCAAGGCAGAATTTCCGCAAACCAGGATTATCATTGTTACCTCTATGCCGGAATATAGCTGGCTGGCACGCGCCAGAGCAATCGGTGTAGATTCATTCTGGTACAAAGAAGGCAACAAGGAAACGATTCTTTCTGTCATGGATCGCACGATGGCAGGAGAACAGGTCTATCCGTTGGACACCCCCCTGACCCCGATTGGTTATACCAACAACCACGATTTTACGGAGCGAGAGTTGGATGTTCTTCGAGAATTGACCTCGGGAGACAGCAATGCCCAGATCGGGGAGCGGCTGAACATGACTTCCGGAACGGTAAAGTGGCACATAAAGAACATGCTGCAAAAGACCGGTTTCCATACCCGAACAGAGCTTGCCGCCGAGGCACGCAGTCTCGGCATCGTCATCAGGTGACGCAAACGAGTAAAAACTGCAAAAAACTTTGTGCGCCCCTCCCATTTGGGAGGGGCGCATTTTTGAGTAGGCAGATATAATATTATCATGGGGAGGGGAACGCCATCTCACTGCCCGCAATCATTTGAAAATCTATTTAGGAGGAAACCATATGAAAAAGAGAATCCTTAGTTTGCTTCTCTGCCTCGCGATGGTGCTGTCGCTGATGCCGAC
>JAZUFB010000047.1:0-3920 GCA_045640475.1 Clostridia bacterium
AACGGATTCATGGCAAGCTTCTACAGCAAAGAAGAAATGAATCAGTTGTTTGATGCATGCGAGGGAACGTTGATTGAAGTCCCGGTCAAGATGGCTGCTTTTTACGGGCTTCGCCGCAGTGAAGTCATGGGGCTGAAATGGGATGCGATTGATTTTGAAAAGGATACCGTTTCCATTCAGCACACGGTTACCAGCTGTATGATTGATGGAAAGTCGACGATTGTTGCTCTGGACAGCACTAAATCGAAATCCAGCAGACGTACACTGCCTTTGGTTGGACCGATGCGGGAGCTGCTGCTGAAAGCTCAGCGTGAGCAGGCAG
This sequence comes from Clostridia bacterium, assembly GCA_045640475.1. Classification (GTDB taxonomy): domain Bacteria; phylum Bacillota; class Clostridia; order Christensenellales; family Aristaeellaceae; genus Aristaeella. The sequence goes on from JAZUFB010000047.1 coordinate 323, forward strand.
AGAACCGTCGCCTTTGCGGGAATTGTTACTGTAAGGATTACGAAGGTTATATCTGCATCAACGAAATGGGAGAACGCTTCAATCCGTCTGTCTTTTCCACCAATTTCAGAAAACTTTTGGAAAAGAACAATCTGCGCCACATTCGGTTTCATGATTTGCGTCATAGCTGTGCCAGTATGCTTCTGGCCAACAATGTATCCATGAAACAGATTCAGGAATGGCTTGGTCATAGTGATTTCAGCACCACCGCCAATATATACGCGCACATGGATCCGCGCGCAAAGATCGGTTCCGCAGAAGCCATGGTCCGGGGGCTCGGACTGGACGATTCTGCAGGAAAGGATTAAAAAAGCTACGCGGGGTCGAGCCGCGTAGCCAAAGTGGCGGAGAGTTAGGGATTCGCCGCACTGCGGTGCGGGCCGTTCGCGGTTCGACAGCCCACTGGGCTGTCTTCATTCCCGCTCTGTTCGAATCCTTGAATGAAATTTCCGTCAAATGAAAACGGATCCCTTTGCGGGACCCGTTTCTCATTTGGCGGAGAGTTAGGGATTCGAACCCCAGGTACATTTCTGTACACAGCATTTCGAGTGCTGCACCTTCGACCACTCGGACAACTCTCCATGCGGCAGATTATACCATAGGGGACGCTTGTTTGCAAGCCGCGGCGGTTGTCAAAAAAAGACGGATTTGATAAAATAGAGTGATGAAAACGAAGAATCGCGGAGGGGCGGCTATGAAGAAGTTTGGCGTGCTTATTTGCCTGATCTGTATGTTGACCGGCGCGCTGGGTGCTTGTTTCTGCGAGGAAAGCGCAAAGGAGCCGGAGACGATGAACGAAGCATGGTACGACGAAATGCTGGAAAAAGCCGTGCTGAACCGCGGCAATAATATACGCATCAAAAATGTGGTCGAACGCGCAAAAAACGGGGAAGAAATCACGATCGCTGTGATCGGCGGCTCCATTACAGAGGGCGCCGGCGCGGCACAATATAAGGATTGCTGGGCCTGCAAGGTGCTGGAGGGATTCCGCAAACGCTACGGCGTGGAGGACGGAAAGAACATCAAGCTGGTGAACGCGGGCGTTGGCGGAACGGCCTCCACCTTTGGATGGATGCGGTGGGACCGGGACATCCTGCAAAGGGTAAAGGATACCGATGGACTGCCGGATCTTGTGATTGTTGAATACGCGGTGAACGACGGACAGGAACCTACCAAACACAGATGCTACGAATCCATGGTGCGGTCCATTCTGGAGCAACCGAACGCACCGGCGGTGATCCTGCTGTTTTCTGTGTTTCCCTCGGGATACACGATGCAGAGAGACCTCGCGCCGATCGGCTATGCTTACCGTCTGATGATGATCAGCATGGCAGACAGTGCCTTCAAATATCTTGGAGATAAATGGACGCAGAAGGAATACTATTTTGATCAGTATCATCCTACCTCGCTGGGTCACGGTGTGATGGCAGATTGCATTCTGCACGGGATCGAAGCGGCGGTGGAAGCCGAAACGGATGCGGCGGATCTGACGCTGCCGGAAAAGCCGGTGGCGGGAATCAACTTCATGGGACTGAAGAGTATCTTCCGTGACAGTGTGGATGAAAGTCTTCAGCTTGTGACCGGAAGCTTTGACGGAAACGATTCCGGTGCGTACCGGAATCAGCCGGTGGGCCTGGTTTGCGGCAAGAACTTTTACCACGACGGGAAACACGGGAACGAACCGCTGACCTTCAAAACGTCCTTCCGCGAATTGTTGCTGGCGATCCGGACCACGCCGGACAAGACTTCCGGCAAGGTGGAGATCAAGATCGACGGGGAGCATGTGCTGAACGTGAATCCCCACACCAGCGGATCCTGGGGACAATCCGACGTGTTCTGGGTCTTCCACGGATCAGAATGCGCGGAGCATACTGTGGAGATCCTGATGGCGGAGGGTGAGGAAGAAAAGAAATGCACGGTGACGGGCATCGCGTACGCGCCCTGATACCGGTAAAGGCATGATGCTTGGCTTAACGAGATCCCTCTCAGTCGCCTGGCGGCGCCATTCCGCAAGCTCAATCGTCGTACAGAACCCTACCGGGCTCTGTACTCGTTTCGCTTGAGAAACTCAGCTCACTTTCGCTAACACGGACAGCCCACAGGGCTGACGTTCGCTTCGTTTCCCCCCGGAGGGGGAGCCAAGGCTTGACTGCTTGCGAAAGGGGTTGCATCAAAGCGCCTATGGCTTAAGTTGGTAACAGTGTTTTGTAAAAGCCGATTTTTGAAAGAAGAGGCCGGATATGAGTTTTACGCATTTGCATCTTCATACGGAATATAGCCTGTTGGACGGTGCCTGCAGGATCTCCGCGCTGGCGGGGAAGCTGAAGGAACTGGGGATGGACAGTTGCGCCATTACGGACCACGGCGTCATGTATGGCGTGATCGACTTCTACAACGCCATGACCGAAGCGGGCATCAAGCCCATTATCGGTTGTGAGGCATATGTCTGCCGTGACAGGAAAGACAAGAGCAGCGGGGGCCGTGAAAACAGCCACCTGATCCTGCTGTGCGAAAACAATACCGGATATCAGAACCTGATGTATTTGATCTCCGAAGGCTTCATCACCGGATATTACTACAAGCCGAGAATCGACTATGATCTGATCCGTGAACATCATGAGGGATTGATCTGCCTGAGCGCGTGTTTGAGCGGCGATCTGCCGAAAATGCTGCTGAACGGGCAGGACCAGAGCGCACGGGCTTATGTCCGTGAAATGCAGGAGATCTTTGGACTGGGTAACTTCTATATCGAGATCATGGACCACAACATCCGGGAGGAAAAGACCGTTCTGCCCAGACTGATCTCGCTGGCCCGGGAGATGGATGTGCCGCTGGTGGCGACCAATGACTGCCACTACCTTGAAAAGAAAGACGCGGCCGCACAGGAAGTACTGATGTGCATCCAGACCGGTAAAACGCTTGAAGATGAGCAGCGCATGCGGATGGAGACCCATGAACTGTATGTCAAGAGCGAAGCGGAAATGCGCGAACTGTTCAAAAACGTGCAGGACGCGGTGGACCGGACGAAGGAGATCGCGGACCGGTGCAATGTGACCTTTGAATTTGGCGTGACCCGGTTGCCTCACTATCCCTCCGACACGGGAGAAACCTCCGAGGAGATGTTGATCCGCCTTTGCCGGGAGGGCATGGCACGCCTGTATCCGGACGCGAAGGAAGAGGATGAACCGTACCGCCGGCTGGAATACGAACTGGGCGTTATTTCCCACATGGGATATGTGGACTATTTCCTGATCGTTTGGGACTATATCCACTATGCCAAATCGCATGGCATCATGGTGGGCCCGGGACGTGGAAGCGGCGCCGGATCCATTGTGGCTTACTCGCTTGGCATTACGATGCTGGATCCCCTGAAATACCAGCTGCTGTTTGAACGCTTCCTGAACCCGGAACGTGTATCCATGCCTGATATCGATGTGGACTTCTGTTATGAACGCCGGCAGGAAGTAATCGACTATGTCGGCCGGAAATATGGCGCGGACCATGTGAGCCAGATCATCACCTTCGGTACCATGGCCGCGAAGGGCGTCATCCGGGATGT
>JAZUFB010000048.1:0-16195 GCA_045640475.1 Clostridia bacterium
CCAGTTCGCGGGCAATGATTGCTTTCTGCTGGTTTCCGCCGGACATACTTCTGGCCTTGGTAATAGCACCCTGACCGGAGCGTAGATCGAATTTGTCAATCAGTTTTTCCGCATAAGATCGGACATTCTGGAAACGGATAAAGCCAAATTTCTGGAATCTCGGTTCACGGTAAGTCTGAAGTACCATGTTCTGTTCCAGTGTATAATCCAGAACAAGTCCATGTTTATGACGGTCCTCGGGAATATGACTCATTCCGTTGCCATCTCCAAGATCACCTCTTTTGCGGATGGGGGCGCTTGTAATATCATGTCCGCAAAGTGTGATTGATCCGCTCTTTATTTTTTCCAGGCCGGAAAGTGCATAAACCAATTCAGTCTGTCCATTTCCGTCAATACCGGCTATACAAACGATTTCGCCTGCACGTGCCTTGAAAGAAACGTTGTTTACAGCATTTTTCTTATACAGTTTTGATGCGACGCAAAGATTTTTTACATCCAGAATTGCGTCTCCCGGTTTCGCTTCATCTTTGTCAACCACCAACTGAACAGAACGACCGACCATCATGCTGCTCAATTCTTCTTTGGTGGTTTCCGCGGTATTGACCGTGCCGATATATTTGCCTTTACGCAGTACGGAAACGCGGTTCGAAACGCTCATGATTTCATTCAGCTTATGAGAAATAAAGAGGATCGACTTGCCTTCTCTGGCCAGTCCTCTCATGATTTCCATCAACTCATCGATTTCTTGGGGTGTCAGCACTGCAGTCGGTTCGTCAAAGATCAGGATCTCATTATCACGGTACAACATTTTCAGAATCTCAACACGTTGCTGCATACCGACGGTAATGTCCTCAACTTTAGCGTTTAAGTCCACCTTGAGTCCGTAACGGTCGCTCAGTTCCTGAACCTTTTTCCGGGCTTGAGTTTTTTGCAGGAAACCCATCTTGGTGTCTTCTGCGCCCAAAATAATATTGTCAAGCACAGTAAAAACATCAATCAGCTTGAAGTGCTGATGCACCATACCAATGTGCAGTGCAGTTGCATCGTTGGGGTTACGGATAGTAACCTCTACGCCGTCTTTCTTGATCACACCCTGCTCCGGTTGATACAGACCGAAAAGTACGCTCATTAACGTGCTTTTCCCGGCACCGTTTTCGCCCAGCAGTGCATGGATCTCACCGCGTTTCAACTGCAACGTAATATCATCATTGGCCTTGATCCCAGGAAACTCTTTTGTAATGTGGAGCATTTCAATGACGTATTCGGATTGCGTAGGCATTGTTCGTTTCTCCTTTATCATTTTTGCCAGGAGTAATTATGACTTATTATACATTCTGACAGACAGGATTGCAACCGAAAACCGCACGAAAAAAGGCACCATGCTTTCGCATGGTGCCCTGAGAAAACGAATTACTCGTAGTCAACCTTCACGTTGGCCAGGTCAGCGCCAGTGATGGCATCAGCCTGCAGGTCAGAAGCGTCGATCACGACGGTGCCGGCGATAATGTCAGCACACAGCTTTTCGTAATCTTCGGTGGAGAACTTGGTCAGGCTCCAGGTGTCCAGGGGCAGGCCAACAGCAGCGTCAGTCAGGCCCAGGCTGGTTCCCTTGCCACCGATTTCAGCGAAGGTGCCTTCAGTAACCTTACCGATCGCCCATTCAGTAGCTTCGGCAAGGCCCTTCATAGCAGAGGTAACAACAGTTTCAGATTCGAAGCTCTGGTCAACGTCAACACCGACCACAGCGCCATCATTGGCGGAAGCGGCAGCGACGACAGACTGGAACATAGAACCACCGCAGGCGAACACGATTTCAGTGCCGGTCTCGTACCAGCCAGAAATCTGGGACTGCAGTTCGGGAGAAGCGCTGAAAGCAGCACCGTTCTGCCAGCTGTACTTCAGGTCAACAGTGATGCCGAGTTCAGCGGCAGCAGCGTTGGCGCCCTGAGCAAAGCCATAGCCATAACGGCAGCAGGCGGGGTTGGTTCCGCCACCACCACCGGTGAAGCCCAGCTTGGTGTAGCCTTCCTTAACAACGGCATAGCCAGCCAGATAGCCGCACTGTTCTTCACAGAAAGCGATACCGGCAACGTTGTCCAAACCGATGGGATAACCATCGATGAAGATGAAAGCAACGTCAGGATTTTCAGCAGCGATCTTGGACAGAGCGCCTTCCTGCATGAAACCGGCACAAACAACGACCTTAGCGCCAGCGTCCACAGCGGCCTTCATGGCGTCATAACGGTCATCATCGGTAGCGGATTCAGCATTAGCGGGCTGATAATACTTGTAGGACTTGGCATTGGCGTTGGCATAACCCTTCACGCCGTTCCAAGTGCCCTGGTTGAAGGACTTATCCTTCAACTGGCCGACGTCGGTCACGAAAGCGAGTTCGTAAACGCCATCTTCGGAAGTCATGGTGTCCGGGATGTCATCGTAGTTGATTCCCTCGGCGACAACAGCAACGCTGGTCAGCACGAGCAGAGCAGCAAGCAGGATGGCAAGCAGCTTCTTCATAGTGTGTAGTTCCTCCTTTTTGATTGGTGACCGCTTAACGGTCATCTTGTTCCAATATTATATCAAACCTCATCCAATAATAAAAGCACTTAACACATTTTTAAGAAACTGTCCGTGTAACTATTGCTATTTCGAATATCTTGGATTCATTCTTCGCGTTCTGTTCTTTTGACTATTGCTGTTGTTTCTGTGTTGTTTTCCACCAAATGACTTGTCAGTATCAATGGGACTGTTTACAATAATGTAAGCACTTTGGAAGGAGTATGTTTATGGCTGATATGCAAAAGATACAGATGAAGACCCCCCTGGTTGAAATGGATGGCGACGAAATGACCCGGATCCTCTGGGCAGATATCAAAGATCTTCTGATCAAGCCTTTTGTGGATTTGAAAACCGAATATTATGATCTTGGGCTCCGTCATCGTGACGAAACCGCCGATCAGGTCACGATCGACAGTGCTAACGCTACCAAAAAATACGGTGTAGCTGTCAAGTGCGCGACAATAACCCCTAACGCACAGCGCGTGGAGGAGTACAATCTGCATGAAATGTGGAAGAGTCCAAATGGAACGATCCGTGCTATGTTGGACGGAACCGTCTTCCGCTCCCCCATCCTTGTCAACGGTGTCCGTCCAACAGTCCGCACATGGGAAAAACCGATTACGATTGCCCGTCATGCTTACGGCGATGTCTATCGCAATTCCGAGATTCGGATTCCCGGTGCCGGTACAGCTGAGTTGGTTTTCACCGGTGAAAATGGCGAAACGCTTCACCAGCCAATATTCAATTTCAAGGGCCCCGGCATCATTCAGGGAATCCACAATCTGGATGCCTCCATTACTTCCTTTGCTCACTCCTGCTTCCAGTATGCCCTAAGCATCAAGCAGGATCTCTGGTTCTCCACAAAGGACACAATCAGCAAAACCTATGATCATCGTTTCAAGGATATTTTTGCCGAGATCTATGAAAAAGACTACAAAGCCGCTTTTGAAGAAGCCGGCATTACTTACTTCTATACTCTGATTGACGATGCCGTAGCTCGCGTGGTCCGTTCCAAGGGTGGATTCATCTGGGCCTGCAAGAATTATGATGGTGATGTTATGAGCGACATGATTGCCACTGCTTTCGGTTCGCTCGCCATGATGACCTCCGTTCTGGTGTCGCCCGACGGGAAATTTGAGTACGAAGCCGCTCACGGGACTGTTACACGTCACTATTATCGTTATCTCAAGGGGGAAGAAACCAGCACAAACCCAGTAGCAACCATTTTTGCCTGGAGCGGCGCACTCCGCAAACGCGGCGAACTGGATGAACTTCCCGATCTTTGCGCCTTTGCTGACAAACTAGAAAAGGCCACGCTCGACACCATCAATGCCGGCATCATGACAAAGGACCTGGCGTTACTTTACGAGGGTGAGTGCACCGGTGTCAACAGCAAAGCTTTCCTCAACGCGATCGCTTCACGCCTTGTCTGATAAGCAAAATAAAATCCCGGGTTTTCTGCTGATCATACAGAAAACCCGGGATTTTTTGTTAAGTTGATTTCCGAGAATTATAACGAAAGATCATTTGTCCATCTGTTCTGCCGCAGCGGAATCGGGTTCGGGAGTCGGCTGGGGAAACACATCCAGATGACTGTAGTCATCAGTGGAAAAATAGCCGTCATAGTCTTCGTTATTACCGCTATATGTATCCGGCGCGCGTGTTGCTTCACTCTGATTCACAATACGACCGGTTTCATCCATATACCCTTCCAGAGGAAATACAAGCGTAAGTTGGAACCAGTTGACGCCATCACGGTACTGATTCGGGAAATAGGCATAATAACTGTAGATGCTCGTTCCGTTCAAGTCTGTGACCGTTTCCTGAAAAGAATCATTCGGATCTTTTCGGGTGGTAGCTATTTTCTTTCTGGGTACGCTGAAAGGATCGTCTTCTTCATACAGATCGGGAGAAGAAGCTTTCAACAGGCATCCTGCGACCGTCACAAAACGATCCGGATCGTTTACACGCAGAACGATCCGATTAATCGATGTGTTGAACAATTCGGCATGGAATTCAATGCCTTCCGGAATCTCCGCATCCGGTTGGTCTGTGATGCCAAAGTCCGCTGAAGCTCTGTATGCCGCAAAAAGCGTATTGACGCTCTGTTCTCCGGCTGCGTTCAGGTTTTCATTCAGCCTCTGTACTAATTCACCAAGGAACCGTTGTCCTTCTGTTTCCTTAGGCCAGGTTATTTCCGCCATGGCAGACTGAATCAAAAGAACAAGTGACAAAGCAAAGATCAAAAAACGTTTCATATCCGTACGTACCTTCTATCACGAAAAGCAACCAATCGGATCAAACGCTTCCGTTTTCGAGCTGTTTTTCACGGATGCGGCAGCAATCCGCGATCAATTCAACGGCTCCGTCAACGCCAAGTGTCCCTGTATCTACACACAGATCATAGTTGTTTACATCGCCCCAAATATTGGTCGAATAGTAGTTATAATAGGCGGCTCTCTGTTTATCCGCCTTTTTGATGGCATCTTCAGCTTTCTGGGGATCAAATCCGTAATGCTCCACTGCACGTTCCACACGATGTTGCATATCAGCCTTGACAAAAACATTCAACACATTGGGCATGTCGCGAAGCACATAATCCGCGCAACGGCCAACCATCACGCAAGGACCTTCACCAGCCACACGTCTGATAGCATCAAACTGGGCCAGAAAAACCCGATGGTTAAGCGGCATATCCATATACATCATGCCGGGATCGTTACCGGTCTGAACACCGGTCACCAGGGAGAACAGGAGCGACTTGGTCGGCTTTTCGTCGTGGTCCTCGAGAATTTCCTGACAGATGCCACTGTCTTTGGAGGCTTCAACCAACAGTTCTTTATCATAGAATGGAATCTGCAGTTTCTCCGCCAATAGTCTGCCCACATATCTGCCACCGGAACCAAATTGTCTGCCTATCGTAACGATCATGGATGCCATAAGGATCCCTCTCTTTCATTAATATATTCGGCTTTTGTTCTGCTATGATTATATCACATAAACACTTCTGCAATCAAGTTGCAGCCTGTTTTCGGAATGTCTTTCAGACTTATTTCAGATTTTGTCTGAATCATTCATTGGATTGATTGCTTTGTTTTTTTCTCTTCTGGTTGAGGGGTAATGATCGTAAATGGTATGATCTGCCGTTCTGCTGTCTTCTGCATTTCTGGCTGATCCATTGCATTCGGGCTGGATACAGGAAGGATCTCAATCGTCTCCGTTTGATTCGGCGTATGTGTCGGTTGTGCTTCTTTTTCTTCAGTCGTTTCCGGTACATTTTCCGTATTCATCGGATTTGCGTCATCCCCTTTTTCAAGGATACGCGGCCCCCAAACATAGAAAGCGATTAGTGCCATAACGATCAATATCGTAATTACTGCTATTACGGTCAGGGCCCTTCTTTCACCACGTCTGGACCGTTTTTTCCATCTTTCCATTGTCTCGCCTCCTGACCAAAAGAGTACCACGGATTCATCCTTTTTGCAATCTGCCTAAAAAAAAAGATTTGACAATCTATTGTCATTATGTTAACATATCCGCTAATAAATATGAAGGGGGCAGGTTTTCGATGCTTCAAAAAGTAATCCGTGACGGCTACACCTTTGACGATGTCCTGTTGATTCCCGCCAAGAGTGAAGTACTCCCCAGAGATGTTGACCTTTCCATGCAACTCACCAAGACCATCAAGCTCAATATTCCTGTTCTGTCTGCCGCTATGGATACCGTAACAGACTACAGAATGGCCATCGCTATGGCGCGTGAAGGTGGCTTGGGTATCATTCATAAGAACATGAGCATCGAAGAACAGGCTGCTCAGGTCGACAAAGTCAAGCGTAGCGAGCACGGCGTCATTACTGATCCTTTCTTCCTTTCTCCCGAAAACCTGATCAGTGACGCGGAAGAATTGATGAGCCGCTACCGTATCAGCGGTGTCCCTATCACCCGGGACGGCAAGCTGGTCGGCATCCTTACCAACCGCGATCTTCGCTTTGAGACCGATTATTCCCGCAAGATCGGCGATGTGATGACCAGCAAGAACCTGATTACTGCACCCGAAGGCACCACTCTGGAAGAAGCTAAGGAGATTCTTGCCGCCCATCGTATCGAAAAGCTCCCTATTGTTGACAAGAATGGCAATCTTCGTGGTTTGATTACCATTAAAGACATCGAGAAGACCCAGAAATATCCCAATAGTGCCAAGGATGCCCATGGCCGTCTGCTCTGCGGCGCAGCTGTCGGTGTCACCAAAGATGTTTTCGAACGTATCGACGCACTGATCGACGCAAAGGTCGATGTCATCAATATCGACACCGCGCATGGTCATAGCGTAGGTGTTCTTCATCAGGTCGAAGCGATCCGTAACCGTTATCCTGATATTACCCTCTTCGCTGGCAATGTGGCAACCGCCGCAGCCACCCATGATCTGATTTCAGCCGGTGTCGATGCTGTTAAGGTCGGTATCGGACCCGGTTCCATCTGTACCACCCGTGTTGTCGCCGGCATCGGTGTTCCGCAGGTCACTGCCATTGCTGACTGTGCTGAGGAAGCCGACAAGTATGGCATCCGCGTCATTGCCGATGGTGGCATCAAGTATTCCGGAGATATTACCAAAGCACTTGCCGCGGGCGGAAGCTGCGTCATGCTTGGTTCGCTGCTCGCCGGTACGGAGGAATCTCCCGGAGATGTTGAACTGTATCAGGGTCGTTCCTTTAAAGTCTACCGCGGTATGGGTTCTCTGGGCGCTATGGCGGTCGGTTCCAAAGACCGTTATTTCCAGGAAGGTGCCAAGAAACTGGTCCCGGAAGGTGTCGAAGGCCGTGTCCCCTACAAGGGAACTCTTGCGGATACTATTTTCCAGATGGTTGGCGGACTGCGTAGCGGCATGGGTTACTGCGGTGCAAAAACGATTGATGATCTCCGTAACAACAGTGAGTTCATCCACATCACGGGTGCCGGTCTGGCGGAAAGTCATCCCCACGATATTTCCATCACCAAAGAAGCTCCCAACTACTCCAGCCGTTGATCCACGTTTGCAATTCAATAAGCATCCAATCAAGCCGACTTTTCGCCGGCTTGATTTTTGTCCACGAAGTATAGAGAGGAAAAAATGGGTAAGCGATTCTACCGTTTCTGTCGTGTCCTTGTACGTGTATTCACCAAACCAATGCGCACCGAATGGGCGGAGCAACCGGATGATGGGCCTTATGTTTTTGCAGTCAATCATGACGGTGCTCACGGTCCCCTGCTTATGTGTGCTCATTTCCCACTCCGCGACCAATGTCATCCCTGGATCAATGCACCGGTGTATGATCGGGAACAGATGCCCGAATATGTCCTTCACGATTTCTGGTGGAAGCCCGGTTGTTTTTGGGAGCCCGTTCTGAAGCGCACTGTTCCCTATATCGCCGCCGCGCTTGTCCCTCCGCTCATGAACGGTGCCGATGGTATCCCAATCTATCGGGATCAGCGCGTGATGACTACCTTCCGTGAAAGCATCAAAATTCTGAAAAAGAACGAGCATATCGTGATTTTCACAGATGGTTTTGATGAAAATGGCGTATATAAAGATGAGATCCATACCGGTTGGCTGGCACTGGGAGAGTTATACTACAAAGCCACCGGACAGGTGTTGAGAATTTTACCGGTGTACGTCGATAAAAAAGAACGCGTTTTCCACGTATCCAAAGCGGTCCTCTTCGATCCTTCCAGACGGTATCTTGATCAAAAAGATGAACTGGCCGCGAAGATCGCTCCTGGGATTGGGAAAAGCAAACGTAAGTAAAAAACAGACAGCGCAGAAGTCAACATCTGCGCTGTCTGTTTTTGTTCAGTTTATTCCACTTTTTCTGTGATTTCCGCGGGCTCTTCCGCCATATCCCGCAGGAGTCGACGAAAGATACGATGCACATTTTCATCGTTTCCATTGGCAACATATATGCAGACATAACCGTCCTCTGCTGTTGCCACATAGTCCTGCAGTCCGGGCAATTGGCTTACAGGTATACCGTACAGATGCGGTTCTGTTTGCCCCTCCACGATTCGTCTGCCCGTCTGTAAGGACATTCCCTTTTCCTGCAAAAAGGCTGCGATCTCAGTGTCAGACTCCAAGTCCATCATAAAGCCGCTATCGCTGGTATTCATAAACTGCTCACGCGGCAGGATATAGATATCTCCTTCGTTTGCCATCAAGCGAACCTGCAGTACCATATCCCCGTATTGGTCGTCCGGCATGATCGCCATAGCAGACACAGATTCCATTTCAGGCGTTTCTTCTTCCCAAATGCTTTTCAGATACTCGTTAAAGGGATCTTCCGCCATGTATCCGTAAGCATAGATTTCGACCTTTTTTTCATCCGGCACAACATACCGCGTAATGGTAAACAGCATGTCTACGCCAAAGCCGGCGAGTACAATGGCCAGAATATACTTCCACCAGTTATAAGTCATATGCTTTTTCAGGTTAGCCCAGTTGATCGGTGTTTTCAAAGCGTGTCCCGTTCCTTCTGCGTTTTTTTCTGAACCATGTTAGCATGAATAATTATCTCATGTCAAATCGAACTGTTGCTATGCCTTCTTCGTTTACAATCGGGAACCCTGTGGAGTGTTCCATCCGATCCAGGATCTGTTCTTGGATCTCAGGCTCAGGAAATACCGGACAATAATCATTGTAATCGGGATTTCCGGAAATCAGAAATGGAATAAACTTAATCGTGATCCCAGTCAGTTCACTTTCTTCAAAACTAAGATCAGCCTGTACTGCAATAGCCCTTCGATCTTCCGGATAAGTATTTCCGCCAAAGATACAATTCCCAAGGCTATATACCACCGGAATTCCGTCAATCGTTTCGTACCCTTGAACAACATGCGGATGATGTCCGATGACAAGATCGGACCCATAAGCGACTGCTTTTTTTGCCATGCGTTTTTGATATACATTCGGGGTCATATCATATTCAGTTCCTGCATGCATAAGCGTGATCACCGCCTCACAGCCAGCATTTTTCAGTGCTTTGATCTGTTCGCGGTATCGTTTGCCGGCCGATCCGTTTAAGGTGATGGAGATACCTGCAAACCCAATTCTGATTCCATGGATCTCACAGATTGCGACATTCTCTGTATCGAGCCAGGCAATCTCCGCCTCATCCAACGCCTTGATCGTATCTCCCCTGCCGGGACGTCCATAATCACCGGAGTGATTATTGGCCAACGTGACACATTCCACGCTGCCTTCCCGCAAAATATCCGTATATCCCGTTTGGCCTGAAAAAACAAACACCTTGTCCATTGGCTGTAATTTTCGGTCGGTCAACACTCCCTCAAGGTTTGCCACTGTGATATCGTCGTTTTCCGTCAGGGTTTTCAGATTTTGAAAAGGATATGTGCTGTCCTTTTGCGCAAGCGTATTTACAAAACCCTTTTCATGATTCCGATACATGGCTTCACCGCCAAGAGTACAGTCTCCAAGGAAGGTGATTGTGACCGTTCCCGTATAGTCACTGACAATATATGCATCTTCCCACGGGATCTCATCCGGTGAATATGTGTGCCACTCTGCAAAAGCTTTTGCCCCGTTCAGCGTCACAAGTAGGCAAGCCCCCATAAGCGATGCAAAAACTTTGCAAAGTAAATACTTTATGTTTCTTCTTCCCAGTGCCACTGTGTTCCCTCCCATATTTATTATATGTCAGTTTACTTATCGGGTCAAATTGCGGGTTTGTATTGATCGTGTCAAGTAGTTACGGAGTTTTGGTCAAGAGACAAGATCCGCAATCGACTGAACGGAACCAACAGACTTACGAAGCAGATAGGTGCCATCAACCTTTCCAAATGGAGAGCAATCATGCTCAAAGATACTCCAATCATGTTTGACTTTCAGCACTTTATCGGCTTGTTTCATGGCATAGTCACTGTAGATAGCATAACCGTAGTCAATGAATTTGGAACGGTCTCCGCAATTCCTGCGGATTCTGACATTTTCACTTGTTACTTTCCCTCCATTTCTGCTGTAAACGACCAGCATGGTCATTCTGTTGAGTCCATCTTTGCTCCATGAAATCGGGTTCCGGCTGAGCCGGTCAGACAATACATGACTAACTAAGGGTTCTGTACAACTGCCACAGGTTTCATTGCTCATTCGTACAACAATGGCATGCCAGTGATTTGCACAATAACCAACGAAATCCTTAACTCTCTTCTGCGCAGCTTCCGTGGTCTGCTTAGCATAGATGCTTTCGCAACAATGCTCAAAAGCCTCATAACCGTCTTCTTTGTGCATGAATTCGCGAATTGCTTTGGCATAACAGGATGCTCCATCCAGCTTCAGGAAAGAACGTAATTCCTTTTCCAAATGGTATTCATCCAATACCAAACGCGAATTAGGAATCAATTGCTGCAAGCCATAGATCCAGGACCCACCGTCGCCATGTATATTGATCTGCTTTACCTTTTCCAGATCATACTTTTCTGTCAGCACGGCCAGAACATTTTCCTGAAATGTTGCCATGGGCATGCCATATGCTGCAATGTGGAATGGATGGATCGTCGCATGGCGCTTTGGATTGCTTTTGTCCATGCCCTCAGTAATTGTCACCAGCGGTACGATTGCATTTCTCTTGGGCGTCATGTGAACATGGTCTTCATCCGCAAAGATATCCAATACTTCCGGTGTTTGCTCGATCCGTTCCACAGGCATTGCCAGATCATCCAGAGCTACCAACCGGTTATGAACTGTCTGCCGTGACATTTCCTGCTTCGTTGAATCAATCGCTGCCTGATATGATTTGACTGTAGATGCCTGCAAAACATCTGCGATTAGTTCTTTGCTGAATCTTTCATATGCTTCCACCCCAATGATCTGGTCCAGCAAATATGAGTGTGTGTCATTTGGCAAGGCAAAGTAAGTCCTTTTGTAATGCAGATCACCCAGTTCTGTCGTAAGTGTTCGCTCAACTTCACGCTCTTTAACTGTGATGCCATCCCTTCGTCTTTGAGCCTTTGCGGCTTCAACCAAAGACAGATCCATTTGTTCTACAGTCGCTGTTACAATATCCAACACCATCTTATTAGTGGCAGGTACTAAGGCTTTTATTGTTTTTCCTATATCATTCAATCCTGTAGTCTTGATGGTTTCAAAAATTTCTTCTACCGCATTAAGTACAATCTGCTGTATAATCTCCATGGAAGATCCCTTCTTTCTGACTTTGGTTTGGTCGCTTAAAGTCTAACACAAAGATTGGGTCTTCCATTTTGTTTACCCCGGAAAATTTTGCCCGCCGGAGTACCGGAGTCCTTAGTCGCTACGCTCCTGCGGACTCCGGTACTCCGGCATTAGTTACTGACTCCTCTGCCTGTACGTGTCTCTGGTTTGCTTTTTCTCTCTTTATTGTTGTCGTTTCTTGCTTTCTCGTCATTTTGCCCCTTTATTCTCCCGTAAATACTTTACACTAACGTTTGTATTGTATATGATACAATGTAATATGGTGGCAGTAATGCACAGGTATCTTCTGTCCTGCCAAATAATGCACATCTTTCGGGAGCGCGGTCAATATGAGTTCCAGTATCGTTGCTTTGGTTCCGATTTCTGATTATATTCAGGAGCATGTAGATCAGGCTGTTGAATCCGGTATTTCTCTTTTGGGTGGCATCAGTCGTTTCGTATCCCCTGAAGAAAAGGTTCTCTTAAAACCCAATCTGCTAGCAGGTTCCCTGCCGCAAAAGGCAATCACCACGCATCCCGCTGTCTTCGCCGCCGTTGCCGGTCTATTGCGTAAAGAAGGATTCGCCAATATTTCCTTTGGCGACAGTCCCGGCAGCCCTGTAACAAATTCTCTCAAGGCTGCCTCCATCGCAGGTATTGCAGCAGAGGCTTCCCGTTTGAATATTTCTCAGGCTGATTTTGACAACGGTGAATTTGTCACCTATTCAGACGGAAGAAGAGCACACAGTTTCTGCCTTGGTAAAGGGGTTCTTGATGCCGATGCTATGATCAATATCTGTAAAATGAAAACACATGCGCTTGAGCGGATCACCGGCGCGGTCAAGAACATCTACGGTTGTGTTTGCGGTGTCAACAAAGCTGCTGGGCATGCAGCTTATCCGGACAGTACTGTTTTTGCAGAGATGCTGACAGATCTTCATCGTTACATCCGTCCGCGTCTTCATATCATGGATGGAATCACCGCAATGGAAGGAAACGGACCTACGTCCGGCACCCCTGTCGATATGAATGTCCTTCTTTTTTCGGATGATCCCGTAGCGCTTGACACAGTCTTCTGCCATTTGGTTTCTTTGGATCCCGCAACGGTTCCCACCTGTGTTTGCGGACAGGAAGCCGGCATTGGCACCATGCGTGCGGAAGAGATCATCGTCCGCACACCGGATGGTGATATTACTCCTGCGGAAGCCGCTTCCCGCTATGGTAAGCCAGATTTCAACGTAGATCGAAACGAACTCAAGCGTAGCCTTTTTATGAAATTAATGCCACTTCTTCCTGCTCTTCAACCGCGTCCCAAGGTCAACAAATCCGCCTGTGTCGGTTGCGGCATCTGTATGGAAGCCTGTCCTGTTCCCGAAAAAGCCGTCACTTCTGGAAACGGTAAAAAAGCAGTCTACAACTACAAACGGTGCATCCGTTGTTTCTGCTGTCAGGAAATGTGTCCCGCAAAAGCCATTACTGTTCATCGCAGTGCTCTGCTGAAGAAGCTCAGCGGGAAATAAAAAGAGAGGACAACATTATGAGTAAAGATAAACCAGAAAAAACAAACGTTATGCGTCTTCTTGAACAAGCTCATATTTCCTTTCAACCGCATACTTACGTTGGCACCGGCGCCGTAAGCGGAACAGAGGTAGCATCTGTTCTGGGGCAAGATCCCAGTGTCACTTTCAAAACGCTGGTCACCCAAGGCAAACCAAAGCAGTATTACGTTTTCATGATTCCTGTAGCCTGTGAACTGGACCTGAAAAAAGCCGCAGCCGCTGTCGGTGAGAAGAGCGTCTCCATGCTTCCGCAAAAAGAACTTCTTCCACTGACCGGATATGTTCACGGTGGATGTTCACCGATCGGCATGAAAAAACAGTTTCGAACCGTCATCCATATTTCAGCCGCCGAACTGCCTGCCTTTATGTTCAGCGCCGGAAAAATCGGTTATCAGGTTGAGGCGGCACCCACAGAGATAGCCGCGCTCATCTCCGCCTCTTTCGCGGATGTAGTTGTCTAAATTGGTCATATTGTGCTATACTATTTTTCGTATTTCATTTAACCCGGAGGGATTATGAAGCCTCGGACGAAAAAAATCCTTAATTTCATATTGATCTTCGGCACACTGGGAATCGTCCTTCTGATTGGTTTCAACGGCGTCAATCTGAGCGACACCCTGGATGCTTTTCGCAGAAGCGCGCCCGAATGGATCGCAGTGTGTATCCTGTGTTATTTTTTATATGTCTTTTTTGACGGACTCTGTGTTTGGGCCTATTTACATTATCAAGGTTGCCATATCAGTATTCCTTATGCGCTATTTGTTTCTATCGAAGGTTCCTACTATTGTGGCATTACTCCCGGTTCCAGTGGTGGCCAGCCGATGCAAGTCTACTACCTCAGCAAGCGTAATGTTCCCATTGGGCTTTCCACCTCTGCTCTGGTCGTAAAACAGTTCTGTTTCCAGTTTATGCTCTTTTTATTCGATGTTGTCCTTTGGTGCACTCATAAGGATTTTGTTACCGTCACCTTGGGAGGAAACCGTTGGATCTTCCTTACCGGTTTCTTCTACAACACCTTCGTAGTCGCTCTTCTTCTGCTGATGGCGGTCAACAAGCGTATCGTCCATGCATTGATCAAAGTCTGCATCAAGATCGGCACAAAGCTCCACATCGTAAAAGATCCGGAAAGTTCACGCGTTAAATGGGAAGATGTCATGGAGACTTATCATTCCAGCATCCAACATCTCACGCATCATCCTTCCCAATTGCTTCTTCAGATGGTGATTATTTTCGCAGAGATGTTTGTTTACCTTGTCATTCCTTATTGTGTTTTCTCCGCGCTTCACACCGGTCTTCATTTCGACGAGGTACTTACCATGTCTTCGCTTCTTTTCACCAGCGCTGGCTACACGCCTCTGCCCGGTGCATCCGGTGCGCAGGAGGGGTTCTTTTCTCTCTTTTTCTCCCCGATGTGTCCTTCCGCAGGTGTCATTTTCCCGGCTTTACTTCTGTGGCGCTTCTTCACATACTACATCACCCTGATTGCCGGTGGGATCACCAGCGTTTTCTCCACTTCCATTATCCACAGGGGTAAGAAGGGTTAACCTTTTCGTACAAAGCATCAAAAAGGCACGTGGTCAATCACCACGTGCCTTTTTGATGCTTTCGCCCAGATTTCTGATCTTTTTCAGATCATCCAGATCAACTACGCTGATATTGAGTTCTGCCGCACGATGCCGTGTAACATTTTGGCATCTTTGCGTCGTCACGATCACAGCCCGTGCCGCTTCACCGCCAAAACGATCCCGTAGAATTGCAAGTTCGTTCAGGGCTTCTGTTTCAATATTGCAGGTCTTGCAACTGATAAAGGTTGGGAAGATTCCCTGCATGGCCATGACATCGATTTCGTTGGACACGTTGTCTTTCTTGTTATCCCCTTCCCAGTCCACGATTGCACTCGTCATTACATCGTTGAAGATATAGGCATCTTTGCATGCTTTGTACACATACAGTTCCAGCACGCTACCCACGTCTCTCAGCCAAGTTCGGATCTGCTGGTCACGGAATACAAATTCGACCTGTTCCCGTGTCACTTTAAGATTGTGGATCATACCCAGTTTTTCCATATCGCCCAGAGCCTGTTCCGGCGCCTGAAGCCGATTCCCGCGTTCTCCCTTCAGGACTTTTGTGCAGGAGACCTTCAGTTTCGGGCTTTCCTTCTTTTTTCCCTGTGATGCGCGAACCATCCAGCTGACGATTTTGTTCCATCCGGTCCGATATTTTAAATACAGTTCAAAAAAGGGTTCATACAGATCCATATACTGATCCAGTACCGCGTTATCCACCCGGCCTGTTCGCAGGGAGCCGCCAGCCATCTTAAAGCATTGTGCGATGGTATGTTGCACATTGCAAGTCTTTTCCTCAGCAAAATCCGCCTTATGAATATTAAAGAACATATTTCTGCGACGGCTATAGGTAAAGGCAGGAATGTCAGATGTTGCGCAAAATTTTCCGCAGGCAAACAAAGCTGCTTCAGTACCGCCAGTAATATCCATCACACAATCCGGATATTCCTCTGTAGTCTTTTTCAGCATCCTTTCGATCTTTTCAGTGTCAAAACGGCTGCATTCTTTGAAAACCACTTCTGTCTGGAGTCCCATACCTTTCAGGTAGGAAGCGATTTTCTGTTTTTCACGTTTGTTTTGGGCAATCTCCGCTTCACAAAGGAACACAGTCGTTTCCGGATGAAAGACTTCCGTACCCAGCACATTTTCCACCGGACGGTCGTCATATAGTTCTATCAATGTTTTCATATCAAAGCTCCTTCAATAGCTTCAATCAAGGGTGATACGCAGTCGTTCTGAGGCTTTTTTCAATGTTTCAGCATCGCCTGCTCCAGACGCGAAATCCGGTTTTCCGCCGCCTTTTCCAACGGTTTTCA
>JAZUFB010000049.1:0-3790 GCA_045640475.1 Clostridia bacterium
GTGGTTCCGAGCGGATATACCCTGACCTTATCGCCGTCCACATAATCTCCGGTCAGTTTGATACGGAAATCGAACAGCTGATCCGGATCACCGCCGGTGCTTTCCGCGCTTATCGCTTTGGTCACCGTCAGGGTTCCGTCTTTCAGGTCGTTGGTCAGGACCGGTTCATCCAGTTTCTGGCTCACATCCTCCGCCAGGAACATATACGCCATAGCCTCGGTACAATAGTCTCTGTATTCCGCATTATACCAAAGGTCGGGTTCGGGATTCTTGAACTGCACACCAGGAATCAATTCGGTCCCCGGCTCAACAAACGTTAAATTGACAGGGTATGGACTGCCTATCATTCCTGCAAAATATTTTTCATAAATGCTTTCCTCAAAAATATATGCATTAGTATATTTTCGTTTTTGAGATCTATCGAGAAGAACAGAAAACTGACCGTATAATTGACTGTAATCTGTTATTGCTTCAGGTCTGGGAATGCCATACTCAACCGTCATATACAGGGGTAAAGTGTAGGTAGTAGTTCCTCCATTCCCATCGGGGATTATGAAATCCGCAACATCTCCGAAATCATACCAAAGCAATGCTTTTGTATAATCATTTGCATTTTGTTTAAAAATAAAGTCTTTATGAACATTCACATTTTCACGATGCTGTTGCAGGTAAAAAAGATCATCAATACACCATTTTTGCCCGTTACAGTTTGTACAATTGTCATCCTTTCCGCCGCAGACCGGACACAAATAAGCGCCGAATTTTTCCTGCAATACACTGAAGGGGATCTTCCAATGCGGCCATCCTTGCGTGAAATGTTCTTCGGTAAGCGGGTATTCGAGAAAGTTTCCAAAGTATGCCCCGACCCAGTAGGCCTGGGTAGTAAAGCGGTCATCTATTGTTGGCGTTATATGATTGTTGAATTGCAGCGGGAATATGTACACACACAAATCAGATTCCGCCGAATCTCTGCCGTTCGTTTCCGTGAACTTCAGTTTTCCGTTGTTCAGGTCGGTAATATGCAGCTTGTAAAGATAGGTGTCATCCGTGTAGATCACCGTGGGATCATAACCCTTCACTTCGCGGAGCAGATAGTAGTGATCCTTGTCTACATCCAGCTCGGTAAATTCGATCGGATCAAATGTGACCACGCCGTCCGCGTCGTTGGCTTTCTGCCGGATCACCTTACCATACGTTTCGTTTCCGTATTCGTCCACGGTCGTTTCGACCAGTTCGAAGGTGAATTCGCCTTCCTTCAGATCCCGTTTGAGGAGCTCCTTCCGGGCCACGAAAGTGTATTCGCCTTTCGCGTGATATTCGTTTTTCAGTACCGGCGCGAGTTCCGCCGCGTCTTTCCACATGCCGGACGTCTGATCATAATACTGAATTTCAGAGGACACGGTTCCGTCGGCATTGTCCGTCAGCGTAACGCGCGCCTTGATTTCCTCCGGCGTGTAGGTATATCCCGCCCGGAGCCAGCTGCCGTCCGGCTGTTCCTCCGCGTCATCCGGGATCTGTTCGCGGATGATATATTCATAGGTCTTGCCATGATCCGCCTGCGTATATTTGAGCGCGGAGAAGGAAACCGTACCGGAAACGGTGAGAGAATTATCGTTCTCGTCGCGTTTGCCATTCACCGCCGGGCTTTGCGCGGTCCGGATCACTTTCCCGTATGTCGGGCTTTCCGGATTGTTATCAATCAGATCAAAGCTGAATTTACCCGCCGGAATGTTATGGCCGGTCAATTCCTTGGTCAGCTGCAGTGAGACCGTACCGGTCGCGCTGTAACGGTTGATGAAAGTATGCAGAGGCGAACCGGCAGCGGTTATCTTACCAGAAACTGTCTGCGGCGAGTCCGCTGTCCAACCGTCGGGGAGCGCCTCTACCACGGTGTATTTCACACCAATCGGGAGCTTTTTGATGACGGCCCGCTGATTCGCCTTCAGGCCGAACGTTCCTTCATGCGCGATCTTTCCGGAACCGGCTTCGGTCAGTGTCTCCTCACCGGTCGCGGAATCTTTCACGACATCATAGACCGTGTAGTCGAATTCGCCGGCTACGGGCAGACCGTCTCCGCCTACGAGTGTCAGTGTATAGGTAAACTTCTGATCCTTCGACGCGTCCGAAGCACCCCGGATCTCTTTTTCGACCCGCAGGTCGCCCTCGGCAAAGTGGAAGTTGATCAGTCGGTCCGTAGCCTTCGGATCAACGCCCGCGGGCAGCGTATAGCCGTCCGGGAGCGCGGACGGATCCTCTGTGGACGGGAAGAAAGCGTCCGAACGGTCTTCATACAGCGAATAGACGTACTCGAAACCACCGCGTTCATATTTGTCCAGGTTGGTGAACGCGTAGTTCCAGTTTCCTTCCGCGTCGGGCTTTACTGTCAGGGATTTGCAATACTCCTTCCCGCCGTTTTTCCCGGCGCGGTAGAGTTTGATCGTAACGGATTTCGGCACAAGCTCCTGCGCCTCCGCGGTCAGCGGACTGCCGTCGCTCATCTGCCAGAGTTTCGTACCCGTGTTCTCAGTCGTTTCGTCCTTATGCCTGTTGATCAGCTGAACATGCGTATCATCCAGCCAGACGAGGCTGCCGGTATAGCCCGGGACCGGCTCTTCCTCAAAGGTATATTGCCATTCACGGCCCAACTCGTCGACCGCGTCCTGTTGATAGAACAGTTCCTTCCATCCGTTTTCTTCGTTCAGTGTCACAGTAATCGGCTTGCCTGTCGTTTCATCCAGGACCGTCTGCCAGGTCTTTTCCGATTTCAGCTTCCGCTTCATCGTGACCGTGAGGGAATCCGGGCGCATATTGTCATGGTTGTCATTGTCCTGCCAGATCTTGCTGACCTGAATGATCCGGGGCATGATCCCGACACGGGTATAGTCATTCCGGATCATGGTGATATAGGAGGAAGCGGAAGGATTCCGCTCGTCCGCCTGGGACGCGATCAGTCGCGTGTTATTGTACGCGTGCATATTGTTGGCCGGATCGAGCGCCTTTTCCCAGTCGATATCATCGTTGGTGGAGGCGGAACCGTCCGCGTTCTTGTGCGCGTAGGCGCCCTTGGCATGCCACTGGGTCTCATCGCCGTGATCATCCGGCGCGATCATGTGCAGCAGCGCGTAGGTTGCTTCCTGGCTGTGCAGTTCGAAGGGCGTTCCATCCGCCTTTTTCCGCAGATCCAGCGCGATCGCCCGCACATCGACGCCGTCCGGAACTGTCCAGATCCCATCCTTGATATCCGCCGCGGCGACTTTGGTCCATGTTTTGTCCGTCAGGTCATAACGGCCTTCATAATTGAAGAAGATAGTTTCGTCCACCACGCTGCCGGTGGTATCGCCGAACTGGAGCCACGGTTCCGTCGCGTAATAGATGACCGGCGCGCAGCCCTGGTCGATCATATCGCTGACATCAATGGAAAGCAGGGTACCGCGCCACTGTCCGCCGATCTCCAGATCCTGTTTGGATCCTTCCGCCCCTACCAGGACAGTGTCCCGCTTCCAGTCACCGTCCCAGTCTTTCTTGCTCTGGACATCATTGTAATCCGCCAGCTTGGTCCGGTCTTTCGTTTCATCCAGACCGCTCGGAATGATATAGTTTTCAAGAGAATCGTACATCACCATGCTGCCGGTGATGGTATCCTTGCAGGACGCGACCCGCAAACGGTAGGTATAGGTCTGCCCTTCGTACACGTTGACCTGGGTCTGTCCGTCCAGACCCTGGGTCCAGATACCGGCCAGATCGCTCCGAACGCTCTTGACATACTCTGTCTGCGCCATCTGGTCCACGC
>JAZUFB010000050.1:0-15236 GCA_045640475.1 Clostridia bacterium
CCCTGCGCCACGCCCGCGTTGTGGTAGCCCATATCATCGTCGAGCACGTTATTCCCGGCATACGGTCCATCCACACGGTCGGCGATATAGCAGACCTCTGTTCGCCGTTTGCTGCCGTATTTCAGCCAATGGATGCCAAAGATGTAGTATTTTCCGTTGATCTTATAAAAATGCGCGCCTTCGCACTTCAGGCCCACATAATCCGTATCCGTTACTATAATCTTGTCGATTCCGCCCGGCTTGGGTCCGGAAAGATCCGGCAGCATTTCCGTCAGTCGCAGATTTCCGTTTCCGGAAACGATATACGCCCGATC
Organism: Clostridia bacterium; assembly: GCA_045640475.1. Classification (GTDB taxonomy): domain Bacteria; phylum Bacillota; class Clostridia; order Christensenellales; family Aristaeellaceae; genus Aristaeella. The sequence continues at coordinate 315 of JAZUFB010000050.1, forward strand.
CTCATCAAAAAGCAGCGAGCAATCGTGATAGAACCCGCTGATCTTCTGTTTTTCCCATGGACCTTCGATATTTTCCGCGGTAAACAGGAAAGAAACGCCCTGCTCCCGGGTATCGTTGGACACAAAGATCACATAAAACCGGCCGGAATGGTACCGCAGCGTCGCAGCCCACATTCCGGCGGAATAGATCCCTTTTCCATCCTCCAGTCTGGCTCCCGGCGAATCCTCCAGGACCTCATAAAGCCAGGTCACATGTTCCCAGTGTGTCAGGTCACCGGAGCGAAGGATCTCCCCGCCCGGCATCAGATGCATGGTCGTATTGATCATGTACCACGTATTTCCGACGCGGATCACATCCGGATCCGGGTAGTCCATCCAAAGGATCGGATTTTTCATTTATTATGCCCTCTTTTTACCAGTTTATTGAACGATTTCAAACAGGTTCACCGCGCAAACGATCAGGCAGATGAAGGTCAGGATCCAAACGATAAGCCGTGCGTTCATGTTTTTGACATCCGCGTTATCGTCCTTTTTCAACAGGATCAAAGAAACGATCCCGCCAAGCAAAGAGGGGACAAAGGCCAGATCAAAGATCTGCAGGGCAATCATCAGATATGTCAGTGCGATCCCGGCTGCAGCGAAAACGCCGGCCTTGATCGTGAGTGGGGTAATGGAGCCCTCCGAAACTGACCTTTCGGCGGCCATCGCCTCGTAGATCCGGCGATTCTGTTCCCGGGCGATATATTCGTTTTCGTTTTTCAGTCTGCGTCGCACAGAAGGTTCCAGAAACAGTTTCCGCACGAATCCATAGTCTGCGGTCCGTTTTTTGTCTTCCTCCACCATTTCATGAACTTCACGTTCAACGCTTCTCCGCCATTCCGGCGTGCCCACGATCTTCTCCTGCTGGAGGACCGTCTCATATTGGGCTGTTGCCTCCGCCATTTCGTTTTCAAAAGGATCTTCCCCATCCGCCGTCTGCCGGACAGACTCGAGACCGGACAGGAACCTGATGCCCTCGTTATTCAACCTGATCACTTTCCCGTCGTTCTCGGCGCGCAAATAGAACAGGTTCCAATCGTCCGGATCCCGGATCAGATCACGGACCATGTCCTCATCCGCGAGGCAGATCATATCCACACCGGTCCTTACGTCCGTTTTATAGTTACTCAGCGCATAGCGTCCATCCTTCAGGCGGAACACCGAAAAAGAAGCGTTATGATATCTTTCGCGGATCCAGTCATTGTCGATCAGTCGCGACTGTCTTCTCAGAAAAGAATCCCGTTCGGTCCAGTATTTCATGTATGGCATATTGTTCCCTCCGTCCTTACAATCATATTATCATCGTGTGACAGGCAAAACGCAATACCTTTTTTTCTTTCCGCTTTCCGGGTCCAAAAAGCATTGAAAAATAAGCGGTCAGATGTTATGCTTTTCTTTGTGTCCCTTTGGCACAAAGACCGGATGAAGGTGATCGTTTGAAAATGCTTTCGGTGTACCTCAAGAAGTATTTAAAGGAATGTATCCTCGGGCCACTGTTCAAGTTGCTCGAGGCATTGTTTGAGTTGTTTGTCCCGCTGGTCGTAGCCTCCGTGGTCGACCGGGGCATTGTCGCGGGCGATTCCGGGCATGTGACCCGTATGTGCCTTTTGCTGGTCGCCCTCGCGCTCATCGGCCTGTGCTGTTCCATCACGGCGCAATACTTTGCCGCCCGTGCCGCCATCGGCTGCTCCACAGGTCTCCGCCATGCCCTGCTGGAACATATTCAGAAGTTGTCCCACAAAGATCTGGACCGGGTGGGCACCTCCACGCTCATCACCCGGATGACGGGTGACATCAATCAGATCCAGTCCGGGGTTAACCTGGGCCTGCGTCTGTTGCTCCGTTCCCCGTTTATCGTTTTCGGTTCCATGATCATGGCCTTCACCATCGATTCCCATATCGCGATGATCTTCGTCATCGTCATTGTGGTCCTGCTGGTGATCGTCTTTGGCATCATGTTGCTTTCCATGCCCATGTACAAGCGTGTTCAGGGTCATCTGGACGGTATTACTTCCGTCACGCGGGAAAACCTGACCGGTGTCCGCGTCATCCGTGCTTTCTGTCTGGAGGGCGCGCAGAATGACCGTTTTCAGGCCCGTAACGCGGAGCTGACGGGCGCGCAGGTTTCCGTTGGCCGCCTTTCCGCCCTGCTGAATCCGCTCACCTATGTGGTCATCAATCTGGCGCTGATCCTGCTCATCCGCGGCGGAGCCCTGCGTGTGGACGCGGGCATCCTCACCCAGGGTCAGGTCATTGCCCTGTACAACTATATGGGCCAGATCCTGGTAGAACTGGTCAAGATGGCCAATCTGATCATTTCCCTCACCAAAGCCGCGGCCTGCGGTTCCCGTGTTTCCGCGATCCTGTCCATGCCCTGTTCCCAGCAGGATGGCACATTGGAGCCCGCTTCCGGTCACGGAGCCATTTCCTTCCGCGATGTCAGCCTGAACTATCAGGATAGCGGTGATGCCGCGCTGGAGCATATTTCCTTTGAGATCAAGCCGGGACAGACCGTGGGCATTATTGGTGGCACCGGCAGCGGCAAATCCTCTCTGGTCAATCTGATCCCCCGTTTTTACGACGCCACGGAGGGTGAGATCCTCGTGGACGGGGTCAATGTCAACGACTATAAAATGGAAAATCTGCGTGCGCGTGTCGGCATGGTACCGCAGAAAGCCGTCCTCTTCAAGGGCACAGTCCGCGGCAACCTGCTTTGGGGCAACCCGGACGCCACCGAGGCCGATCTGACCGAAGCGCTTGAAACCGCGCAGGCAGCCGGTATCCTTGCCGATAAGCCTCTCGGACTGGATGAGCCGGTGGAGCAGGACGGTAAGAACTTCTCCGGCGGTCAGCGCCAGCGTCTGACCATCGCCCGTGCCCTGGTCCGCCGTCCGGAGATCCTGATCCTGGACGACAGCGCCTCCGCGCTGGATTTCGCTACGGATGCCGCACTCCGTCAGGCTCTTCGTCAGGCACGTAAGGATATGACTACCGTCATCGTTTCCCAGCGGACCTCCTCTGTGCGTTTTGCAGATCAGATCCTTGTGCTGGATGACGGTGAACTGGTCGGTGTCGGCACGCACGACGAACTGTTGTCCGTCTGTCCCGTCTACAAAGAGATCTACGATTCCCAGTTTGGCGGAGAGGAGGCGGAAAAACATGACTGACCGCAAAAAAATGACCGGCACTGGCAAAACCTGGCGGCGTATCCTCCGTTGTCTGAAGCCGGACCTTCCGCTCTTTGTGTTTTCTCTCCTGCTGGCCCTTGTTTCTGTTGTTCTGACGCTGTATGTGCCGATCCTTGCCGGTCGCGCCATCGACTGCATCGTGACCGCAGGTCAGGTGGATTTTGCTTCTCTCGCCAGGATCCTGACTGTGATCGTCCTTTGTGTATTGGTTACCGCGATCCTGCAGTGGTGCATGACTACCGTCAATAACCGCATCACCTTCAACGCGGTCCGCGATATCCGGAATGAAGCCTTCACCCATCTCCACGCCCTGCCGCTGAGTTTTCTGGATACACAGCCTACCGGTGCGACCGTCAGCAAAATGATCGCCGATGTCGATACCTTCGCCGACGGTCTGTTGCTCGGCTTCAGTCAGTTTTTCACCGGTATCCTGACCATTGTCGGCACACTGGTATTCATGCTGACCATCCATCCGCTGATCGCGCTGGTCGTGGTGGTCGTCACGCCGCTTTCCCTGCTGGTCGCCCGTTTCATCGCCACCCGGACCCATGCGATGTTCAAAAAGCAGTCTGAGATCCGCGCCGAAGAGACCGCGCTGATCGATGAAGCCGTTTCCTCCCAGAAGCTGGTGCAGGCCTTTAACCGCCAGCAACCGATTCTGGAACAGTTTGACGGCATCAACGAACGTCTGCGTGACTGTTCCCTGCGAGCCACGTTCTTCTCCTCCATCACCAATCCTTCCACCCGTTTTGTCAACTCCATCGTATACGCGGCGGTCGCTCTTTCCGGCGCCTTCACCGCGCTTTCCGGCGGTCTCACCGTTGGTGCGCTCACGAGCTTTCTCAGCTACGCCAATCAGTACACCAAGCCTTTCAACGAGATCTCCGGCGTCCTGACCGAACTGCAAAACGCGTTGGCCTGTGCGGAGCGTATCTTCGATTTCATCGATACGCCCGGCGAAACTCCGGACCCCGCGGATGCGCCCAAAGAAGACACCGTCTTTAAAGGCCATGTGGAAATGAAGGACGTTGCCTTCTCCTATACGGAAGACCGTCCGCTGATCCGGAACTTCTCCATGGATGTGCAACCCGGCCAGCGGATCGCCATCGTCGGTCCGACCGGTTGCGGCAAAACAACGGTCATCAACCTCATCATGCGCTTCTACGATGTACGGGAAGGCGCGATCCTGATGGACGGCACCGATACCCGTTCCATGACCCGTGCCCTCCTGCGCCGTAATATCGGTATGGTCCTGCAGGATACCTGGCTTTTTGCCGGCACGATCCGGGATAATATCGTCATCGGCAAACCGGACGCCACGGATGAAGAGATCATCGCTGCCGCAAAAGCCGCGCATGCCCACAGTTTCATCCGCAGACTTCCGGACGGCTATGATACCGTCATCGGTGAATCCGGCGGCACCCTGTCTCAGGGGCAGAAACAGCTGCTGTGCATCACGCGTCTGATGCTTGCCCCGCCTCCGGTGCTGATCCTGGATGAGGCCACTTCCTCCATCGATACCCGCACCGAGATCCGGATCCAGAAAGCCTTTGCCACGCTCATGGAAGGCCGCACCAGTTTCATTGTTGCCCATCGTCTTTCCACCATCCGCAATGCGGACAAGATCATCGTCATGAACAACGGTCAGATCCTTGAAACCGGCACCCATACGGAACTCCTTTCCCACGGCGGTTTCTACGCGGATCTGTACAACAGTCAGTTTGAGGCATAAAAAAACTGCTATGGTATTTTTACCATAGCAATTTTCATGTTCAAGAGCCCAGATATTATAAATACTCTTTCATCTGCACAAGCGCTTTGTTGTGCAGCAATTTCACATATGCATAGGATATGCCGATCACGTTGGCGATCTCCTTCAGTTTCATGCCCTTGTAATACCGCAGGATAATGATGTCCCGCTCCCGCTCATCCAGTTGTTCGAGCGCATCCGCCAGTTCGTCCAGCGTCTCCTGGTTGATGATGTCCTCTTCGATATCGGAACCGTCCGCCAGAGTTTCCGGGATCTCCTCAAACACCTTTCTGGAGCGGAAGTAATCATACAATGTGTTGCGGGTGATCGTAAAGATCCAGGTGGAAACCGAGGCTTTGGTCTCATCAAAGGTATCCGCCTTGGCATAGATCTTCATAAAGACATCGCTCGCAAGGTCCTCGGCCAAGGTATAGTTATTGGTTTTCCCCTTCAAAAAGCCAAACACCTTGCGGTAATATTCATCATATAAACTGTCTTTCAGTTCAGCCTGCATCTTTTATCTTATCCTTCCCGGCAAAATAGGTTATAATGATTATATGGGTCTATGCGTCCCCTGTCAATGTAAACCTTTTGTTCCGCGCTTTTTCAGCCGGAGCCTATCATACAGAAAGGATGGTTTTTTTCATGAATGAAACGCTGAATACCATCTTCTCCCGCAAATCTGTCCGCGCCTTTACAGACCGTGAGATCTCCCCGGAGGATAAGCAGACCGTCCTGCGTGCCGCGGCTTCCTCGCCCACTGCCGGAAACCAACAGCTTTACACGGTGCTGGACATCACTGATCCCGCGCTCAAAGCCTGTCTGGCTGAAACCTGCGACCATCAGCCATTCATTGCGGAAGCAAAAATGGTTCTCATTTTCTGCGCCGACTGTTCCAAGTGGTACCGTGCCTTCAGGGATGCCGGATGTGCTCCACGTACCCCGGGTGCCGGCGATCTGTTGCTGGCCGCGTCCGATGCCAATATTGCCGCCCAGACGGCCGTTCTCGCGGCTGAAAGTCTCGGCATCGGCAGCTGCTATATCGGAGACATCATGGAAAACTGTGAGATCCACCGGGAACTGTTGCACCTGCCCGAGTATGTTTTTCCCGCTGCCATGCTTGTCTTCGGCTATCCCACTGAGCAGCAGCAGTCCCGCGTCAGCCCGTCCCGTGCGCCGCTCGACCGGGTTGTTTCCGAAAATGTCTACCCCGAAATGGACAGCGATTATCTCCGTTCCCTTTTTGCGGACAAAGCGGGTATCAAACCGTATGAAGCCTGGATGCAGGCTTTCTGTGACCGGAAGTACAATTCCGATTTCGCCCGTGAGATGAGCCGCTCCGTCCGGGAATACCTGCGCCAGTTTTCCTCCGAAGAAAAGGATTGATGCATATTCCCTGTCTTTTCTATTGCAATAAAGGGATTTTTCGTCTATAGTGCCTTTATAGTGTTTTTTTCAATCATAGTGTTGAGGTGAGATTCCGGTGAAATATATTCGCGTTATTCTGTCCCTGATACTGGCTTTGGTTTGTTTGGCTGGCATGACCTTTACCGAAGCGGAACAGGCTCCTGTTTTCGCGCCTTTGGGTTGGGAGAAGCCCGCAGCCCCTTATAAGCCGGACCCCAACTGCTTCTATCCGGATATGACCGGCTATCATGACGATTCACTGGATATCCGCGTGGAACGCGTGGAAAAATACGGTTGCAAGATCCTGCTGGTGTATGTCAACATTCGGGATGGTTCCCAGTTGCGCACGGCCTGTGCCGGCACCACAGATTTCTCCCAGAAGGCGGCTCCCGTGCCCGTGCTGGCAGGCAAGAACAATGCGGTCCTCGCCATCAACGGCGATTTCTTCAATTACCACGACGCTGGGATCGTATACCGCAACGGGGTAAAGATCCGTATGCGCCCCGTGTCTCAGCGGGACACGCTGATCATCGACGATCACGGCGACTTCACCATTTTATCTCCCACCTCCAGGGAAGCTTTCGCCGCTTACCCCGGTAATGTGATACACACCTTCTGCTTCGGTCCCTATTTGGTCAAGGACGGTGAGGTCCTGACGAGCATCGACCATATTCACGGTCTGGACGTTCTCCCCGAAGCCAAGGATCAACGGTTGGCGATTGCCCAGTTGGCTCCCCTGTCCTATCTCATCATCACTGTGGACGGTTCCCATTATTCCGATTCAGAGGGCATGACTCTTCTGGAATTCGCAGCATATTGCAAGGAGCTGGGGTGTGTGAACGCCTATAATCTGGATGGCGGAAACAGCGCCTATGTGCTGCTTAAGGACGAAAAGCTGAATGCCCACGAGTATATCAAGAGCCGCAACGTTGGCGATATCATTTTCTTTTCGACCCTGGTACCAAATTGATGACAGGAGCCTTCTATGAAAGTGATGAAACATTTGACTTTGATCCTGCCGCTGACGCTCATCCTGTTATTGGCAGTATCGCCAGCGCTCATTAACGAATATGACGGTGATGCCCTGCTTCCCCGTGTGCTGACTTCCACAGACTACAGTCTATGTCTTGCATCTGGCGCGCTTCTGTCCCTCGGCCTGATGGCATGGCAGCAGCGCAAAGGGCAGATCAGGACCTGGGCATTTGCCCTGATTGCCGTTCCGCTGGCGCTGATCTGCGGAAGGCTGGGTTTCTGTCTGGCTCGGTTTGGCTTTTTCTTCCACAGTGATAAGTGGAGGGAGATCTTTTCTCTCACGCAGGGCGGATATCTGCTCTATGGCGCCGTGTTTGGCGCCGTCGCCGCATCGGCCCTGTACAGCAAGCTGAGTAAGGTTCCCCGCATGCAAGTCTTGGATGCTGCCGCGGTTCCGGGACTGTTGCTCATTGCCTTTGCCCGCTTTGCTGAGTTCTTCTCTGCGGAAGGCAGAGGTGACTATGTGGACGAAGGTTTCTTCCCCCTGGTGATAAACGATGCTTGGGGCTACGGTCAGTTGGCGGTCTTTGTTTGGGAAGGCGTCATTGCCCTGCTTCTGATGCTGGCCGTAATCAAGACCTGCAAAGAAGGTAAAGGTGCCTTCATGCTGGCGCTGGTGTTATATGCCTGTTGCCAGGTGGTTCTGGAGAGTCTGCGTGAGGACAGTTGTCCCCGTTTCGGTTTTGTACGCGTAAATCAGGTGTTGAGCGCGGCGATCGTGCTTTGCGTAACCGCATGGCGCGCTTTCCACACCTTGGCCAAAGGTAAAGCATGGTTACGTACGCTGCTGTGCGTCGCGTTCCTTGCGGTGATCGGCATCATGGAATGGGGGCTGGATAAGCTCAACATTTCCAACTGGATCCTTTACGGTATCATGATCCTGTTTAGTGCGCTGATGGCATTCAATTGCCTGAAGCTGAAGCCCGCGCCTGCCAAAGTCTGATCCGTCAAATGCATATGAAAAGGCCGCCTGAAATCAGGCGGCTTTCCTTTATTGGCTTGATATGGATCAATACAGTTTCGCGCCGGCAGGAATGTGGTTGTCTACCATCAGCAGATGGAGTTCTTCTTCCTCACCGCGCTTATTGATAGCAGAGAGCAGCATGCCGCAGGAGTCGATGCCCATCATGGGACGCGGCGGCAGGTTGGTGATGGCAATCAGGGTCTTGCCAACCAGTTCTTCGGGCTCGTAGAAAGCATGGATCCCGCTCAGGATCGTGCGGTTCGTGCCGGTTCCGTCGTCCAGGGTGAACTGGAGCAGTTTCTTGGACTTCTTCACGGCTTCGCAGGCCAGCACCTTCACGGCACGGAAATCGCTCTTGGAGAAGGTGTCAAAGTCGACATAGTCTTCAAACGTCGGTTCGATGACCACGTTGGAGAAATCGATTTTTTCTTCAGCTACGGGAGCAGGAGCTTCAGGGGCAGCGGGAGCGGTCTCAGCCTTTTCACCTTCCGTGGCCTTCTTGCCGTCAAGGCTCTTCATCGTCGGGAAAAGTAAGACATCACGAATAGCGGCGGAGTCGGTCAGCAGCATGCACATACGGTCGATACCGTAGCCGATGCCACCCGTAGGCGGCATACCGATCTCGAGCGCGTTCAGGAAGTCTTCATCCGTGTGGTTAGCTTCCTCGTCGCCCTTGGCAAACTGTTCTTCCTGCGCGGCAAAACGGGCGCGCTGGTCGATAGGATCGTTCAGCTCGGAATAGGCGTTGGCCATTTCCCAACCGTTCATGAAGAATTCGAAGCGTTCCACATAGTTGGGATCTTCGGGCTTTCTCTTGGTCAGGGGAGAGATCTCAACGGGGTGATCCATGACGAAGGTGGGCTGGATCAGATGTTCTTCAACAAAGGCTTCGAAGAACAGATTCAGGATATCACCCTTCGCGTGTCTTTCCTCAAATTCCACATTGTGTGCTTTCGCGGCGGCACGGGCTTCTTCCAGTGTATGGATCTCATCGAAGTCCACACCGGAATACTGCTTCACGGCTTCTTTCATGGTGATGCGGGCAAAGGGCTTGCCCAGGTCCATCTCCACGCCGTTATAAACGATCTTGGTGGTACCCAGCACTTCCTGCGCCACAAAGCGGTACATATTCTCGGTCAGATCCATCATGCCATGATAATCGGTATACGCCTGATACAGTTCCATCAGGGTGAATTCCGGATTGTGGCGGGTATCCAGACCTTCATTGCGGAACACACGACCGATCTCGTACACGCGCTCCAGACCGCCTACGATCAGTCTCTTCAGATACAGTTCCAAAGAGATACGCAGTTTGAAATCTTCATCCAAAGCGTTGAAATGGGTTTCAAAGGGACGCGCGGCGGCACCGCCGGCGTTGGCCACCAGCATGGGCGTTTCAACTTCCATAAAGCCCAGTCCGTCCAGATAGCGGCGGATGGTGCTGATGATCTTCGAGCGCTTGATGAAAGTATCTTTGCTTTCCGGATTCATGATCAGGTCCGTATAGCGCTGACGATACCGCATATCCACGTTCGTCAGTCCGTGGAATTTCTCGGGCAGGGGCTGCAGGCTCTTGGACAGCAGGGTCAGCGATGTGGCATGGACGGAGATCTCACCCGTCTGGGTCTTGAAAACTGTACCGGTCACACCAACGATATCGCCGATATCGTCCTTCTTGAACTCGGCATACGCTTCCTCACCGATCGCGTCACGTGCGACATACACCTGCATGGTTCCGGGAAGATCCTGAATATGGCAGAAAGAAGCCTTACCCATGATCCGCTTGGACATCATACGTCCGGCGATGCAGACTTCCTTGCCTTCCAGCTTGTCAAACTGCTCGCGGATGTCAGTGCTGTGATGGGTTACGGGATATTTGGTGATCTGGAAGGGGTCCTTACCGGCTTCCTGAAGGCCCTTCAGTTTGTCTCTGCGGATCAGTTCCTGCTCGCTCAGGTCACGGGGGTTGAGGTTATTGTCTGCCATAGCGCATCTTCCTTTACTCTGATTTGATTACTGCATTCTGCGGATGGACATGATCTTGTACTTCAGGGTACCCATGGGTACTTCGATCGTGATGACCTGATTCCGTCTGGCACCCAGCAGGGCCGCGCCCACAGGGCTTTCATTGGAGATCTTGTCTTCATAGGGATCCGCCTCGTTGGCGCCGACGATCGCGTACTCGTAGGTTTCGCCTTCGTCCATATCCTTCACTTTGACGACAGTACCGATAGAGACCTTTTCAGTGGTGATCTCGTCATCGCCTACCACAGTCGCGGTGCGGATGGTCTGCTGCAGGCGGGTGATTTCTTCTTCGACCTTGGCCTGTTCCTTTTTGGCCTCGTCATATTCGGCGTTTTCACTCAAGTCACCGAAACCGCGCGCGATGGCGATCTGCTCGGAGATCTCGTTACGACGTACGGAAACAAGGTAATCCAGCTGTTCTTTCAGTTTCTGAAGACCGCTTTCGGTCAAGATCGTGCTTTTTTCTTCTGCCATTGCAATACAGGCTCCTTTCACATATAAGAAGCACCCTGTAGTATAAACTACACAGGTGCATTCCTTTCAGGACAGGGTGATTATAACCGTTTCGGCGTTATTTGTCAACGTATACGGGAATCAGCGGCATGTTTCGCGTGCGTTCTTTACAGTCCTCCGTCCAGGATCTCCACGCCGGTCTGGACCATGAACTCGTTGTACTGGTACCGCTCAGTCCTGACGACCGTATCATCCGCGTTGTAGCAGGTCCGGACCAGGATAAAGCCATTTCCGTCCAGTTCATCCTCGCATCTGGCCCATCCGTCCGCCCCATTCATGGGGGCGTGTGTTTCGTCGAAGAAAGCCGTCGTTACGATCCTGCCTTTTTCGTCATATCCGTATTCCGTCGAGAAGATTCCATTTGCATTGGCGGTCGTTTTTCCTCCCGCGTCGAGGAAATAGGTCCGGATGACTTTTCCGTCTTCGGAGTAATCGCACCCAAGCGACACATAGCCGCCCTGGTCCACAGGCTGATCCGCCGTATCATACCGGGTCTGTACACTGCCGGATCCGTCTTTCGTATATATCGTCCGCGTATAGGCATATCCGGATCCAAGACTGATCGGCCGGCCATCCGCGTTCAGATAGCGGACGCAGATCGTTCTGCCCTGCTCGTCATATTCGAATTCGCACTTGCTCCACCCATGCAGGCCCGTTACCGGCTGACCGTTCTTCAGCAGTTGGCGTGTCTGTTCATTGCCGTTTTTGTCATAGGTCAAGCCATACTCCGAAACGCCTTCCGCATCAACCCAAGGTGTATCGTTTTCCGTAAAATAGCTGACGCTCAGGTGCACACCGTTCTTGTCGTTCTGATACTCAGCGCGGTACCAGCCTTCCGGACCGGCCGCCGGCGTCCCGTCAGCATGCAGGTAGCGGGATTCAAGGATATGGTACTTCTTGTTCAGCGAGTTTTCCCGGATTGCATAGCCAATATTGGCGTCAATGGGTTTTTTATTGGTATCCATGAAGGTTTCGCTCACCAAAGTACGTCCTCTGAATTCGCGCATGGCGCACGCGTAGCCAAGGGACGGAACGATGACCTTGTCGCCCCTTACGCCATAATAAAACTCCGAGCGAAGGTCACCGGCGGAAGTATAGCCAAGCTTCGCGTTTGCGTAACCTTTCGCGCTGATACAAAGCTTATTGTCCGCGCCATAGAAGGATTCTTCAGTAACCACGCCGTTCTTGCCAAAGCTTCTGACAACCTTGGCATACCCGTCAGAAATGACAAACGGTTTTCCGTTCGCGTCAAAATAGCGTTCCGTGGTCGGTGTGGACACGCCGTTTTTATAGAGATACTCAACACGGGCCCATCCTTCCGGGCCAGCTGTCCGCTTTCCGTTTTCATCCACCCATTCACGGGCGGAGACCCTGTCTCTGCTGGTTTCGATCCGTTCAGTGATCTCCGCCATCGCGGATACCGCTGTCAGGCAGAGTACCAACAGAAGGACCACCGTCCGCGGAAACAGTCCGTTTTTCCCTCTCATGTCCGATCACCTTTCCAAGTAACAATGATTGTTTATTATAACACATCCGGTTTGACAGTGACAATGTGTAACTCGCACGGTGTATGGATCCTGGGGACGCTTGTGTTGTTGGTCAGTCCACGGGAGAGCAGCATCCGTCCGTCTCCGTACAGGCCGTGGGTATACTGCGGCAAAAGTCCCTGTCCGGGCGCAAACAATCCCCGTCCCAAGATCTGGATCTGTCCGCCATGGGCATGTCCGCACAGGGTCAGATCGATGTCTGTATTCTGGACATACCGCGCCCACACTTCCGGATGGTGACACAGCAGAAGGCGATAACCTTCCTCCGCGGCAAACCGCTCCAGGAAGGCCGTATCCGCCTGTCCGGCTTGCCTGCTCGATAATCCGCCGATCCGGATCTCCCGGAACATTTCGCTCCGGTCATCCAAAAAAATAGCATCTGTCCGGGTTGCCTGCTTCATATACGCGTCCCGCGAAGGCAGCTTGCGTTCATGATTGCCGATGGCATAAAACGTGGGAACCTTACCCGCCACTTCGTGCAGAAAGGCCAAAGCATTTTGATATCCGTCCGTATGCCGGTCCACCAGATCGCCATCGATCAATACAGCGTCCGTAGTCAGGATTTCCGGCAGGATATCCTCAAAAGGGCCGTCATGCAGATCCGCCACCAGCGCGAAGCGGGTCTCACACGTCACCTTCGATGTCAAAAACACATTCCGGACGACCGTTCGTTTGCTTTTCTTCTTCAAAAGTCTTCCGCCCTTTCATGGAGGCTAGGATAAAGATGATCGCGCATATGAGCGCCATCACGAGCAGATGGACCGTGATCCATTTGATAATCGTCGCGGCCTGCATGGAAAGCAGTTCCGAACACTCCGCAACGGTTGCGGGGATATTCGCTACTTGCATCAGCAGGATCATGCCCAATAGCGCCAGTGAAGTCCCGCCAAACGCATAGCCGCAGATCCTCCGCCCGTCTGCGCGTGTACAGGCAATCAGCCGTGTCAGTGCCAGCATCGCCAGTGCAGCCAGCAGGGCAAAGGCCGTGAGCCAAGGCAGCAGGTTGATATAGGCTCCAAAGTCGATCTTTTCGCGCACTTTTCCGATCACGGGCTCCAGCAACTCTCCCCGGATGCCGGCGACGCGTATCGTTGCCGTTTTTGCGATCACACCCGCGATCTTGTCCCGGGCCACCACGCGTTGGTCATAGCTTTCCACAGTAGCTTTGAACGTTGCGTCCGCGCGTACTGTCTCCATCATTTCACGGGGATCCCAAGCGGGCATCTGTCCGGCGTCCTGACCGTGCAGCGTATCCATCCACCAGCCAACAACCGATTTTGCGTATGTATTTACGGCATCCGCGTTGGTCATTTCCTTCAGCGGTGCCGGATCAAAGCAGTACTCTGCAGCCAGCTGATCGATCTTTTCATGAATCTCTCCTGTCTGGCGTTCTGTCAAATCGGCAGCACAAGCCACCCGTTCATGTAGGGCGCGGTCATTAAGCAGCAGGGTACACTCAGCCAGCACGCAACAGAGGATCAGAAAAAGCATCGCGATATAGGTCGGTATCCCGGCAATCAGGCGGTTCAGCAGTCTTTTCTTCATGATATCACCACCATCTTCAGCGCCACGCGGAACAGGTCTCCAATCTGTCCGCCCCACCTTGTCAGGACAAACACGATCCCTGCGATAAGCGGCAAGATCATGATCAGTGGGATCAGCCATGCCGCGGTATGTCTTTTTTCAATACCCTTCATTCTTCCGATCCTCCCCTTTTCCGGCGGATCACCGTTTTACCTTTCAGGATCATTTCCGTGTCCGCGCGTAGCGTGTTCTTCTCTTGTTCTGTGTATCGTTCCGGATCGGTTCCTCACCCCGGAGCGCCAAAAGACGGTCACGCAGCTTCGCGGCCTTCTCGAAGTCCAGCCCTTTGGCCGCCGTCAGCATTTCGCTTTCCAGCTGGTTCATCAGGGCGGCTCTTTCGTCTTCCGTCATCTTGATGCCATCGTCGTCCGCCACCTTCTTGGTAATTTCCAGTACGGAATGGATCGCATTCCGCACCGTAGCGGGCGTGATGCCGTGTTCCTCGTTATACGCCTGTTGCAGTTTACGCCGTCTGTTTGTCTCCCTGATCGCCTTTTCCAGGCTGTCGGTCATCTGGTCGGCATACATGATCACGCGGCCGTCCACGTTTCGGGCCGCACGGCCAATGGTCTGGATCAGGGAAGTTTCGCTCCGCAGGAAGCCTTCCTTGTCCGCGTCCAGGATCGCCACCAGGGATACCTCCGGCAGGTCCAATCCTTCACGCAGCAGGTTGATGCCCACAAGCACATCAAACTCACCCATGCGCAGATCGCGGATCAGTTGCATACGTTCCATCGTGGCCACATCGCTATGCAGATAGCGGACCCGGATCTCCAACCCCTTCAGGTATTCCGTCAGGCTTTCCGCCATACGTTTGGTCAGGGTGGTCACCAGCACACGCTGGCCTGCTGCCACGGTCCTGTTGATCTCGCC
>JAZUFB010000051.1:0-18059 GCA_045640475.1 Clostridia bacterium
CACTGAAGGCATTTTTCATTGAACGGAGAGGGATTGTACGCCACGGTCATGCCCTTGGCATGCGCTTTGCGGATGATCTCATCAACGCAGGGGATCTCGTTCTGAAGGACCACAAGATCCCCCCGTCCAAAGTGAGCCAGCACTTCATCCACCCGGGCGGAATCATTGGTCCCGTTCGCGCCTGCCAGAATAATGATGCTGTTCTGGCCTCTCCCGTCGACCTGAATGATCGCGTGTCCGGTGGCACAGGGCATCTCACGGATCAGACCGCGGTCGATCCCGTTCCGGTCCAGTTCATCCAGGATCATTTGTCCGTCCGTACCCACGGCTCCCGCGAAACATACCTCGTTGCCCGCTCTGCGAAGCGCAAGCGCCTGATTGAACCCTTTTCCGCCGCAAAACTGTTCCATCTTCAGGGCGGATACTGTTTCCCCTGGCCGGACCAGACTTTCCAGTGAATAAGTCTTGTCAATATTCAGAGAGCCGTATACAAGTATCTTCATATGCTTTCTCCGTACTGTCAGGAGTTCAGGACTCCGGCCAGTTCCACCGTTCTTTTGCTGAGTTCGCGGATACTGAGTTTTTCGTTTCCGCGCATATAGGTGATGAGCTCATCCCCGATCGGATCCAGCCAGTGCGCGGCCAGCGGTTTTCCGGAGGCTACGGCAACTACGGTCCCGATCTGCGCCGCGTTACAGTCCACATCGTATCCTTCCATCGCGCAGATATGGATCGTTTCGTCAAAATCGTTGTTTCCGAACCACAGGGCGATCACTTCAGCCGCCGCGTTGGGATAAGCATGGATCCAGTTGTAGATCCCGAATTTTTCTTCGCAAACCTTCCATGCTTCTTCCCAGGTCGATGCCTTGATTGCCTGATCAAGGGCGAAATTCACCACACTGAAGTATTCGCTGTCACGGGGAATCAAAGAAATGGCGGTCGCCACAATTTCGTGAATATCGTTCATCACATAGGCAAGGCTTGTCAGCACCGCATTGAATACTTCGCCCAGGACGCCATTGTTGTGATGAGAGATCTGTCCGTCCATAAAGGCCAGGCGCGCCGCGTTCCGCGGGTCTCCCGGATAAAGCATTCCGCAAACCGCTCCGCGCATCTGCGCCCCGATCCATTCACGGTAGGGATTGTTGCGATATCCGCTCTCGGGCGGGAAAACGCCCAGTTTCAGATTCTGAAGAGCGATGTCTTCCGCTGACCACCCCATGGGGATCAAAGCGACCCATTGTTCCGCAATATCCGCGGAAGTCACCTTTTTCCCGCATTTTTCAACAGCCTTGAGCAGTGCCAGCTCATACGTGATATCGTCATTGTAGGTGTTCGGCTTCCGGACATAGTCACGGACCTCACCAAACGCTTTCCGGATATTTTCTGTCTTATAGCCTTCAATGGCCGTTCCGACAGCGCCGGCCACGATCTGGCCCTGCCATCCAAGCAAAGTCTTGGGGATCATGGTTTCATCCGGAGCAGGCTTGGAAAGCTCAGGAAATTCAACAGCAGCCTCGTACTGTTCGAACGATTCATAGGATTTGTATTTCCAGTACGGATGCGCAAGGTTTCTGGGGCTGTTCATGAGGACGTTCATGACCCTCGCGGTATGCCCGCAAAGAGAGGCAATATCCCCGTTTTTCCGGAATTCGTTACCGGCTTCAATCAATTTCTCCGCTTCCGTAACATTATAGCCCATGTTCTCCATATCCTGCATGGCAGCAATGATCACATGCTCAGTGGCATAGGAACCGGGGACATGGCTTTCCCATCTCATCCGGGTATTCTCGTTTTCGACTTTTTCCAGTTCGCCCGCGTAGTCCCATCCCTGTTCTTCTTCCTTCAGGATGACCGGAACAGAATTACGCATGGTTTCCATTTCGATTTCACGTGCTTTATTCATCTTTGCTCAATGCCTTTCATCGGATTTCCGTCTACGGAGAACTGCGTAGATCACCAGCGCCGCCAGTGTCATCAGATACGGCAGGGTGTTCAGCAATTCATACGGGAAGGTGATCACTGTCTGGGATCCCACAGCGAAAAAGTCTACCGCGCCAAACAAAAGTGCAAACAAGGTCGTCTTTCCCGGCATGCTCAGTCCCATCGATTCCGCCGCAATGCCAATAAAGCCGCGGCCGCTGACCATACCGCAGGAGAAATAGCCAAGGTTGGCCATGGAGAGATAGGCACCGCCAAGCCCTGCCATCGCTCCGCAGATCAGGAGGGCAACCGTTCTGGTTTTCTTGACGGAGATCCCAACGGATGCCGATGCCGCGGGATTATGTCCCACCGCACGGATCCGAACTCCCATTTCCGTCCGGTTCAGCAGAATGATCAGGAACGCCAGACAGCCAAGCATGATATAAAAGAGCATATTCTGATCAAACAATGCTTTTCCGATCACCGGGATCCTGCTGAGGCCCGGGACCGTCAGATTCGGGATCCGGGTACTGGGAGCGGTGGATGTATCCGTATGTCCGTCCAAAACACCCTTCACAACAAGGAGGCAAACACCGTTTGCAAAGGTATTCAGCGCAATACCGCAAAGGAAGCTGTCCGCCTTCAGATGCAACGCGGAAACGGCCAGGATGTACATCATCAGCATTCCGGCGGCTACCGCGGCCAGCAGGCCCACACCCCAACTGCCGGAAAAGTGGGAAACCAGTGCGCCGGTCATTGCCGCGACAGACATGCTGCCCTCGATATTGATCGCGGCGATCCCGGCTTTGTTTGAGATCAGGGAGGCATATGCCGCGAAGATGATCGGAACAGCGTAGGAGATCACACCGCAGAGGAAGTTCTCGGAGAAGATCCACTCAAGCATGGCGTGCGCCTCCTTTCCTGTGCCGGCGCAGGACCATTTTGGCCCCGAACAGGATAATGATGATTGCCTGGATCACATAGATCACTTCATTGGGAATGCCACCCAACCGGCTTACCTGCAGCGCGCCTACACGGAGATACCCGAGGAAAAGCGCGGCAAACGGAACAGCCAGCGGATTGTTGTCCGCGATGATGGCAATCACGAAACCGTCAAAGCCGTAGTTCGGCAGGCTCGTCCAGGTAAAGCGATAATAATTGCCCAGCAGGAAGGAAGCGCCACCCATACCGGCCAAACCGGCTCCCATGACCTGGGACAGGACCACATAACGGGAAGGATCGATTCCCGCGTAGCACGCGAATTTCGGGTTATTGCCCGTTTCCCGCAATGCATAGCCCCAACGTGAGCGGAAAAGGAATATGCCTGCAATAACAGAGATTGCCAGAGCAATGATCAGGTTGGAGGAAAGCTCTGTATCATCGTTCAGGAATGGCAATCTCATTCCATCCTCAAGATAACGCGTGGCATTCACATACTCCGGATCCCCGGCGACGCCATGCAGGAGATAGATCACGATCCAGTAAACAATGTAGTTCAGCATCAGGCTGGAAACAAACTCATTGACTCCCAGACCGGTTTTCATTTTTGCCGGGATATAGCCGATCAATGCCATCAGGAGAGCCGCCGCAAGGATGCTGACAAGAGGGGTCACAAAACCGGTTTCTCCAAGAATCGGTGCCAGAACGCCCGCGAGGAACGCGCCGCCAAAGAAGGCACCCTCAACAAACATGTTGAACTGCCCGCAACGGACCATGAGAGAGACAGCGGCGCCGGTAAAAATAAGCGGTACCATCTCGCGGAAGATCTCACTGATCGAGTATTCGTCCTCAAGCGGGCCCAGGAAAAAGGCTTCCAACACATCCGGAATGGCCTCATCCACCAGAAGGCATGCCAAACAAAGCACGCCGGCAGCGATGGCCACAGAAATCAGCAGCCGCAGGAGAAGACCGGCTGCTCCCGTTCCTATTTTTTTCATTGGGCTGCTTCTCCTTCCGCCACACCCAGCATATATCTGCCAAGCATCTGTTCATCCGCAGAGGGCACATCCGTCACTTCCGCGGCAATTTCCCCGTTCCGGAATACCAGGATCCTGTCAGAAAGGCTCAATACTTCCCCAAGATCCGCGGATACCAACAGAACAGCGCATCCTTCATCCCGCATCTTGACCAGACGCTCATGGATGAATGCGATCGCTCCGACATCCACGCCGCGGGTCGGCTGATCCGCCACGATCACTTTCGACCCGGAAGAAAGTTCCCGGGCAATCACGACCTTCTGCATATTTCCGCCGGACAGCATCCCGATATTCTGTCTGGCAGTCCCTTTGACCAGGTATTCCTTCAGTTGTTCTTCGGTACGGACCATCAGTTTTTTCCGTCTGACCAGCCCAAAGCGGGACTCACTGTCAAAGGACAGAGCAATCATATTATCATACAGGTCAGCCTTCTGATCCGTCCCGGTCGTCATCCGGTCTTCCGGTATATGGCACAGTCCGGTTTTCCGGATATCGCGTATGGATTTTCCGCGGACCTGATCATCCAGAAGCCGGATGTCTCCGTTCCACGCGGTCTCAGCGCCTGTAAGGCAGTCAACGACCTGTTGCTGTCCGTTTCCTTCGACACCGGCAAGGCAAAGGATCTCGCCCTCATGAAGCTGGAAGGAAACATCCTTCAGAAGCGGTTTCCCGCCGGGACCGGGCAGGGTCACATGGCTGAATTCGGCAACGGTCTGTCCGGGAACGGCAGGCTTCTTGTCTACCTTCAGCCGCACAGCGGTCCCGACCATCAGTTCGGAGATCTTTTCTTCCGTAACATCCGCAACCTGGTGGACACCGACCGTCTTGCCTCCGCGCATGATGGTCACCCGGTCGCACAGTTCACGGATCTCCTTCAGTTTGTGCGTGATAATGATCATCGTATGTCCGTTCGCCTTCAGCAAGCGCAGCTGATGAAAAAGCTCCTGCGTTTCCTGAGGCGTCAGTACCGCGGTGGGTTCATCCAGGATGATGATCTCAGCGCCGCGCGCGAGCACCTTCAGGATCTCCACCTTCTGACGGACACCGACCGGCAGGCTCCCACAGAGGGCATGCACATCCATCGGCATGTCAAAATCCGCGCACAGCTTTTCTGTTGCCCGGACCATTGCATCCCGGTCCAGCAGCAGTCCTTTTTTCTTTTCGATCCCCAGGAATACGTTCTGCCATACCGGCAGCTCGTCCACCAGCATAAAATGCTGATAGACCATACCGATGCCCAATGATGTCGCCACCGCGGGAGAAGAGATCCGTACGGACTGATCCTTCAGTACGATTTCTCCCGCGTCCGGTCTTTCTGCGCCGAACAGGATCTTCATCAGGGTGGATTTTCCGGCTCCGTTCTCCCCGGCTATTGCATGGATCTCACCCGGATTCAGGGAAAAATCCACGTTCTCGTTGGCAAGGATCCCATTCGGATATCGTTTGGTGATCCCCCGCATGCTCAGATACGTATTCATGACAGACCCTTTCTTATTTGTTGGGATCGAGTTCATCAAACAGCGCGTTCAGCACTGCCGGTTCGGTATAGCGTTTCAGACCGGACTGCACCGTCAACTCGCCAGAAACGATCTGCTTCCCGACTTCGGCCAGTTCGGTCCGGAGGGTTTCGGGAACCAGCTGCACATAATTGTCGTTTTCAACCAGACCGATCATGCCATCTTTCAGGCCAAGCACTTCCAGATCGCCATAGGTCAGGGTACCGTTCAGGAACTGTTCACAGCAATCGTAAAGCGCCAGATCGACCCGTTTCAGGACAGAAGTCACAATGCAACCGGCCTTCTCGGGGTCCGTATCCGCGTAATAGGCATACTGGTCGCTGTCCACGCCGATGATCAGCTTTCCGTTGCTTCTGGCGGCATCGATGCAACCCAGACCGGCCTGAGAAGCCGCGGCAAAGATGATCTCCACGCCACCGGCATAGAAGCTGCCTGCCAGGGAACTGCCCTTGGGGCTGTTGACAAAGTCTCCGATATAGCTGTTATAGGCACCGACACCGGTTCCGGAGTCGCGGACGCCCTGCATGAAGCCATATCCGAAGTCATTGATGATGTCGTTCTTCGTACCGCCAATAAACGCGGTCGCCTGGGCGCCTTTTTCCACGGACATGCCTGCGGCCAGACGTCCCGCCAGATAACCGCCTTCATACTGGTTGAACATCAGGGAATGCACCGTGGGGAAATCCGCGGCCGCGTTGTCCTTGACTTCTGTATCAAAGATAATGAACCGGCGGTCGGCATACTTTTTCTTTTTCGCGGCACGCTGAAGAGGTTCGCGCATATCGGTCGTGCCGACAATGATCAGATCATAATCGGCATTACAGGTCTGTGTCAGCGTGGATTCATATTTGGTGGAATCGCTGGAACCCATCTCGATGATGTCCACAACGACTTCAGGATGCGCTTCCTGGAAGGCCTTCATTCCGCTGTTGGCGGAATCCCAGAAACTCATGTCGCCCAGATCACCGCTGATAAGCAGCGCGATCTTGGTCACGCCGTCATTCAGGTCAGCAATCGTCGCGGCATCCGCCGGGACCATTCCAAGGACAAGGATCAAACAAATCAGCAGAGAAAAGAAACGCTTCATACCATTCACCTCAAGTATTCGAGTCGTTTTTAGAGTTTTCATCAAAACAGGCGTGCGGCGGGACCTGAATCCCGCCGCACTGCCGGAAATGGGTTACTGAGCCGCGTACACCTGATAATCCCACAGGATGTAGTCGCCATCCAGAACGACCATCTGGTTGCAGGCAACAGGCACGTACTTGCCGTTCACGGAGAAGCCCCAGAACAGGTAGTTGCCATCGGCATCGTTACCGGCAACATAATCCCCGATGGAGGTGATGAAGCCTTCCAGCACGCCCTCGGAACCGATACCGGCTTCAACGATGGCAGCATAGGTTGCTTCGGAAGCCAGCATGTTATCGCTGGTCAGCGCGACTTTGCCGTTGTAGATCACATCTTCACCGGCGGCGATCTTCACATTGACAGTACCGGCAGTCCATCCGGAAGCACCGTCAACAGCGTATTCAGTTTCGTCCTCGCCCACTTCGAAGGGAGCGTCATAACCGCAGGGCAGCGCTTCGGTGCTGAAGCCGGCTTCAGCGTCGTACTTCTGGAACTGCCACAGGATATAGTCGCCATCCAGGATCACCATCTGGTTGCAGGCAACAGGCACATACTTGCCGTTTACGGTGAAGCCCCAGAACAGGTAGTTGCCATCGGCATCATTGCCGGCAACATACTCGCCAATGGAGTTGATGAAGCCTTCCAGCACGCCTTCGGAGCCGACACCGGCTTCAACGATAGCGGCATAAGTGAATTCAGAAGCCAGCACGTTGTCGCTGGTCAGGGTCACTTTTCCGTCATACAGGACATCGTCACCGGCAACGATCTTCACGAACGCGGTCTCGGTCGTCCATCCGGAGGCACCGTCAACGGTGTATTCGGTCTCGTCCTCGCCGGGAGTGAAGGGGCCTTCAGCGGCAAAGGCAGTGCAGGCAAACAGAGCAACCATCAGGGCAATGAGGAGCAGAGCAATCTTTTTCATAGTGATCTTTCCTTTCTTGTTTGTTGAGGTATGGTGAAGCGGGACCCTTTCCCGCCGGGATCCGGGTTATTCAACAATGATCGGATTCGTGACCGCGTACTGTCCGAGCGGGCCAAGAACTTCCACCAGGATCCAGTCCATCGGTTCCCATTCCCGGGTCAGTGTAACCGGTTGCGTATATTCTGTGGTTCCTTCCTCCGCTTTGATCGTTTCAACCGTTTCGCCGTTGACCACGACACGGATCTCACGGATCCCGTCACGGTTCCAGATATCCGTATTCAGGGTCAGCGTTCCGTCGGCCGGCAGTGCGACCTTTTCACCGTAAGTCTTCCCATCAATGTCACAGATGACCACGGGCCCGTCACTGATAAAGCTGTGACCGTCCCGGACACATTCAGCAACGTTTTCCGCGTTGATCTCCGTTCCGTTCAAATGGATGTAAGTCGTGGGCATGCCATTGTATTTGGCGGTATTGACCCAGTAGTAATAGTATGATTCCAAGTCTGTCGGTTCCGAGGCGGTATACTTCTCATGAGCCGTGCCGGAGACCGGGGCGGAGATATCATGGTTATCCGTTCCGCCTGTAGCCGCGTGGAAAGGATGACCTTCCTTCATGCCATTCAGGAGATCGTACCAGAGGAGTTTGGTGGAATAGTTCTGGTTCATGGCATTCTGGGTGTCCCAGATCCCGTCAGACGGAACAAAATAACCGTTCCAGATCTCAATGGTATCAAAGAGATCAAATACTTCCCAATCTCCCTTTTCGATCCAGTTCATCACACCCATGGTGGTGCTGGAATAAGGATGATTCATCTGAGCCAACCCGCCGACGCGTTTGGTGCAGTCAGCGATATACTTGATCTTTTCACGGGCATAGGAAAGCTTGTCGCTGGAAGCCCGTTCGAATTCGGTCAGTTTCAGATCGTAAGTCTCAAGCGTCAAACCGGAGCCGAGAGAATTGTAATGACCGAACTCCGTGGTGATCTCAACCCCGTCAAAGCCCTGGAAGTAACGGGGTTCCCCGTTCTCGGCACGGACATTCATCTTCAGAAGCCCGTTCCATTCCGGAACGCCGCGGGAGGAGTTGTGATCCGTGAGGTAACCGAAGTACAGTCCGGCGGCGGCATTGCCCACCATGGATTCTTCAATGCTGTTGACGCCGTCTGAATAGTAGGTATGCTGATGGCAGTCTCCGGCGATCCAGCCCTTGGCATAACTGTCATACAAGGCGGTCAGACGGACATCCGGCTGATAACTGGTCTTCAGCCTTTCTACCGTAACGGTTTTGGTGACCGTATCATATTCGTTTCCTTTGCCGAAGGTCAGCGTATAGGTTCCGGGTTCAAGCCCCAGCGTATACCCGCCCATGGCATTCGTAAACGCTCTGTACGTTGTGCCGTCTTCACTCTCGATATAGATGGACGCGATCAGCATATTGCTGTTGTTATCCGTCACTTTGCCGCGAATGATGCCGGCGGTACTCTCCGCGCAGACGGGCACAGAAGCCAGTATCAGGACCGCAATCATCAGGCAAACAATGATCCTTTTGATCTTCACGGAATATTCATCTCCTTATTGACACCTTTGCCATCATCATATATGATGAAACTGACAAGTGCAATGCAAAAGAGATGAAATACTGTGCAATTTGATTCATTAATTGAAGTATTTGACTCCACAGAGATGACCGTGGAACATCCGGTCTCTCCGGAGGGGACACTTTTCACCTATTATCCGTTGGATCAGCCGGAAACTTTGCATTATCATAACTTTCTGGAACTTGGATACAGCGAGTACGGATCCGGTCTGTTTTACGTGGATGGGGACGTGATCCCGTTCAACGGAAAAACCTGCTCGATCATTTACGGCGGTCAGGTCCATATTGCCCAGTCCGTAGAAACGGACAGAAGCCTGTGGCATTTCCTGTATATAGACTTGCAGAAGCTCTTTTCCGGCGGGGATATCCCCATCAGCGGCCTGAAAGCATTCTCACCGCATCTCTATGAATTTCCGTCTCTGATCAACATGGACGAAGATCCGGTCCTTTACTCACTGATCACAGCCATTCTGGATGAAGCGGCGGGAGCACGGCCGGATTTTCTCACCAGCCTGCGCGGCTTGGTCACAGCGCTCCTGGTGAGACACAGCCGTTATATGAATGTTTCCAGGCAGGTTGCCACAGACCGCCGCCAGACCATCAACCGGCTTGGCGGCATCCTTACCTATATCAATCAAAACTACGCGGAGGAACTGACGGTACCGGAACTTGCACGCCTGAACGGCACCAGCAAATCCACATTTCAAAGAGACATGATCTCCTTCACCGGCCTCGCGCCTCTGCAGTACATCCATAAACTCAGGATGCGTCGTGCTGTCGCGCTTCTCTCCACAGGAGATACACCGGTCTCCCAAATTGCCTTTTCTTTGGGATACGCGTCTCTTTCTTCTTTCAACAGACATTTCCGGGCGGAATACGGAATGTCGCCAACCCAATGGCTCAAGAAGCATTGATCCTCCGCCTGTCAGATATGCACTTCTATTCTGAATAGCCGATAAACAAAATGCCGGCTGATGTCATTCGATCATCAACCGGCATTTGTTTATCTGTTTGTCACCTGCACGCGTCCATCACGCGGCTCAATTGGGTGTTGAGCTGTTCGTTTCCGTAGGGACCGCTCACCGTCAGGCAGTAGAAGTTCTTTCCGATCATCCATGTATAGATATCCACGCCACGGAAAAGCGCCTGACGCATCTTGAGGCCGTTCGCGCCCAGATCCAGCGCGCCGGACATCTCGTCTTCCGGGATACCGGTCAGGTTGCTTGCGGAAGCATATCCCTGGTTCCGGGTAAAGCGCACCGTCCATTGGACGCCATCACTGGCATAGGCAGTCTCACCGATCAGCCCGTCGATCACGCGCATCCGTACATCGCCGCCATTCAGGCTGCTTCCCCGAAAGGGGACGCCCATCAGTTGTTCAAACATGCTTTCGTCTTCAACCGCGATGGCATCCGCGCCCGCGCAGAGCGCAAAGGTCATCAGGAGCACCACCGCGGCCAGAAAACACACACTCTTTCTGATACGCATGCAACCGCCCTCCGTCCGGGGAGATCTTCCCCATTGTCTTCACCTATACAACGGATCACGGGTCTCCGTTCATCCGCAAAAAGCTCAGATTTTGAGCAGATCGCTGAAGGCTTTCAGCGCGCCGTCGGTTTCATGGGCCAATACGCGCTTGGCCAACACCTTACCCAGCTGTACACCTTCCTGGTCAAAGCTGTTCACGTTCCACACAAAGCCCTGGAACATCACTTTGTTTTCAAAGTGGGCCAGCAGCGCGCCCAGTGCTTCGGGGGTCAGCTGGTCGCCAATGATGATGGAGGAGGGACGTTCACCCTCAAAGTTCTTGTTGCGGTTTTCGTCTTCCTTACCGCAGGCGAAAGCCATGATCTGCGCGGCCACATTGGCGCACAGCTTCTGCTGGCTGGTGCTGCCCTGGATCACCACATCGGTGCCGATCTGGCTGTCACGGAAGCCCACAAACTGGAGCGGGATCACATCCGTGCCCTGATGGAGCAGCTGATAGAAGGAATGCTGTCCGTTGGTGCCGGGTTCGCCGAAGATCACGGGACCGGTCACATAATCCACGGGCTTGCCAAAGCGGTTCACGCTCTTGCCGTTGCTCTCCATGTCCAGCTGCTGCAGATGGGCCGGGAAGCGGCTCAGTGCCTGGGAGTAAGGCAGGATCGCGGTGGCGGGATAGCCCAGGATGTTCCGCTCATACACGCCGATCAGGGCATCCAGCATGTCAGGATTCTTCAGCGGATCGGCTTCCGTGGCCAGTTTGTCTTCCGCCGCCGCGCCATCCAGGAAGCGGGCAAAGATATCCGGGCCGAAGGCCAGGCTCAGCACCGTGCCACCCACACCGGAGGTGGAGGAGTAGCGGCCGCCGATATAGTCATCCATGAAGAACGCTTCCAGATAGTCGTCGCTCTTCGCCAGAGGAGAGGTCTCGCTGGTCACGGCGATCATATGCTTGGAGGCATCCAGGCCGGCTTTCTTCAGCGCGTCCTTCACAAAGGATTCATTGGTCAGTGTCTCCAGCGTCGTGCCGGATTTGGAAACCAGAATGAAGATGCACTTGGAAACATCCACATCGCCCAGCACCGCGGCCGCGTCGTCCGGGTCCACGTTGCTGATGAAGCGGGCGTTCATCTTGAAGCAGCCGTTCTTCTTCGCCCAGTTTTCCAGCGCCAGGTACATCGCGCGGGGGCCCAGATCGCTTCCGCCGATACCGATCTGCACCACAGTGGTGAACTTTTCACCCGCGGCGTTGGTCAGTTCGCCTTCGTGCACCTTGCGGGCGAATTCGGCAATACGCTTCTGTTCCTTGACATAGAATTCACGTTTGTCGGTCCCGTCAGCGTTCACGGCATTGCCAAGCTGACCACGGGTCATGTGGTGCAGCACCATGCGCTTTTCACCGGTGTTGATCACTTCGCCGTTATAAAGCGCGGCAAACTTTTCCGCCAGCTGCGCTTCTTCCGCCAGGGCCTTCAGCTGGGCCAGCACGGTCTCATCCACCTGCTTTGCGGCATAATGCCAAGCCATTCCGGCCGCCATGGGCACGGTATATTCCTGCACGCGGCGTGCGCCGTCTTCGCCGGCAAGAACCTGTTTCAGGCTCACGTTCGCGGGATTCGCAGCCATATCTTTATATGCTTTCAGTGTATCCAGATCGTTCCAGTTGATCATTGTCAAACCCTCCCAAAATACTTTATTTGTGGAGACTGTCCAAAGAAACAGTATACATGATACCGGCTCTTTTTTCAACCGTTCCGGGCCCGCAAAAGCTTGCCATTAATGGGCAAAAACCTTCTAAAAACAAGGCTTTGTGCCCTTATTGTCCTTTTCTGTAGAACACCGTCCCGCGGACATCGTAAGCAGAGTCTTCCAGGATCTTTTCCATGATCCTGTCCCAGTCTTCCCCTTCCGCGATCACGGGGTGATAATCGTTCACGCCCTCCGCGGCCCGGCTGCTGGTCAGCACTGGGATCATCGTCACGTTCGCGCCGATATATCCGGTTTCGTCAAACACCAGACCGATCCGTGCCAACGCCGCGTCAAAGGTAGTCATGTCCAGCGTCCCGCCAAAGCACAGATTTCCGAGGCTCCACAACACCACCGTATCCCCGACGCGGTCCATGCCCTGTACGACATGCGGATGGGTCCCGATCACGATGTCCACGCCCGCCTTGGCGCAATCGAGGATCATCTCGGTCTGGGTCTCGTTGTGCCGTGTTTCGTATTCATTGCCCCAGTGGCAACTGTAGATCACGACCTCACAGCCCATATCCCGCAGTTTCTTCGTTTCTTCAGCTATGATCGAATGCCGCTGGTGCCAGATGGTTTCCCGTACACCGGCAAAGCCGATCTTGTGTCCGTCCTTTTCCCATACATACAGCCGCGTGTACCCACTGTATGGGATCCCCGCGTTTTGGAGCGCCTGCCGGGTAGACCGTTTGCCGATCTCCTGAAAATCCACATAGTGATTGTTGGCGATATTCACCTGTTCAATCGATCCGGCCTTCAGGATTTCCGTATACTGGGTGCTTCCCCGGAAGCGATAGGTTTTCCCCACCTTTTCGCCCTCGTAACTGTCCTGCAACACACACTCAAGGTTTACAAGCGTCATATCGTCTGTCGCGAACAGGTCCTTCAGCCCGCTGAAGGGATATTCCCAGCCGTACTTGGTCACATACGCCGGAAACGCGTTTTCCTGATTCCGCCATTCCTTGCGCGTCGCCAGTACCGCGTCCCCGCCGGCCGTCAGGATGATCTCCGTTTCATTTTCACTGTTCACATGCGCGGGCTCCGGTTTTTCCGCCAATAGGGGGATCTGTTGCAGCGCCGCTTTATCCGTAACCTTTTTCCCCGTGATCTGCAGGGCTTCCGCGGTTCGTTCCTCCGGATCGTCCAGGATGATCACCCGCGTATGATACGGCAGATGAGTCCACAGCCAATACGCGTTGATGCCGCTTTCCCCGGTCGCTTCCTGCGGGATCCGTACGCAGCCGTGCGATGCTTTCTGTCCCAGCAGGGCAGCTTCCTGTGTAAAGTCTTCGCATCTGTTCACGGTCTCCCACCCCACGCGGTGGATCATATTGCCACCGTCATAGCGCAGCGGATAGTCATAGCGGAACCCGCCCGTGGAAAAACCTTCCTCGTGTTTTTCAGTCAAAAAGGTCCCGGCAGCTGTCTCGCGGATCAGGTCATCCTTTGCCACCAAACCTGTGGAGATCGGGATCTCTGCCACTCTGTGGCCTGCCTCAAACAGGGTAAGTGTCTGTTCTTTCTTGTCCACCAACAGCCCGTATCGGCTGTTTGGCCAGGCCACCGTCAGTTTACGGGACGGCACCCAGCCCGTCATCTGCGCGCCATCCTCATGTTCCCACGCGCGGATAAGTGTCCAGGCGTCTTCACCGGTTCCCTGCGTTTCAAGCACTTCAAGACACTGGGTCTGCCCGTGCAGCGTCCCCAGCACGTTCCCGTCCTTGGAGGGACGGTCGTATACATTCTGGTGCCCCAGTTTTCCTTCCGTCACCACCACGGAAGGCTGCATCATCTTTGTCCAGATCTCCGCGTCGGAGTCTTCCCGTTCCGGCATCACGGAGCCTGTCACGCCGACCGTCTTTTCCACGGCACGGGATTGTTTGACCGTCAGCACGGAGCAGATCTCATCCTCCGGATACGTTTCCGACCGGCACGCGACGATGTAGATCCCTTCATCCAAGGTCTGGCCATGCGCGTCTTTTCCGTCCCAGCTGATACTGGCGCACTCATCTTCCTTGGCCTGACGTCTCCGGCTGTATACGGTCTCCCCATCCTTGCGCACTTCCATGATGAAGTATCCGTTCGAGGCCAAACAGTATTCCATCAGCCATTTCTCACTGCCGTCCGTATACAGCGTGTCCATGGACGGCAAAGCATAGCGCAGACCCGGTCCGGCGCCCCGTACGGTCACAGAGGCTTCAGAAAAAAGCGTTTCACCGTCCTCACCGGTCAAAGTCACCTTCAGAGTATAGTTTCCGTTCGGCAGAACCTCGCGATGGTCGCCCAGTCCGTCCCACTTCACGGTCATTTTGCCGGCCGTTGCCGGTTCCGTGCGTTTCAGCCACCGGGTATGACCGCTTTCAAGCACGATCTCCATGGTTCCGGAGAAAGGGACTTCCATCAGGATCGGGTTTTCAGAAAATCCTTTGGCTTCCCGGAACTTGGGCGTCACCGTCAGGCTTTCTGCCCGTGCCCCGCCGCAGCAAAGTACCAGAAACACAAAAACCAAAACAAGCAGGCCGATTCGCCCAATTTTTCTCATGACTTCCGGCTCCTCTTTCTGTGCTCTCTGAATTTGGCAGGCGTAATGCCCTTCCATTTTTTGAAAGAGTTGATCAGATGGGAGCAATCCGAATATCCGCATTCCCTCGCGATAAAGCAGAGATCAAAGTCTGTGTAGGACAGCATTTCTTCCACACGGCCGATCCGGATCTCATCCATATATTCCTTGCAGGTCATGT
Source organism: Clostridia bacterium (assembly GCA_045640475.1). Lineage (GTDB taxonomy): Bacteria > Bacillota > Clostridia > Christensenellales > Aristaeellaceae > Aristaeella. The sequence continues at coordinate 15,039 of JAZUFB010000051.1, forward strand.
TATAGATCTCTTTGAATTTTCGGGCAAATCCGCTGTAACTCATCCCGCATTTCTCGGCCACATCCTCGACCCGGAGGTTATTTCCGATATTCGCCAGGATATATTCTGTCACGCAGTAGATGTCATACTGATCGTCCAGCGCAAAGGTATCGGCATCCAATACAAATCCTTTCCGCAGATAGTACCGGAAAACGCCGGTCATCAGCAGGGAGATCATGGCTATGACCATTATGTCATATCCGAAGTCACCTTTTTCCGATTCAGCAATGCACCGTTCAAAAGCATCCCGACAGTTGACCTCCCGGATCTCGTCCGCCGCGATCACGATGTCCGTCCGTTCCCGTTCCATTTTCACCGCGATGCTCCGCGTCTTCGGTGAATAAGTGCTGGTCAGGTCCAATCGGCTGATGTCCAGTTTGAACACAGCGGCACGCAGTCGGCCCCCGTCGGCTTCGCTATAGGAATGGACCGCGTTGGGATAGATCACGACCATTTCATTCTCCCGCACGGTATATTTCCGGCCGTTACTCTGTACAAGCACGCTTCCCTCCAGGACCATGACCATTTCCATATAGTAATGGCTGTGTTCCGGGACGGGAAAGTCGTTTACTTCGGTATCAAAGTAGAAACATTCAAACGGTTTTCGGATCAGATCCGCCTGTTCCAGATAACTGCTCATATTGCCTCCAGGTTTGTTTTTACAATAGTTAAGCACTTTTTCCTTTATACCATACTTTTGGACAAAAATCCATAAATCTGCAGAAATTTCCAATTTTAGGAAAAAAAAGGACGGCCCTGATCCAGGCCGTCCGAATAACCGATTTAGTCTTTTTCCGTCTGTACTACAGGGAAACCGTGTTCCATTTTCTGCCGTACGATCTTCACCGTCATCACCATAAAGATGACGCTCAGCGTCAGGCTCAGCAGCTCCGCGATGGGGAAAGAGAACCATACCGCGTCCAATCCGCCGATCTGGCCCAGGATATAGGCCGCGGGCAGGATCACCAGCAACTGGCGGCACACAGAGGTGATCACGGAATGGGCAGGATTGCCGACTGCCTGGAACACAGAGCCCGCGATGATGCAGAAGCCAGCTAGCGGGAAATGGATCGCGATGATCCGCAGCGCCTTTGTTCCGATGGCGATCATGTTTTCCGACGCGTTGAACATGGAAAGCAAAGGGCCGGGAATCACTTCGAAAGCGATCAGACCCGCCGTCATGATGGAAATCGAGACGACCATGGAAAGCTTCACGGTCTTCCACAGGCGATCCTGTCTTCCGGCGCCGTAGTTGTAGGAAATAATGGGCACCATACCGTTGTTCAGGCCGAACACCGGCATGAAGATAAAGCTCTGCAGCTTGTAATACACTCCGAACACGGCCGTCGCGGTCTCTTCGAAGGAGATCAGGGTCAGGTTCATGCCAAAGTTCATCACGCTGCTGATGCACTGCATCACGATGGAGGGGAAACCGATGCGGTAGATTTCCTTCACAATGGGCAGATCCCACCGCATTTTGCGGATCTCAGGCTTCACATCCGGCACCTTTTTCAGCACCAGGATCGTTGCCAGTCCGCCGGCCACAAATTGGCCGATCACAGTCGCGACCGCCGCGCCGGCCACTTCCATTTTGGGGATCGGACCCAAGCCGAAAATGAACACCGGATCCAGCACAATGTTGGTCACCGCGCCCACCGTCTGGCAGATCATGGCCAGATAGCTCTTGCCGGTGGCGGTCAGCATCCGTTCAAAGGTGCTCTGGATAAAGAAACCGAGGCTCAGGCTCAGGCAGATGGTGGAATAGGAAGCGCCGTAATCGACGATCTTCTGGTTGTCCGTCTGCAGGGCATAGAAGGTTCTGGAAAAGGTCAGGCCGATCACCGCGAACAGCAGGTAGGTCAGCACAGAAAGCAGGAGGCCTGTGTTGGCGCTGCGGTTGGCGTCATCAAAGCGCTTCGCGCCCAGGTAACGGCTCAGGATCGCGTTGGTGCCCACCGCGGTACCGATGCCGAAGCCGATCATCAGGGTCTGCAGCGGGAATGCCAACGAAACGGCGTTCAATGCTTCTTCACAAAGCTGGGATACATACAGGCTGTCCACAATGTTGTACAGGGCCTGCACCAACATGGAGACCATCATCGGGATGGCCGTGGACGCGAGCAGTTTGCCGACGGGCATACTGCCCATGGGATTGCGGTCAATGTGATTGTTTTCCATTCTTCTCTCCGTTATACGCTCTTTTTCACTCACACCCGCGGACGCCTGTCCGCGGTTCCAACAAGTCCGTTTTCTCCAACACCTGTCGGAGGATACGGATCATTCCTTCAACATCTTGCTGCGGCTGGGCTGTTGCAGTTTTCGCAAAGCCTTGGCTTCGATCTGCCGGATCCGCTCACGGGTCACGCCAAATTTGATGCCCACTTCTTCCAGCGTATGTGCTTCGCCGTCAGAAAGGCCGTAGCGGCTGATCAGCACATCCCGCTCACGGGGAGACAGGGTATCCAGCACTTCCATGATCTTGTCGTGCATCATGGAAGCTTCTGTGGCGGAAGCCGGGTCCACCGCTTTCTCGTCCCGGATAAAGTCGCCCAGATGGCTGTCATTTTCATCGCCCACAGGTGCATCCATCGAAGTCGGTTCAAGCAACAGGGTGATCAGGTCCCGAGCCTTAGCAACCGGGATCTCCATCATCTCGGCAATCTCCTCCGCAGAGGGATCACGGCCGTACTTCTGCAGGAATTCACGGCTGAGACGGATCATCTTGTTGGCGCTTTCAACCATATGTACAGGAATACGGATCGTCCGCGCCCGGTCCGCGATGGAGCGGGTAATGGACTGACGGATCCACCAGGTCGCGTACGTGGAGAATTTGAACCCCTTCTCGTACTCGAATTTTTCGATAGCCTTCAGCAAGCCCAGATTGCCTTCCTGGATCAGGTCCAGCAGATGCAGTCCGCGGCCCTGATATTTCTTGGCGATATGAACGACCAGACGCAGGTTGGCGTTGCAAAGCTTCTGCCG
>JAZUFB010000052.1:0-9244 GCA_045640475.1 Clostridia bacterium
CGTGGCGTACAATCCCTCTCCGTTCAATGAAAAATGCCTTCAGTGCGACCTTGATCAGACCGATATCCTGCTGATCAACGAGACAGAAGGCGAAGCCATGACGGGTATAGCGGATCCCAAATCGATCCTGCGTAAACTGCATGAGGACCATCCCGGCCTGGCAGTCGTTCTGACGCTGGGACATCGCGGTTCGGCATTTATGGACCGGAACGGGACTGTCTGGACCAGCGGTATCTATGCTTCGGCAGCGGTTGACACCACCGCGGCCGGAGATACCTTTACCGGTTATTTTCTCTCGGCTTATCTCGGCGGCCAATCTCCCGAAGCGGCTTTACGTATTGCCGCGATCGCCTCCGGGATCTCCGTTTCACGGAATGGCGCGGGGCCTTCGATCCCGACCGTTGAAGAAACGGAAAAATTGTTGAAACAGTCTGTGGCGCTGACAGAACGGCCATTTTAAGTTGTTGATTGGGCTATTTCACTGATTGGCAGTGAAATAGCCCAATTTTATAAGAAGGGACATGGCTATCGCAAAACATCATGTTCTGAAGAAGGAAAACAACCGAAATTGCGGAAGAACGATATAGCAATGGGCTGCCTCAGTTTTTTGAATTGAGGCAGCCCATTGCTTATTCTGTTGGCCAGCGGGACGGAACATGGGGACAACCCATGCGGAGGCGCGCGGCGCGGAGTTCGACATAGCAGCCGCATTCGCCGCAGGTGCCGCGGTTCAGCGAAGGGCAGAGGCGGCATTGGGCGAGGCGGGATTCATAGGTTTCCGGATCGACAAGGCCTTCCGGAGGAAGCTGCGCGATGCGCTCCTGAAGGATCTGATGAAGTTCTTTTTCATCCGGGAGATCCTTCAGGAGGCATTTCAGACAGGGCTTTCCCTGAAGCGGGGTCATGCGAGACGGATCTCCGCCACGGAGCAACGCGGCAGGGTGAAGGTCACGTTTTCGCCGTCGACGGTGAAATCGCTGAAGGCCTGCACGCTGAGGGGCGCGTTGTCAAAGTCGTTGAAGGCGCTCACATCGCCGGAAAGGACGCGGCCTTCGACGGAAGCAACGGCCTTGCCCGGGATCCGCAGGGTGATCGTTTCGGCATCGACATTATTGAGGTTGGAGACCGTGAGGGTGATCTTGCCGTCCTTTTCGGAAGCGGAAGCGGTGACAGAAGGCACGGAATGCTTGTCATCGCCGAAGGCTTCGGCGTCCACGAAGCAATCGATCTGCTTGGCGTCCATATGCTCCTTGTACAGGTCGAAAACATAGTAGGTGGGCGTGAGGACCATCTTTTCGCCCTCAGTGAGGATGATGGACTGGAGGACGTTGACGGTCTGGGCAATGTTGGCCATGTAGATGCGGTCGCAGTGACGGTTGAAGATGTTCAGGATCACAGAGGCGGTCATCGCGTCGCGCATGGTGTTCTGCTGATAGAGGAAGCCGGGGTTGGTGCCGGGCTCGACATCGAACCAGTTGCCCCATTCATCCACGATGAGGCCGATGCGCTTCTTGGGATCGTAGCGGTCCATGATATCGCAATGGAGGGTCACTTTACGGTCCATATCGGCGGCATAGGCCAGAGAGGTGTAGTATTCGGCATCGGAGAACTGGGTGGCGGAACCCTTATGCTCCCAGTCGGGACCGATGACGGTGTAGCTGTGCATGGAAAGACCGTCCATGCAGAAAGCGGCATTCTTCATCATGACCTCGGTCCAATTAGTATCCGTGTCATTGGGGCCGCAGGCGATCTTATACAGCTTGTTGCTGCCGTACTGGCGGCAGAAGCACTGATAGCGGCGGTACTGGTCAGCATAGAACTCGGCGCGCATATTGCCGCCCCAGCCCCAGTTCTCGTTGCCCACGGCAAAGAACTTGAGGTTCCACGGATCCTTACGGCCGTTTTTCCAACGCTCGCGGACCACGGAGGAATCGCCCTCAGAGTTGACATACTCGATCCATTCGGACATTTCGCGGATCGTGCCGCTGCCGACATTGCCGTTGATATAGGGTTCACAACCGACCTGACGGCAGAGCTCCATGAACTCGTGGGTGCCGAAAGAGTTGTCTTCAACTACGCCGCCCCAGTTGGTGTTGACCATGCGCTTGCGGTTTTCCTGCGGGCCGATGCCATCCTGCCAGTGATATTCATCGGCAAAGCAACCGCCGGGCCAACGGAGGACGGGAAGGCGGATGGCACGCATCGCGGCGGCAACATCCTTACGGATGCCGTTTTCATTCGGGATGGGGCTGTCTTTGCCGACAAAGATGCCGCCATAGATACAACGGCCGAGATGCTCGGCAAAATGGCCGTAGATGTACTTCGAAATGGTCCCCGCACTGCGGCGCGGGTTCAGTGTGATCTGAGCCATAAAGGATCTCCTCCTGTGATTATGTTTTTTCTGCCTCTATTATAAGGCGGGAAGCAGGAGATGTAAAGGAAAACAGGCCATGCGATTTGTCGGAAATGTACTGGGAAAGGGACAAAATTCACCCCTTGAAAAGGGGAATGGGTTGTGATATAAATCGGGAGGATTTGGAGAAGGGAAGTGACGTGCGGTGAGCCGCAGTACAGTGAAGGACCTGACGGTTGGAAAGCCGTTTGGTCTGGTGGTCGGGTTCGCGGTGCCCCTGCTGTTTGGAGTGCTGTTTCAGCAACTGTACAGCTTTGTGGATACGGCAATCGTCGGAAGGACGCTTGGCGCGGCCAAACTGGGCGCGGTGGGGTCCACGGGATCCATCAACTTCCTGATCCTCGGATTTTGTATGGGTGTTTGCTCCGGATTTGCGATCCCTGTTGCCCAAAGCTTTGGCGCGAAGGACTACAGCGAGATGCGCCGCTATGTGCTGCACGCGGCTAAACTGTGCGTATTCATCAGCGTGAGCCTCGGTGTCGCGACGGCGTTACTTTGCCCGTCCATCCTGCGGTGGATGAATACGCCGGAGGAAATCATTGAGGACGCGGTGTCCTATATCCGGATCATTTTCGCCGCCATTCCGGTGACGATGCTCTATAATATGTCCGCGGGCATCCTGCGTTCGCTGGGTGACAGCCGGACGCCGGTCTTGTTCCTGATCATGGCGGCACTGCTGAATGTGGTGCTGGATCTTGCGTTTATCCTGCTGCTTGGCATGGGCGTAGCGGGCGCGGCCTGGGCAACGGCGATCAGCCAGCTTTGCTCCGGGGTTGGTTGCCTGCTGTTCCTGCTCAAACGATTCCCGATCCTTCGCCCGGAAGGGGACGAACGGAAATGGAACGGCCGTTACGCAAAGCATCTGCTGGGCATTGGGACGCCGATGGGCCTGCAGTTTTCCATTACGGCGATCGGCGCGGTGATCCTGCAGACCTCTGTCAACGGACTGGGAACTGTAGCCGTGGCCGCGGTGACCGCGGGCGGCAAACTGAGCATGTTCTTCACCTGTATCTATGACGCGCTGGCCACCACGATGGCGACCTTCGCGGGGCAGAACGTGGGCGCACGGAAGCTGGACCGGATCGGCGAAGGATTAAAAGTGACCGCGATCCTTGGATCCATCTATTCCATTCTGGCGACAGTTGTGCTATGGTTATTCGGGAAGCAGCTCGTTGGACTGTTTGTTGAGGCGGAGGACAGCGCGGTGATCGACCTCGCTTATCAGTATCTGAAGGCCAACAGTATTCTGTATATCCCGTTGCTTTTTGTCAACATCGTACGGCTGACGATCCAGGGCATGGGCTTTACACGGGTTGCCATGATCGCCGGGATCTTCGAGATGGTCGCCCGGTGCTTTGTGGCACTGGTACTGGTGCCCCCGTTTGGATATGACGCGGCTTGCTTCGCGAATCCCTCAGCCTGGGTGGCGGCAGACCTGTTCCTGTTCCCTTGCTACTTTACGACGATGAAACGGATGAAGATCCGCTTCGGTCAGTATCAATTATCGGAGGATGAATAAAAATGGAGAGAAAGATCGCTTCCTTCACGGTAAATCATGACACATTGGTGCCCGGCATGTATATCTCCCGCGTGGACGGAGATTGCGTGACCTATGACCTGCGGCTGAAGTACCCGAATCAGGGCGATTATTTGCAACCCGCTGGGATGCATACGCTGGAACATCTGATCGCGACTGCCGTGCGCTTCAGTGAACGCGGAAACGAAGTGATCTACTTTGGGCCCATGGGTTGCCGGACCGGATTCTATCTGATCCTGCGGGACAGCGTGAGCAAGGCGGACGCGGTAAAGCTCGTGCGGGACGCATTTGACTGGGCCGCGGCCTTCGAAGGGGATATCCCCGGCGCCGCGCGTAAGGAATGCGGAAACTGGCTGGAGCACGACCTGGAAAACGCGAAGAAGGAAGCCAAAGCGTATGTGGAAGTGCTGAAGCATTGCAGTGAAGATACGATGGTTTACGCGGAATGAGCGTTCACTGTTGCGGAAATACGACAAATTGTTACAGATATATGAAAATCCTGTTGACAAATGGTACACGATGAAGTAAACTCAACGTGTATATATGGGCTCAACAGGATTTTCTTATATGGAGAAACGGGTTCGCCGGAGCAGGCGAAATCCTTCTTCCGGAGGAGGTTATCATCATGCGCACTGACAAGCACGGTTTCGGTAAGCGTGTCATCGCGGGCATCCTTATGCTGGCTCTTTTGGCCACAGTTTGCGTGGTGGCTTTCGCGGCCTTGCCGTATCCTTTTTTCACCGTGACCACAGACAGCGTGAAACTGCGCAAGACAGCAAGTACATCAGCCGTGGTGGTGAAAACCCTGGGGAAGGGGACGCTGGTGGAAGTGACCGGTGCGAGCGGTAACTTCTACGCGGTGAAGGCAGACGGAAAATCCGGCTATGTCATGAAGCAGTATATCGATACGGAAGAGGGAAGCATCGTGACACCGACGCCCGTTCCTGTGGAAACGGTGAGCGGCTATCCTTACAATACGCGGACACTGGACAAGGTCAATCTGCGTGAAAAGAAGAGCACATCCTCCTCAATTCTGAAGGAGATCCCGAAGAACGCCGAAATCACTGTAAAAAGCGTGAGCGGCACCTATGCCGAAGTGACCTATCAGGGCAAAGACGGCTGGGTCAAGAAGGATTATATTCTGGTCAAGAAAGTCGTGAAACCGACCGCCACCCCGACCGCGGTACCGACCCTTTCTCCCGAAGAGGATGCGGGCGGCTATATCGTGCTGCAAAAGGGCATGAATGGTCCGGAAGTCAAAGCACTGCAGCAGGCGTTGATCGAACTCGGTTTCCTGAACGGAGACGCTGACGGTAGCTTTGGCAGTGCGACGGAATACGCTGTAATCAACTTCCAGGAAAAGAACACCTATCCCGCGACCGGCATCATGGATGCCAATATCCAGGCTTTCCTGTATGTGGGCAAGCCGAAGAACAGCAAGGGCACCGCGACCAAGATCAACACCCTGGCCCCGGTGGAAGGCGTGAGCATCCGCCTGAACAACAAGGGTGACAAAGTGGGCGAGATCCAGACCCGACTGCAGGATATGGGCTACTATACCGGCGCAATCAACTGTGTGTATGACAGCAAGACCAAGTCTGCTGTGACAGCTTTCCAGAAAAAGAACGGCCTGACCGCGGACGGCATCTGCGGCGCGACGACTCAGAAAGCAATCTTTGACGGAACGGGAATCAAGGCGAACGAGACGCCCACCCCGACCCCGGCGCCCAGCGCGACCCCCGCGCCCACCTTTGCGGTACCGGGTGACAAAGTCAAAATGAATTCCACCGGAAACGATGCGAAACTGGTTCAGAAGCGACTGAAGGAACTGAAGTATTATAAGGGCGCGATCGACGGCAAGTTTGGCAAGGCCAGCGTGATGGCTTTGCAGGCATTCCAGAGAGCCCATGGATTAGAAGATGACGGCGTGGCCGGTAAAGCGACCTACGCGCTGCTGTTCAGCTGGGAAGCGCTGCCCGCGGGACAGACGCCAGAACCTACCGCGGAACCCGAAGTAACTCCGGTTGTGACCATGGCACCGACGCCGCAAAGCTATGCGACCCTGAAAAACGGCTCCAAGGGCGATGATGTGAAGAAGCTGCAAAAGCAACTGATCACCCTCGGCTACTTGACCGGTACGGCGGATGGCAAGTTTGGTCCGCAGACCGAAAAGGCTGTGACAAACTTCCAGAAGATCAACGGATTAACGGCCGATGGCCTGGCCGGGACAGGGACCCTGACCAAACTGTATAGCGGAAACGCGAAAAAGAATACCGCTACGGTTCAGGAAACAAAGACGACCACCGCAACGACTACTACGACAACTACCACCTTGAGAAAAGGCGACAACAACGATGCCGTGAAGGCGATGCAGCAGAAACTGATCTCGCTGGGCTACCTGAGCGGTAAAGCGGACGGTAAGTTTGGCGTGATGACCTATCAGGCCCTGGTTGCTTTCCAGAAGGCGAACAACCTGTCCGCGGACGGCGTGGCGGGCACGAAGACGCTGAACAAGCTGAACGGCGATGCCGTATCCGCCCCCACCAATACCGGAAACACGAATACGGGAAATAAGTCGAACACGAATTCTTCCACCTCGAACGGAGTTACCGCTTCGAAGGTCCTTTACGCTAACTGGTACACCACGGTGAAAGCTATTGCCAAAAAGTATCCCTATGTGACGATCTACGATATGTCCACCGGGATCAGCTGGCAGGAACACATCTTCTCCCTTGGTGCGCATGCCGACTCGGAACCGTTGACGGCCAACGACACGGCCAAAATGGAGAAAGCCTTTGGCGGAAACACCTGGAACCCCAAGGCGGTCTGGGTCATTTTCGCGGATGGGAGCATCTATCTGGCTTCCACCCATTCCATGCCGCACGAGGTGCAGCATATTACGGACAACAACTTCGCGGGTCACAAGTGCATCCACTTCCCGCGGACCGAGGATGAAGTGGCGAAGATCGGACCCTATGCCACCTCGCATCAGAAGGCAATCGATACAGCGTGGGCGATGTTGCAGAACATGAAATGATTCCTGCCGCGACGCGGCGATAGAACGTCCGGAGGGAAACAACGATGAGGGAAAACGCGAAACGCCTGGGCATTGTGTTGATGGCTCTTTGCCTGACCATAGGCGTATGCGCGGCTGAAGACGCAGAAGAGATCGAAATAGCAGAAATGCTGGAGGAAGAAGTCCTGCTGGATGAAATGTGGGACGAAGACCCGGAAGAAGTTCTGCTGGACGAGCCGAGACCGGCGATGGACAGGGATTATCATACGCCGAACGAACGGACCGGGACCACTTGCGACCATGAAGTCTGTTTCTGGAAAATGAACATGGGCGAAATGGACGATGAGGCGATCTGGAAGGTACTGACCCAACCGGTGACCGTGCTGAAAGGCAAACAGCGGGACCAGGTCCGCGTTCGTCTGAAACCGGATGATAAATGCAAGGAGTATACCGGCGTAGTGACCTGCGCCAGTCAGGCAGTCCATGTGCTGGAAAAAGGAGAGGACTGGACGCTGATCGAAGCCTATTCCTCCTGTGAGGAGGGCTCCGCGGTCAAAGTCTGGGCGTTACCTTTCCAGGGCTATGTAAAGACCTCTTTGCTGCAGGAACAGGAAGTGAGCCAGGAATACGGCCTGGTGGTCGACAAACTGCAGCAAAGACTGTATGTGTTTAAAGACGGACATTTGTTTTCCACACTGCTGTGTTCCACCGGTTTTCCCAAAGCCGGCGCCCCCTGGAATGAGACTCCGGCGGGCGAGTTTCTGCTGGTCAGCTGGACCGGCGGTTTCTGGAGCGATGGCGGGTTGTATTGTGATATGGGTCTGCGGGTGAACAGCGGCATATTGCTGCATGAGGTTCCCTGTATTGTGAAGACCAACGAGACGACTGGGGTCCAGACGAAGGACTACAGCCGGTGTGAACGCTATCTTGGGGAAAAGGCGAGCCACGGATGCATCCGTGTGCAGAAAGAGCTGACCCCGGAACGGGTGAACATGAAATGGCTGTGGGACAATCTGCCCCGCAAGCCATATGTGAAGATCATTATTTGGGACGAGATCGACCGGACGCTGGAGTACCCGGACGACGATTATCTGCTTTATTACAACCCGAAGGGCGGAAAACAGTATCATTCCTCCCCAAACTGTGCGCTGGTGAAGGAAAAGTATTGGCCGCTGACCTCCTTTACCTACGGGGAACTGGAGGACAGTCCCTACAGTAAACTGACCCGGTGCCCGGGATGCGCACCGCAACTGCGTCGCGAGGAGATCGACCTTCTGAACAGCAAGAATACACGTGAACCGTAAAATGGCACGAAAGGCCGGATACGGAATATTTGGAGGACGACAGAAAATGGATTTTCTGAAGAAAAGTAATTGGACCCTGCCGGCGGTGATCACCGGCGTATTGATGCTATTGACCGTCATCATGGCCGCGTTGCAGGCTCCCTGGATCATTGTGATCCTGTTTGCTCTGGGTGCGTGTGCCATGCTGGTGGCTACCTGTGTCAATCTGGATGAAAAAGAAGCGGACCTGGCACGCTTTGCGTGGCTGATCTTCCCGCTGCTCCAGTTTATCAGCGCGTTGATCATGAAAGGGGCTGCGTTTGGTTCCTATACGACATTCATGATGCTGACGGTCGTGTTCGCCATGTTTGGCGTGACGGCGTTCGTGACGCTGCTGCTGGTGTTCCGGTTCTGGAAAACGCGCTATGTCCTGATCGCGGGCGCTGTGCTGGCCGCGTTGGCCTGCGTGTTTGTGGTGGCGCGTGCTTTGGCGCTGAGCATCGTGACGGTGACCTATGCCGCGACGATCGCACTGTACGCGCTGGTCCTGCTGGATATCTACATCAGCAACCAGTTTGCGGGCTCCGCGAAGGATAAGGGATATGAGGGCAGACAGTACTTCTGGCTGACCTTCCTGCTGCCTGTTGTGGGTATGCTGCTGGTGGCGTCGTTGCCGAGCAAGAATGTGAATGAGGCGTTACTGGAATATTTGAAGGGGAATAAGGCCGAAAGTACCGAAGCTGAGAAGGAAGAATAAGGACCCTATCCCCCCTGCCCCCTTCCCCGTGCGCGGGGAAGGGGGAGTTTTAGTAGGTGGGTGGCCAAAGCCTTTGCCTTTGGAATTCAGCAGGCTGCTGCCTGCACTGCTTTTCGGGGACTGGTCCCCGGACCCCTTGCTTATTGGAAAGAACGTGACCGGGGATGGTTCTGTGTCACCTCCGCAGGCTACTATGACGCAGAACCGTCTCCGGTCACAAGGACCCTATACCCCCTTC
>JAZUFB010000053.1:0-7012 GCA_045640475.1 Clostridia bacterium
TATGGAATTTATCCCTGACGAGCAAGACTGATATATTATCTGTCAAACTATAAGGGAGGTATGGCTCATGAGCGCAAAAGAAGCAAAAGCTCGCATAAAAATAAATAAGATGCTTGAAGATGCCGGCTGGAGATTTTTTGATTGTGAAGAAGGTCCTGCAAATATCCAACTTGAAGCGAATGTCAAGCTGACAAAAAAGCAGATAGATGACTGCGGGGAAAACTTTGAAAAGATCAAGAATGGCTTTGTTGATTTTTTGCTTTTGGATGAAAACGGGAAACCGTTTATCGTCCTTGAAGCGAAATCCGAGGACCTTGATCCGCTGGTGGGTAAAGAGCAGGCGCGTAATTACGCTAAGTCCCAGTTTGTTAAATATGTTATCTTGTCCAACGGCAATATTCACTATTTCTGGAACATTTATAAGGGAAATCCACAGGTGATTGTTTCTTTCCCCTCCTGCGAGGCGTCAAGGTTAGTAAGGCCCTTAATACCGATCCTGCTCGCCTTTATAACGAAGAAATCGGTGCTGATTATATCGCAGTAGTGCGTGAACCGCGTTATGCTGAATCGCCCGAATACCAGAATCCGGAAACCCGCCTGCAGTATTTGAAAGATCGCGGTATCCGCATGATGCGCAAGTATCAGGTCAACGCGCTGAAAGCATTACAGAAATCTGTGAAAGAAGGAAATCAGCGTTTCCTTTTTGAAATGGCTACCGGAACCGGAAAGACGCTTACTTCGGCCGCAGTGATTCGATTGTTCCTTCGCAGTGGGAACGCAAACCGAGTGCTTTTTCTTGTTGACCGAATTGAACTTGAAAATCAGGCAAAAAAGAATTTCATAAACTACTTGAAACCGGATTACGATACTGTCATTTTCAAAGAGCATACGGATGACTGGCGCAAGGCAGATATTGTTGTATCAACCGTGCAGACCCTGTCTTATAACAACAAATACAAAACCGTATTCAAACCCACAGATTTCTCATTGATTATTGCCGATGAGAGCCATCGATCCATCAGCGGCAACAGCCGTGCGGTGTTTGAGTATTTCATCGGATATAAGCTCGGCTTAACTGCCACGCCAAAAGATTACCTCAAAAACGTGGATGCAGATGATCTGGCAGCCAATGATCCCCGTGCATGGGAACGTCGTCAGCTTCTCGATACATACAAAACCTTCGGTTGTGAGAGCGGTGAACCCACTTTCCGCTACTCGCTGATCGACGGCGTAAACGATCCAGATGGCCCGTATCTTGTCAATCCGACTGTCGTGGACGCCCGAACAGAGATTACCACCCAACTGCTTGCTGACAAAGGTTATGCCGTAGTATCTCGCGGCGACGAAGAAGACGAGAATGAGGAAGAAACCTTCTTCGCAAGAGACTTTGAGAAAAAGTTCTTTTCCGACGAGACAAATATGATTTTCGTTAAGACCTTCATGGATAATGCCCTACGTGATCCGATAACCGGAGAGATCGGCAAAGGGATCATCTTCTGTGTCAGCCGTAAGCACGCAGCAAAAATCACGCAGCTTTTGAATGTGTATGCCGATAAGATGTTCCCGGATATGTACTACTCGGATTTCGCTATGCAGATAACATCTGACGTCCAGAATGCGCAGGAATACACAATCAATTTCCAGAACAACAACCTAAGCGGGACAACAAAATTCCTCGAGAGCTACAAGTCTTCCAAGACCCGTATCTGTGTAACCGTCGGCATGATGACAACTGGCTACGACTGTGAAGACCTGCTGAACATTGGCCTGTTCCGCCCCATTTTTTCACCGACCGATTTCATTCAGATCAAAGGTCGCGGGACCAGGACATTTACTTTCAACTACAAAACCCGCAATAATGGAGTGGAAGAAGTACACTCTGCCACAAAGGACACATTTAAGCTCTTTGACTTCTTCGGGAACTGCGAATACTTTGAAGAGAAGTTTGATTATGACGAGATAATCAAACTGCCCAGACCAGTATCGGAAAGCAAAGGCACTGGTGGTGGCGGTGTTACTGCAACCACCTTTGAGAACTTTGATCCTGACCCGCTCAAAACGATGACCGAAACAAAGATCGGGTTGCAGGGCATGAAGATTGACCGCATGTTTTTTGAGAAATTTGAGGACGAGGTCAAAAAGGACGACGAAGCGAGAGCGCAGTACGAACAGGGCAATTATGCCGCGGCACAGCGGTATATCGAAGAAAAATATCTCAATCAGCCTGCCGAATACTATACATGGGACAAGTTGCGTCGCGCAACGGGTGTTGATCGTCGCGTAACTGTCAAGGAAATGATGGACAAAATTTTCGGTATCATTCCCGCTTTCAAGAGTAAGAAAGAACTGGTCAGCGACGAATTTGACGGCTACCTGCTCACCTGTGGTGTACCCGCTGGTGATTACTATGAAGTACGCCGCTTCTTTGAAACCTATCTGACGGACAAAGACGTGCGCAGAGCCATTGAAGATAAAAAGTTCCAGCTCCTCGGCACACAGATACCGAGCTATACCTTCTCCGACCTGAAAAGGCTCGGCGCACAAAACATGCAGTGCGTTGTCGGATATGTCAATGACAATGTAAACTTGTCCAGATTTATGTGAGGAAACAGCCATGATGAATTTTGATATTAAGCGTAAAATAAACACTCTGCGCGACATTCTTGTCGGCAAGGTGCCCGATCCCAAGGCACAGGTGGAGCAGATCACCATCGCCCTGATTTATAAGTTCATGGATGACATGGATTTGGAAGGTGCAGAATTTGGTGGGGAACGTGTTTTCTTCAACGGTGACTATGTGAAATATGCTTTCTCGCAGATCATGCTGGCGGAGCACAGCGCGCAGGATCGACTGAACCTCTACGCCGAAGGCATTGAAAAGATGACGACCAATCCCGATCTGCCGAAGCTGTTCCGCGATATTCTGCGAAACACCTATATCCCGTACCGTGACCCGGAAACGCTGAACCGTTTTCTGAAAGAAATTGCGGAATTCTCCTATGAAGATAGCGAAGACCTGGGCAACGCATTTGAATACCTGCTCTCCATTATGGGCAGCCAGGGTGATGCCGGACAGTTCCGCACACCCCGCCACATTATTGATATGATGGTAGAGATCACGGCTCCACAGAAAAATGAAACGATCCTTGATCCCGCCTGCGGCACGGCTGGATTCCTGATTAGTGCCTACAATTACATCAAAAAAACCAATATGGATGAAAATGGCAATTCTACGCTCAACGCGGATGATCAGAAGCGCATTACCGCAAACTTTGCCGGATATGATATTTCGCCCGACATGGTGCGCCTGTCCCGTGTGAATATGTACCTTCACCGCTTCACTACGCCCAATATCAGCGAATACGACACGCTGACCAGCTTGGAGAAGTGGGACGACACTTACGACGTTATTTTCGCCAATCCTCCGTTTATGACTCCTAAAGGTGGCATCACGCCCCATAATCGTTACCGTGTTTCCGCCAAACGTGCGGAGGTGCTTTTTGTCGATTATATTGCGGAACACCTGAATCCTACCGGGCGCGCGGCCATCGTTGTGCCGGAGGGCATCGTTTTCCAGTCACAGACGGCGTATAAGAACCTGCGCCAGTTCCTCGTGGATGACGGCTATCTGTATGGCGTGATCTCCCTGCCCGCCGGTGTGTTCAATCCATACAGCGGCGTGAAAACCAGTATTCTGCTGATTGACCGGTCTCTGGCAAAGGCAAAAGACAGCATCCTGTTTGTCAAACTCAATAACGACGGCTTCGACCTCGGTGCACAGCGTCGTGAAATTAAGGGCAGCGAGATCCCTGATGTTATCAATGTTTTCAAGGATTATCAGGCCGAAAAAGACGTTGCCGACCGTGAGAATGTTGTCATTGCAAAGAAGGAAGACATAGCGAGGCAAGACTATATTCTTGTGGGTGAAAGATATATTCATGTAGAACCGTCAACAGGTATATGGCCAAAAGTAAAATTAGGCGATATTTGTCGTGAGATTAAGTCCGGTTTTCCATGTGGCAATTCTGCGAAAGACATCGACGGGGTATTGCATATAAGACCGATGAATATTACACCCGCCGGTAATTTTACGCTTGATGGATCAAAATATATTGCCGCGAGTGATTTGCCGGAAGATTATAGAATCCATGCAGGAGATGTTCTTTTCAACAACACAAATAGCAAGGAACTTGTCGGGAAAACCTGTTTTGTTAAAGAAAACCTTTTGGCAGGTTATTCCAACCACATTACCCGTATTCGTGTTGGCGAGCAAGTCATGCCGCAGTATTTAGCCTACGTTTTGCAGCACATGTATGAAAGCGGTGTGTTCTTGCGGCTTTGTAATAAATGGGTTGGTCAGGCGGCAATAAACGCCAAAACGCTTGCAGCGCAGGAAATTCCCCTTCCGCCGCTGACCGTGCAGGAAGAAATCGTTGCCGAGATTGAAAGCTATCAGCGTATTATCGACGGCGCCCGTCAGGTCGTGGATAACTATAAGCCAACAATTAATGTAAGCCATGAATGGAATAAATATTCCATTGGTGATATCTGTGATGTGTTAAATGGGTCTACACCGTCAAAAACAGAAGAAAAGTATTGGAATAGTAATGATATTCCGTGGTTTACAGTTGACGATGTACGCGAACAAGGACGGCGTATAAATAAAACATCGAAATACATATCAAACAAAGCTTTGGAAGAAACCAGTGTTAAGCTACTTCCACCTAAAACCGTATTGCTTTGTTGCACAGCATCTGTTGGAGAATATGCAATCACAGAAATACCGCTCACTACAAATCAGCAATTTAATGGTTTGGTTATTAAAGACGCATTCAAGGACACAGTCTTACCTGATTATTTGTTTTATTACGCAAGGGATTTTGGCTCCGCCATGTCTCGTTTGGGAGGAAGTACTGCTTTTAAGTTTGTATCTGTCAGGGAAGTAAAAACAATACCCATATATGTTCCTTCCGTTGATATTCAACGTACAATCGTGGAAAATCTAAATTGTGAAGTGTCCATTGTCGAACAAAATAAGCGTCTCATAGAGATTTTCCAGCAGAAGATAAAGGACAAGATTGCCGAAGTCTGGGGTGAATGAAAATGGAGGAAGCAATCCATAATTTGAGACGCTATCTCCCAATCGACTTCGGAAATGAAGAGAATAATGATTACATGCATTATCTTATGAACGCTTGTGTTGAGAACTATGAGAACGAAAAGTATCAGTTTTCACTGATGGCTTATCACATGCTGTTTATGGCATTCCTTTATAAGGAGTTTTGGGAGCTGAAAGCATATAGTTTCGATCGTGTAGCTGCATTATGCAGAGCCAATGGACGATTCAATAATATTTCGCAAATATTCGATGCTTCTTTAATATCTGAAAAGGATTTCATGGATGGATTCTTTGGCGTTTTTTCATGGCATCCAAATAAGAAAAGCACCTATAAGGCATTCGTAGACCAACGCGATAATTGCGCACACAACAGTGGTTTTATCCAGTATGAAAAGGATGATGTGGACAGCTATTTTTCGGATGTTCTTCGAAATGTTGAAAAGGTTTCTGTTGCAGCCAAAGAAAGCCTGATATCAGTTTACACGGCATCCATAGTGAACTACATAAAAGGGCCATCTTTTGCAAATACAACCACTGTTGACTTCCTTTCCCGTGAAATTGCTGAGAAAAAGTATTCATACAGAGATATCAGCACTATTCTGGGTATTCAATGCCCGGAAGAAATAGCAGGGGAAAGCGAAATACTGGCTTATCAAGTTTCATTGGTTTTCTGGGCATTGCAGATGGAGGAAGGTGATTATTCCATCGAGCTAAGTAGTCAAAAATATATTGACGATCTATCTGCGTTTATGAACGGTATCCCGTTAGAACAGAGAGAGAAAACGCCCAGATGCAACTGGAATATGAAGTTAACATGATGGAAGAAAAAGGGATGAGCGTTGTGAAGCTCCGGGAATTATTAAATGATGGATCAGATTAAGCAATATAAATGCAGACTATGCGGTAAGTTATATCCGTATAGCGAAATGAGCGAGGAACATTATCCGGCAAGGAATACCGGAAATGAAGATATTGTTTCTCTTGACCTCGTAAAAATGTTTGACACGCTTGTTTCTAAAGATGTTCATTCTGAAATAATTCAAAGGATGAATGATGGTCAAAAGATTACAGATATTGCAGGAGATATTTTCGATTCACAATTAGCCACCTCTTTATACCCGAAAGGAAGAACGGCGCGGACTTTATGTCGAGAATGTAATACTTTCTTGGGTAAATATGATGAATCATACCTCAAATTCTTTAATGCTAATGGAAGTCCCAAAGCTATAAAAAGTTATCAGCCGCGCACAAAATATCAAATTATCAAAGCGATTTATGCAAAATTTCTTTCCGTCCCAGAGACTCAGAAAGAAGAATTTGATTTTCTTGATTTTATAACGGACCCGGAATCTACAAATTATACCGGAATATGGAGCTTATATTTTGTAAAACGAGACTTCAGTTCAGACCTGATGGGAATGCGCGATATAGGAACGGGCGTAATTCAATTTGATGAAGGTGTAGTTTATGAAATGTCGGACGATAAGTTTATCTTTAACCTGATGAATTTCCCTAAACATGCTTGCTTTGAAATGACAAATATTTTTGATATTCTTAAGAGCAATTACAAATTGGTTGAGGGCGTCGGAAAAGACGGTGGGTATCATGCTCAGGTTCTTATTAGTAGGCTTTTTTCACAGAATTAGAATGGAGTATATATGCGCAACTTACGATCCTATTACTCCGCCTCAATAACAGATTTTCTGCGGCAATCTGACCGGGAAATCCTCGGCATTATCCATGCCAACGACATATCGGCGGAGACAACAATTCAACAAAGTAACACATGGGAATCGGAGATTGCGATTCTCAAGAATCAGTTGCGCACATTTTCGGATGGCCGGATCATTTTTGAATACACCATTCCGCGCATGGGAAAACGGGTAGATGCTG
>JAZUFB010000054.1:0-72327 GCA_045640475.1 Clostridia bacterium
AAAAGATTTCTTTTATGCAGAAACCTGATTTTTGATCTTTTCGGCTTCTTCATTTTCGAGAACACGATAGGCAACCTTACCGACAAGCGTCTTGGGCAGTTCGTCCCGGAATTCAATATCATAAGGCATCGCATATTTGGCGATATTTTTACGACAGTAGTCAAGGATCGTCTTCTTGGTTTCGTCATTCGCGGGAACATTTGCAGCAAGCTTCACAAAAGCTTTGACTTTTTGCATCTTGTAGGGATCCGGAACACCGATCACACAGCTCATTTGCACATATTCATGAGCATCAAGAATATTCTCCAGTTGTCCCGGATATACATTATATCCACTCGTGATGATCATTCGCTTTGCACGGCCACGGAAATAAACGAAACCGTCTTCATCCATAGTGCCAAGATCACCGGTGTAGACCCAGGTCAAACCATCTTCATGTTTACGGAGTGTTGCTGCCGTTTCTTCAGGATGCCCAGCATATTCCTGCATAACAGTCGGACCGGCCAAAAGGATCTCGCCTTCTTCGCCGTAAGGTAATTCCTCATCAGTATCCGGTTTTACGATTTTAATATAAGTATCAGGGAAGGGAATACCGATACTTCCTTCCTTGAACATTTTGGGAGGCGTCAGGCAGCAAGCGGTAACTGTTTCTGTCGTTCCATAACCTTCACGGATCTGAATAACCGCGTTATGGTCATATAAAAATTTGTCCAATTTCTTCTTCAGCTCAACAGACAGAGAATCTCCTCCGCTGAAAACGCCTTTAAGGCAGCTGAGATCAGCTTTTTCCATGGACGGTAAACGAAGAAGTGCTTCATACAGTGTCGGAACGCCCGCGACGAAATTGCAACGGTATTTCAGCATCTGCTTTGCATAACTCTTTGCCGTGAAACGAGGAATCAGAATACACCGGCCTCCTTGGCTGAGCATGGAATGAATACATACGCCAAGCCCAAATCCATGGAAGATCGGCATCGCAGCCAGCATTTTGTCGCCTACGCGATACATCGGATTTGCCGCAACAATCTGTTGACCAAGGGCATTAAAGTTACGGTTTGAAAGAACGATTCCCTTGTTTGTACCGGTCGTTCCACCGGAATAAAGAATAACTGCGGGGTCATTACTATTTCGTTTGACCTTATAGTCGTAAAAGCAATGACGCGACATCATCAGAAAATCGTTCCATCGGATCACGGGCGCATCAGAAGGTATCTTTTTGATCTTCCTGCCTTCTGTTAACATATAGCCATAACGGATCGGTTTGGAAAGCTCGTCTTTGACGCTTGCGATAATAATGTTGACCACTTTGGTGTTGGAACGAATATTTTCAAATTTATGATAAAACTGGTCCAAAGTAATTGCGGTAACACTTTTGCTCTCATTCAGATAGAATTCAATTTCTTTTTCAGCAGACAGGGGATGAATCATGTTGGCTACAGCACCAATCAGGTTGATTGCGTAAAACATATAGATAGCTTGTGGACAGTTCGGCATCGCTATTGTTACACGATCATTTTCTCTTACACCGATGGTCCTTAAAGCCATAGCGCATCTTTCGACGCGTGAGACTAAGGTTTTATATGAGGTTGATCTTCCCATAAAATCAAAAGCGATATTATTAGGATATTTTTCAGCAATCTTTTGGACTGCTTCAAACATAGACCCATCAAAATAGTCCAAATGCATAGGAATGCTGTCCATAAAGGGTTCCCAAGGGGTACGGAGAATGGTTTTGTCAGGCATCAGTATTCGACCTCCTTGCTAAGCGGTTCATCAAGCAGTTCCGGGTTCTCAAGCAGTTTTCTCATAAGTCGTATTGATTTGGAATAGTAATATCCGTCGGCAATCCTTTCATCGATTGTTAATCCAAGATCAATGCTGTCCAACATTGTCACCTGACCGTCTTTGTCATAGAAAGGCCGCATCTTCTTTTCGCCTATTGCAACAAAGAAAGAATTAGTACCCCAATTTGTCAGATGATGATAACCGGAATGGAGACGGATCGAACCAAGATTGGTAAGCACAATGGAAGAGTAATAAGGGTCTGTTTCAATCAAGGACTGAGGCACCCAACCATGTCGATCCAAAAAACGGATGACCGCTATTATCGATTTTGAAATGAAACGGGGGAGTTTGTTGAAAAAATCCATACTTTCGGTTGAACCGTCAACTTGATCACTTCGGCAAGAAGAAACCTGACGATAGATTTCTTGATGGATGTCTTCAAAGCACTGATCGGGCTTGCAGTGAATAAATGCTAACGCTTCCGCGCCATTGTCTGCAAATAGTTTTTTGACGACAAAAGATGCTGTGATTTCATTCCTTTGATACATGTTCTTATTGGCTATGAAACGGTTCATTTTAGGTCTTAAGGTTAGCACCTTCAGCATGACAGTTACAATCACCTGAAATAGATTGTACTGATATTCCGGATTGGAAGCATTTTTCTTTTCAAGATATGCATTTACTGCCGTCAGATCGATCTGTTCAGAAATAAACGCTTCGTTGTCGCAACGGTTTGGATAAAGAAGAGGAACAATAAAATGCATTGAATCCAAATCGCGCAATAAGGTGCCGTCTTTTCTGTCACCAATTCTTTTGCTCATTTGAAAGCCCTCCGAATAAATAATATAAATCCGTATAAAATGGATAACTTTATTATTATACAATGGATCTGAAGATGTTTCAACGCAATAAGTCAAAACAAAAAACCACCGCAAAACGGTGGTTTTATGTGCGGTCGACGGGACTTGAACCCGTACCCATTGCTGGACACGCCCCTCAAACGTGCGCGTATGCCTATTCCGCCACGACCGCAGAACATGAGTTATTATAAAGAACCCTTTACCCTTTGTCAAGATGAAAATCTTATCCTTGTTAAGTGGAACTGTATTTGTGTGTATATGCGTTTGACAAAACACCTCATAAATGTTTTAAGCTTTATGGCAGAAAAGTATAAAATTCACATTCCAACGTACCATTGTAAAATCTTCTTTTTCGATCAGCTTTTCTGCCAAAGGCTCTTTCAAATCCCGGATCGGAAGTAATTGCGCAAAGTGACCATCCCGGATGTCGCAACTGAAGAAGATGAAGGTCGGCATACAGTTTCCGGCAGCTCTCCCTGTCTCCAAGGCGTTCACCATAAGGCGGGTTACACAAAAATACACCTTTTTCTTCAGAAAGCTGCAGTTCCTGAAGTGGTATCACATCTACTGTTGTATACCCTTCAAGACCAGCCTGCCGGATATGTTTTCGGGAAAGATCAATAGCAGAAGGATCAATATCTGAGCCCCGGATCAGTTTGATCCTCTCCGGCTCAAATTCATCCTGTACTTGCTTGAGTAGTTCATTAGCTTGCTCTTTCGGAAAGAATACAAAATGTTCCAATGCAAATTCTCTGTTTGATCCTGGAGCTTTATGTGATGCACGAAGCGAAGCTTCAATGATCAATGTTCCTGATCCGCAGCAGGGATCATACAGCGGAATTCCCGGACGCCAGGGACTGCTTTCGACAAGGGCAGCCGCGAGCGTTTCGCGTAAAGGAGCCTCACCATTCCATGTACGATATCCACGTCTTGATAGTCCTTCACCTGTCGTATCGAGCATGATCCTTGCTGTATCCTGATGGATACTGATATGGACAGGTAAAGCAAAACCGGATTCCGGAAAAACCTTTCTGTTTGTAGTCTTTTTGATGTGTTCGATCACTGCTTTTTTGGCAATTGATTGGCAGGCACTCTGACTCATAAGTTTACTTCTGGCACATTTGCAGCTTATATTGATCTTCTCAGTACCGTCCATCAAGAGTTCCCATTTGATCTGATCAACAAGTCTGAACAATTCATCAAAACTGATGACAGGGGATTCAGCCAACAGAATCATGATCCTGTCTGCAAAACGTGAACGAAGATTGCAATAATAGGCGTCCATGATACTGCCGCTAAAACGAACAAAACCATTTGCAGTAATCACATTTTTCATGTTTAGCCGTTTCAATTCGGCAGAAATCATTCCTTCAAGTCCAAATGCAGAAGTAGCAATCAAGTTGAATATACGTTCGCTCATGAATCTCACCCCTCATCAATATATCCACTTTTTCTAAACTAGTAAAGTTGTATTTAGCCTGCAAGCAAAGCAAAACTTGATTTTTGCCGTATTCATGCATATAATAAAATGTATTATTTTCGGTCGGGGAGGTTTTCTATAAATGAAATTGATTATTGCAATTGTTCAGGATGAAGATACGCCCAGACTGATCAACCGCTTGATGGAAAACGGGTACAGCACGACAAAGCTGGCAACGACCGGTGGATTTCTGAAGGCTGGAAACACTACTTTGTTAATGGGTGTAGATGAGGATCGTGTTAGCGGTGCATTATCCGTGATCGAAAAAGTATGTAAAAGCCGTAAACAGATGACGACAGCAACAACATCTACCGGTGCCGTATCAGGAAGCGGTTATTCACCGTATCCTGTTGAAGTTACTGTCGGTGGTGCGACTGTGTTCATCCTTTCAGTTGATCAATTTGTGAAGATGTAAACAGGATGTGAATTCATTTGTCCGTCAAATTGGCAGATTTTTCTGATCAAGGCGAAAATGTCAACAGCTTTATATCTTCATTCTATACCGGCAATGTCCCACATGCTGCAATTATTGACGGCCCTGCCGGTACAGGGAAAAAAACTTTGTGTGAGTTGCTCTGCCAAGCTTTATTTTGTGAGAACAGAAACGGGAACGAACCGTGCGGAAGATGTCCGTCCTGTGTCCAAGTCGCAGCAGGAACACATCCTGATCTGATCCAGCTTTCACGTGAAAAAGCACTGGTAAAAGGGACCAAACCAGACAGGAAAAGCATCGGTATAGACGATATTCGCGAGTTGATTGCGCTTACAGGTGTTTTCACAACCACAGGAAAGCGGATCGTTTGTATTGAGGATTCTGAATCACTGACCGTTGATGCACAGAATAGCCTTCTGAAGACGCTGGAAGAACCACCTGAAGGAACTTGTTTCATTTTAATTACTGAACATCCCGAGGCATTACTGACGACTGTTGTGAGCAGATGCAGACGGATCCATCTGCGTCCGTGGAGCGATGAATATATCTATCATATTCTTTTATCTTACGGAATTCCAAAGGAGCGTTGCGCAGAAACGGTTATCTTCTGTGGCGGTTCTATCGGGAAAGCCATGAATATGGCTAAAGATGATGCTTACTGGGATTTCAGAAAGTATGTGATGGATTCCGTCTTTGGACTGCAAAACAGAAGTGACATTTTTCCCGTGTCTGCCGCTTATTCCGATAAAAATAGTGATTTTGAACTTTTATTGGATACGGTAGAGTCCATTTTGACAGTTATGATGTATGTACGAAGTAGGAAATTATCGCCTAAAGTTGTCGATCAATATCCGATACAGTGGAAACAGTTTGCAGAAAATGCGGATATCAAAGATTTCGATAAACTTTTTGAACAGATCCGCAAAGCAAGAATGATGCGCGCTTCTAATGTAAACCAAGCTGCGATATTAGAGAATCTATTGTTTGTTTTTATGGAGGAACAGAGTAAATGGTACAGGTCATAGGTGTCCGTTTTCAGAAGGGCGGCAAGATCTATTTCTTTGGGGCAGATGATTTCGATGTCACTGCCGGCGATTATGTGATTGTTGAAACGGTTAAAGGTATCGAAATCGCCGAAGTATCCATGGGCAAAACTGAAATGGAAGAAGAAAGACTTGCCACACCGCTGAAACAAATCATCAGAAAAGCAACTGAGCAGGATATTCATCATTCAGCTGAACTTCGTGTCCATGAAAAAGAAGCATTTGCGATCTGTCAGAAAAAGATCTTTGAGCACAAGCTTGAAATGAAGCTTGTTGGAGTTGAAGATGCTTTCGACAATAGCAAGATCACATTCTTCTTTACAGCAAACGGTAGGGTTGATTTCCGTTCTCTTGTAAAGGATCTTGCATCCGTGTTTAAAACCAGGATCGAATTAAGGCAGATCGGCGTTCGCGACGAAGCAAGAATGATTGGTGGATTAGGTCCTTGTGGAAGACAGATCTGTTGCGGTTCTTTTTTGGAAGATTTTGAGCCAGTATCAATCAAAATGGCAAAAGAACAGAATCTATCCTTAAATCCAACAAAAATCAGTGGCGTCTGCGGAAGACTGATGTGCTGTTTGAAGTATGAAGAAGATGCTTACGAAGAAACAAGGAAAAGAATGCCGAGAATCGGCAAGGAAGTCATTACTCCAGATGGTATTGGCGTTGTCAACGACCTGAACATCGTCAAGGAAACTGTTAAAGTACGTATTGCCAAGGGAGATTCATACGAAATCAACGAATATGCACTTGATCAGATTCAACGAACAGATAATTCAAATCATGTTTCTCAAGAGAACAGTGAAGATTCTGAACCAGTTGACGTTAATACAGTCGATGAAAATACAGAAAACCAAGAAATTGCAGTAGTAGAAACAGCAAAAATAAGTGAAGATACTGTTTCTGAAGAAGACGTAAAAATCGTATCACAGAACGATACACTTGATTCTGATCAGAATGTACCGCAAGTGAATAATGAAAACAATAGAGCGAATTCGTCCTTACGTCAGAACAGATCCAATCAAAACAGTTTCCACAAAAATCATCCTTTGGGGCAGCCGGTCCGCAGAGAAAAAAAGGAATATAAAGAAAGCAATGAGATCGGCAACGAAAAAAGAAAGTATAAATCCAACTCCCATGGGGATAACAATCGTCCAAATGTTGTAAATGACAAGACTGTATCGAATGTACAGGAAGATAAACCAAAGTATCAGAGTCAGTTTGTGAGCCATAACAAACGTGCGGAAAAAAAAGGGAAGGAACAACTGAGCAAACCCGAGAATGCACCTTCTTCAAGAGCTGATCAGCAACATCCGTCTGCTCCTTCTCAGTCACAGCAGACTGTTGCGAAAAAGAATAACTGGCAAGCGGATCTTGAAAGAGCAATGAAAGCAGCCGGAGACAAAAAAGAGTAAAGCTTCTTCACGCTTCTTATTATACCGGTTTATCTCAATCATACTTGCAATTCCACATTTCACGTGGTATATTTTATGTGAGAGGAATCTCATAAATAAAAATGGAGGTAATTCAACATGGCATACAAGATTTCTGATGATTGCATTGCCTGTGGCGCCTGTGCTGCCCAGTGCCCCGTCGAAGCGATCAGCGAAGGCGATGGCAAGTTCGTGATCGATCCCGAAAAGTGCATCGAATGCGGTGCTTGTGAAGGCACTTGCCCTGTCGGAGCTCCCGCTCAGGAATAATCAATCACACCTTTTCGCCCGGCATTAAGCCGGGCTTTTCTTTTGTTCCAGGATGTTTATCATTTATTTTAATTTTTTTTAATTTGAGTATTGACATCACTTATCTTTTGAGTATAATAGTTCATGTTCGCTTGAGCACCATTAGCTCAGTTGGTAGAGCACCTGACTCTTAATCAGGGTGTCTAGGGTTCGAGTCCCTAATGGTGTACGAAAAGCCTTGCACAAAAGTGCAAGGCTTTTTCTTTACGTTTTCGCTCCTTGTCACTATTTGAAGGATATGTTATAATTTACCGATAAATCATGATGGAGGTATAGATGCTGCAATTAAATGTGATCAGACCCGAAGAAGCCAGACAGATGAACCCTTTACAGTTGGCTTATATGGGAGATGTGATCTGGTCAACCATTATACGCACGCGTTATGTTTGTCGCAAACTGAATGTACATCACCTTCATCAGATCACAGTATCACTTGTTAACGCTTCCGCTCAGGCACAAGCGCTTGATAGCATCCGGCAGATGCTGACGGAAGAAGAAAACGACCTTGTTCGAAGAGGCAGAAATGCTCATGCCCGTCATCCTGCTCCCAAGAATCAGGATCCGGCCAAATATGCCGATTCGACCGCTTTTGAGACTTTGTTTGGTTTTCTGTACATTACAGGGAATCTGCAAAGGATTGATGAACTGACTGAAGTAATTCTGGAGGATGTTAACGATGCCTGAGGCCAAAGTATGCAAAGTCATCATGATACGTCACACCCCTTTACCCGAAGAAACAGTTGCTTTAGGAGCAAGGCTTTGTTATTCCAAAGCAAACATTGATGATTTGAGCGAAAGAATCAATGCTTCAGATCAATCCGCATTTATTGAAAAACTGATGAGTATGGGGCATGAATCCGTATTGGAGCATGTTACTTTTACATTCGGTATTGAAGGTGTCAGTCGTGTCCTTCTCGCTCAGTTGACAAGACATCGGATTGCTTCTTTCAGCGTACAATCTCAACGATATGTTTCCTATGAGAAGGGCTTTGGCTATATTATTCCCCCAAGAATCGAAGCATTAGGTCAAGAGGCAATCGATGAGTATAAGAGACAGATGGAAACTATACAAACCTGGTATACAGAATGGCAAAGTAAATTAGGTGGTTCCGGCGAAAGAAGTAACGAAGACGCACGTTTTGTTTTACCGAATGCGTGTGAAACGCGCATCCTTATGACCATGAATGTCCGAGAATTGCGTCATTTCTTCAGCCTCAGAATGTGCAGCAGAGCCCAATGGGAAATTCGTGCAATGGCAACAGAAATGCACAGGCTTTGTCTGGAAGCAGCTCCTTCTTTGTTCGCTGATGCTGGCCCAGCCTGTCTGAACAGTAAATGTCCTGAAGGCGCAAAATCCTGCGGTAAAATGAATCAGATCCGCGAAGAACGCAATAAATTGTTGCAACAACTGAAACAAAACAACGAATGAATAAGGATATAAAGGAGTTATCGATTATGGCTTTTTATCAGAACGTACCCGACAAAAAGAAAGGCAGAACAAACTACGCAGAAAAAGGAAGTTGGGACGAAGAAGGAACCCATTACAGTGACCGTGATACCAAGAACACCCGCAATGGTGAAAAGAAATTTGGACATAACACCGAAAAAAAGACAACTGGATTTGGATCGCATTTTCGTGACGGAAACGAATCCCGTTTTGAGGGAAAAGAGCACCGCAAGTTTGACCGAAATGAATCCTATGGCCATCGCAGCGAAAGATATAACGCCGCAAAGAGTGATGTCCGCCATAATAACGATAAGCCGGATCATCACCGCAGTGATTCTTTCGGCCGCCAGACTCCTGAAGGGAATGGGTATTATTCCCGTCAGGATCAGTATTCAAGAGAACGTTCATATACGCATAATGAACATAGTGAAGAGTTTACTGCCGATCAAAGCTTCCGTGCGCATGAATATCGTGTTCATGAAAACATAAACCCTCAAAATGAAGAAGATCTGGGAGCCAATATTCTTTGCGGTCGTAATCCGATTCGTGAAGCGCTAAAAAACAACCGGGACATTGAAAAATTGCTTGTGCAGAGAGGAGAGCTTTCCGGTTCTGCAAGAGAAATCGTTCAAATTGCGAAAGAAAGAAAAATTCCTGTTCAGGAAGTTGATAAGCAACGTCTGGACGAAATTGCCAAGACACATCAAGGCCTTGTTGCATATGCCTCCGCATATCAATATTCCACGGTGGATGAAATGATTGCCGATGCGGATGAAAAAAATGAACCGCCGTTTCTGATCGTTCTCGACGGAATCACAGATCCGCATAATCTTGGCGCAATCATCCGTACTGCCGATTGTGTGGGCGCTCATGGCGTAATAGTTCCCACCCGCCGCAGTGTTGGTTTGACTCCTGCTGCTGTTAAAGCTTCCGCAGGTGCTGTTGAACATGTCAAAGTAGCCCGGGTAACCAATATTTCCCGTCTGTTGGATGAATTGAAAGAGATGAATATTTGGACTTACGCTGTAACCATGAATGGCAAAAACTACGAAAAAATGGATTTTAGCGGTGGTACCGCTCTGGTTATCGGTGCAGAAGGCGAAGGCATCTCCCGTCTCACAGAAGAGCATTGCGACTGTGCTGTATCTCTACCGATGAGTGGACACATCGATAGCCTTAACGCTTCCGTAGCGGCCGGTGTGATGATGTACAAGGTATATTCCTGCAGAACAAATAAAGCATGAAAACAGTATTGATTGTTGATGGCTACAATGTCATCGGAGCCTGGAAACAGCTCGCCGCCGAAAAATTGACAATCGCAGAGTCGCGTGAGAAGTTGAGACATGCTTTGGAAGATTATGCCGGGTATACCGGTGAAAATGTCATTTTAGTATTCGACGGTTATCAATCTGAAAGATTACAGCGAAGTGAAGAACAAAACGGTAATCTGACACTTGTGTACACGAAACACGGTGAAACAGCAGATAGCTATATTGAGCGTCTGTCTGCTCAAATGCCGAAGTATGTCGCCATGCGTGTTGTGACGTCCGATCTTTTGGAGCAGAGTCAGGTCTTTTCATCCGGCGCTATGAGAATGTCATCAGCCGAGTTGATCCGTGAGTTGAATGCTACCAGAAATCAAGGAATATCAAAACATGTTTCCAGCGTCAAAGAAAAGTATATGCTTTCTGAGCATCTTTCCGATGAGGTGCTTAATGCACTCGAAAAAATACGCCGAGATAGCGATTGCTGATTGACTGCTGATCAATTAGCAATAACCCAATATTCACAAGGCGGTCCATGTACATGAAAAAAGAGAACGAGAATCCATCTCTCGAAACCATAAACGATGCTCATGAGATTACTGAACAACTGACCGAAGTAATGGACTATCCCGAAAAGTATGCATTACTGCGCGACGAGGATATCGTTTTGTTGTGCCATGACGGCGACCCTATTGCAGAAGAATATCTTTTGAGCAAATACAAAAACTTTGTTCGTTCCAAAGCCAGAAGCTATTTCCTGATTGGAGCCGACCATGAGGATATTGTTCAGGAAGGAATGATTGGCTTATACAAAGCGATACGAGATTATCGGTCCGACAAACTGAGTTCATTCAGAGCTTTTGCTGAACTCTGTATTACAAGACAGATCATTACCGCCATCAAAACGGCGACAAGACAAAAGCACATTCCGCTCAACAGTTATGTCTCATTGAACAAACCTTTGTACGACGAGGAAAGTGACCGGACCCTGATGGATGTCATTGTAGAAGGCAAACTTTCCAATCCTGAAGATCTGATCATCTCGCAGGAAGATCTTGATTCGATCCATGCGAAAATTAATGAAGTGCTCTCCGGTCTTGAGCAGGAAGTGCTCAATCTTTATCTTGACGGGAAAAGCTATCAGGAAATCGCTGTCTATCTGAACAGACATGTGAAGTCCATTGATAATGCGCTTCAGCGAGTAAAAAGAAAACTGGAAAAGTATCTGGAGGACAGTTATTTGTCCAGCCATGATGACGACTAAAGCGGAAACCTTTGTTCTGAATCAAAGGAAAGGCATTGTTTCCCATGAAAATTGCATTTTTCGACATTGATGGAACGCTTACCTCGGAGAAAAATGGCACTGTACCTAAAAGTGTATATGAATCCATATACATTGCACGTTCAAACGGAAACAAAATGTTCTTATGCAGCGGTCGCTGCCGTTGTCATATCGGTCAACCGTTTATAGATCTGAATATGGACGGAATGATCTGCGGTTGCGGAACTCAGATCATACTAAATGAATCAGGAGAAATCTTTCATCATGTTTTGCAGGAAGACGAAATCGATATATTGCATGATATAGCCAACCGACTGAAGATCGATATTCTCTATGAATCCTCTGATCGAATTGGGTTTGATCCTTACAGTTCATTCCGTACACAGAAATCGCAGAAACTTGTCGGCGTCTTAAGCAATGACTTTGGAAAGATCATTTATGATCCGGAAGAAAACGGTTTTTCATGTGATAAAGCCTGTGCTTTTACAGTCAATTCACGGCAAGCAGAGGAAATGCATAAATCAGTTTCTGCTTTTATGACAAGCATAGACCGTGGAGACGGTCTTTATGAATTAGTTCCCAGGGGACTTTCTAAAGCTACAGGGATCCAGATGGTATTGGAACACGAACATCTGTCCAAGCAATATGCTTATGCCTTTGGTGATAGCACTAACGATATTGAAATGCTTCAGTTTGTCGATCATGCAGTTGTAATGGGTAATGCTTATCCTGAGCAATTAAAAAAGTATGCGGAATATGTTGCACCAAAGGCGAGTGAAGACGGTATCAGTATTGCATTGGAACACTTTGGTTTTTTAGATCCATATCAAATATAGCCTAAAGAATAAATGATTTATAAAAAAAAATCAAAATTATTATAGATTCAGTTCAAAACACGGAAGATTCAGGAGGAAATAAACGTTATATGTTTGCATTGAATACAGAGAGGATCGATCTCGCGGAAGATACGGCCAATGATCTTCCCGAAGAAATGAAATCATCCCTGACTTTCGATGAACTGTATACCCTTTATGGTACAGACATTTTGAGAGTTGCTTACTATTATCTCGGGAATCGGCAACAAGCCGAAGATATCACCCAGGAAGTGTTTATCAAGCTGATTACGACATCACCGGTCCTGGTGAAGGACCATGAGAAATCCTGGCTTTTGAAGGTCACACTCAACAAATGCCGTGACTACTGGAGAAGTGCGTGGGTCAGAAAAGTTGTATTGGGACACCCCAAATTTGAACTTTTTCCCGATCAGGATGAAATCGGTCATTTGACCGAATCAAGTGCTTTAGCCGAATCGGTCAATAAGCTTCCTCCTGTGTTCAAAGAAGTTGTACTCCTTTTCTATTATCAGGGATACAGCATCTCTGATATTGCAGAGATGCTGAGTATTTCTGAAGGTACTGTTTCCTCAAGACTTTCAAGAGCAAGGAAACGGCTCGAAAACGAAATGAAAGGAACGGATGATGACCGTGAAAAAACCTGAAGAACTGAAGCAGGTTACGGAATCTGTACTGGCTAATCTTACCGCAACAGAAGAGATGAGATCTAAGATCGTATATGCCGCTGCACAGCAAAAGATTGGACATGCTAAGGACAAGAAAGCATCCGGTCTTCTTCGTTTTGTCCCGACTGTCTGTTGCTGTCTGGCATTGCTTGTCTGTGTTTCTGTATTGATTCCCAAAGCAAACAACGTAATCGATCAACAATCATTATTGCCTGCAATCACCGATATGCCAGCCGGTAACATTAACCCAGAAAATGATAATCATTCCCGTTCAGGAACCGAACTGTCTTCTGAAGGGCGTAAAGTCGTTGCAGGCATTGGCGAACAGGGAATATTCTGTGACACGGTACCGGGACAAAATGTGAAAACTGATTTTGATGCTTCAGAGCCACAGATCGTTGTTCTGGACGGATGCATCTATCGCCTTATAGATCATCTTTTCAGTCCGGAACAATTGAAGCTGTCATCAACCGCCGGTATTTTATCGGTACGTGACTCATTTTCATCCTTATCGGAGGGGAATATATCAGGTAGTACATTTTTGAACGCTGATACGGAAGTATATTTTGTTGACGGAATGAATCGTGCTTTCGTAGCTGCTGAATATCAGGGAAACATGTGTGTGTTTCAGCGCGTGTCACTGAATCATCATGGCCTTTTGAACAACGAGTCGATAGAAAGTATACTTCCTGATGCTTCTCATGTAATCAGTCTCGAAATTCCAGAAAAGGGAAGCATCACTGACAGCGATATTATCCATCAACTTATCTCTATCCTATCTGAAAATGCAATACCGGAAAGCATTGATTCGCTCAATAGCGGAGAATTCATGATTCTGAATCTTGATAACGGTTTACAGTATCAGTTCACCCTTAATCAGCAAAGGGTTTCTTTCTGCGGTACATGGTTATGCCCTGAATTCATAGGAGAACTGGAGAAATACCTGTAATGAAAAAGAGACTGGCTTATGGTTCACAGACCATTTAGTCAGTCTCTTTTAATATACGTTATATGTTATGAATGATAATAAGTCAGCATATAGTCTACTGAATCAATCAAAGCTGAGAGGCAAGCTTTGATAATATCTCCGGACACACCTACAGTATTCCAGATATGTTGCCCATCTGTGCTTTCTATATTGACGCGTACAAGAGAAGCAGTGGCATTACTGTCAAGAACACGAACCTTAAAGTCATTCAGATGCATTTGCTTAAGGCAGGGATAAAAGAGGGATAATGTTTTCCGAAGTGCCAGGTCTAGAGCATTAACAGGTCCGTTACCTTCTGCTGCGTTAATCCCTTCTTCACCGTTGACCCGGACTTTCAGGTAGGCCTGTGCAGATAAAGCTGGCCCCATCATCGGGTTATTTTGCTCTGTGCGATTACATAGCACATGATAGTCCACAACATCAAAATAACGTGGTCTTCTGTTTAGCGTATCCAATGCGAGCAAAGCAAATGAACCGTCAGCATTTTCATAAGTGTATCCTTCGAGTTCTTTCTGCTTCAATTTTTCAAGCACTTGGTGGATTTCAGGTGAGTCTCTGTTTAAATCAGGCAGGATATGACCGAGACGTGCATATACACCTGCACGTCCAACCTGGTCAGAGATCAGAAAACGACGTTGATTTCCTATCAGTTCGGGGTCGAAAAGTTCATAACTGGCATTATTTTTGATCATAGCATCCATGTGCATTCCGCCTTTATGTGCAAATGCGGAATGACCGACAAAAGGAGCACGGTCAAAGGGGGTCACATTGATGATTTCCATAACTGTTCGATACGCATTGGTCAGTTTTTGTATACAACCTTCCGGCAAACATTCCAGGTTCAGCTTATAAGTTAACAGCGGAATCACTGTACATAGATCCGCGTTTCCGCATCTTTCACCAATGCCACCGATCGTACCCTCGATATGGCTACAACCGTTTTCGACTGCACACAGAACTGTAGCCGTTGCAAGACCGCAGTCGTTATGTGTGTGGATACCAAAGGGTGTTGTTGTTTTTTCTTTCAGATCGCGAATAGCCTGTCCAATCTGTTCCGGAAGAGAACCTCCATTCGTGTCGCAAAGAGTAACGCGCTCGGCGCCGGCATCAATGGCAGTTAATAC
Organism: Clostridia bacterium; assembly: GCA_045640475.1. Classification (GTDB taxonomy): domain Bacteria; phylum Bacillota; class Clostridia; order Christensenellales; family Aristaeellaceae; genus Aristaeella. The sequence goes on from JAZUFB010000054.1 coordinate 14,969, forward strand.
GGTTTGGATAGCATATTCCCGGTTCTCACAATATCCATCAAAAAAATGCTCAGCATCATACCAAACCCGATTCCCGAGTTGCTTCAAATAGAATACGGTTTCCCGGATCATACGCAGATTTTCTTCTTTTGAGCAATGAAGTACCTCATTGATATGGAAAATGGAAGACTTACCAAAGACTGTTTTTACATCTGCGGGACAGGTAGCCAGTATCTTAAGTGCGGTATCTTCTTCCGCAGAGGCGCCCGGACGGATCGTGGCACCAAAGGCGATAAGATGAGAATGGCGTAACTTAGGACTTTGCGAAACTTTTTCAAAAAACAGACGATCTTTTGGATTTGCACCTGGATTGCCAGCTTCTATCCAATGGATACCCAAGTCATCCAATATGCGAACTATGTTCAATTTGTCCTCAACTGAGAATGTAATACCTTCACATTGTGCTCCATCCCGCAATGTTGTATCAAGCAGCTCCATACTGTCTACTCCCTCCGTCAGATAACGATGATTATATCATAGCGGTATATTGGTTTCAAGCAATACACGGCAAGGCTTCGAACCTTAAGAAAAGATACTCGTACATTTAATTGATCTTCTGTTTGTTAAAGGTTTGTTAAAAGCAAACAGGATGCCGAAGAAAAGAAAAAAAGAGTTATACACCGTTCAGTAAAATTGATCAATATGGGAAACTCATTCTTCTGTTTCATAGGATACACAAAGCATGCGTGATGTATTCTTTGGGACGAATTTATATTAAATAGTGCATAATTGCAGAACCAGATGAAAAAATAGACTTGACGGATGGTTACAAATAACGGTAAAATTATTAAGAGAAAATCACGTGAAAACACAAGTAAATCCCGTGAGTTGATTCTTACGAGATTTACTTGTGAGAATAAAGGAGAGTGCGATCATTGTTAAGAAAAAAGACCTGCATTGCAATGCTACTGGCCGGTGGTCAGGGAAGCAGACTCGGCATTCTGACAAAGAATGTAGCTAAACCGGCCGTACCCTATGGCGGCAAGTACAGAATCATTGACTTTCCTTTGAGCAATTGTACCAATAGCGGAATTGATACTGTCGGTGTGCTTACACAATATCAGCCTTTGGAACTGAATGCATATATCGGCAGTGGCGCTCCTTGGGATCTGGACCTTTCCAATGGTGGCGTTTTCGTTCTTCCGCCCTATCAGAAGGGTAAAAGCGGTGAGTGGTACCGTGGAACGGCCAATGCAATTTATCAAAACCTTGCATTCATTGAACAGTATAATCCCGATTATGTTCTCATTTTGAGCGGTGACCACATCTACAAAATGGATTATAACGACATGCTTCGTTTCCATATCCGTAACGGAGCCGATGCCACGATTGCTGTACGCGAAGTTCCGTGGGAAGAAGCTCCTCGTTTCGGTATTATGAATACGGATGCTAACGATCGGATCATTGAGTTCGAAGAAAAGCCTAAGAATCCCAAATCCAACAAAGCATCCATGGGTGTCTATATCTTTACTTGGGAGAAACTGAAAAAGTACCTCATTGCGGATGAAGAAGACAAATCCAGTTCCAATGACTTCGGTAAAAACATTATCCCGACCATGTTGAATGACAAACAGGTCATGTGTGCCTATTCTTTTGCCGGTTATTGGAAAGATGTCGGAACGATTGAAAGCCTTTGGGAAGCCAATATGGATCTTCTCGAAAGTCCCATGCCGATCGATCTGCATGATAAGAAGTGGCGTATTTTTGCACGGAATCCCGGTATGGCTCCGCACTATATCGCCAAAGGTGCCACAGTGGCAGACAGTTTGATTACCGAAGGCTGTGAAGTTTACGGTAATGTTGAGCATTCCATTCTTTTCGCCGGTGTTGTGATTGAAGAGGGTGCGAAGGTTACTGACAGCGTAATTATGCCAGGCAGTGTAATCAAGAGAGGCGCTGTTGTCAGACGTGCAATCGTTGCTGAAAACGCTGTTGTTGGAGCCGGTGCCTTTGTGGGAGAAGAAAAGGGCAATATTGCTGTTGTTGGACAGAATATTACCCTGCCTGCCGGTGTTACTGTAACCGCAGGACAGCAAGTTGACGAAACAGTGACTTTCTGACCTCTCCGGAATCAATTCGAAAGGATGAAGCAACAATATGAAGGACGTAATGGGACTGATTTATACCGGTGAAAACGATGCCCGGTTGCGTGAACTGACCACCACCCGCGCTGTAGCTGCCCTTCCTGTAGCAGGAAGATACAGAGTAATCGACTTTTTGGTATCCAGCATGGTCAATGGCGGCGTTCGAAATGTGGGCGTCATCATGCAGAAGAATTATCATAGTCTGATGGACCATCTTGGAAGCGGCAAAGAATGGGACCTTCATGGCAAGAACAATGGATTGCATATTCTTCCGCCTTTCCTTACGCGTGAAAATGTTGGCGTATACAGTGGTCTTCTGGACGCACTGCGCAGCAACAACACTTTTCTGCAGAGAAGCAAGCAGGAAACGCTGGTCTTGAGCGGAAGCAACATTATCTACAACGCAAAGATCGATGAGGTTGTCAGATATCATCAGGACAGCGGTGCTGACATTACAATGCTTTACACCAAAGACCAAAGCATCAAGCGCGATGAATATGGCAGCTATATCACCGTAGCTCCCGACGGTACGGTAACCGATATGGAAGTGGAACCGACGCATCCCAGTCTGGAAGGTTGTTTCATGGATGTCATTGTCATGAAACGTGAATTCCTCCTGAGCCTGGTTGACAGAGCCGTTGCACACGGTCTCCACGAAATGAGCAGAGATATTCTGATGCGCATGGTCACCGAAGGGCAAGCACGGATCAACGCATATGAATATAAAGGACTTTGCTGGAGAATCGACAGCATTCAGAGTTATTTCCGGTTCAACATGGATGTGCTTGACAAAGAAAAGAGAATCAACATTTTCCGTCAAGATCTGCCTGTATATACAAAGGTGCGGGATGAGATGCCTGCCTATTATGCGGAAGGCAGTTCTGTCACCAACAGCCTGGTAGCTGACGGTTGTATTGTTGAAGGAACCGTAGAAAACAGTATTCTGTTCCGCGGGGTCAAGATCGCACCGGATGCCCATGTCAAAAACTGCATCATCATGCAGGATGGCCAGGTGCATTCGGGAGCCAATATCGAGAATTGTATTCTCGATAAACAGGCAGTCATCAAGCGTAATGCTAAATTGATAGGACCTGAAGCCTATCCGATCGTTATTGCCAAGAACGTAGTCATCTGACAAATCAGTCATTTTCCCGTTCGCAGCGGAATCAACATAAATCATGTTTCCGCCGCGAACGGATATTTTGAAATTAAGCCAAATGCTATATTCTATCGGAGGAGGTTTTTGTTTTGAAGATCCTTTTTACCGCAAGTGAATGTGTACCGTTTGTCAAAACGGGAGGTCTCGCCGATGTGGTTGGTGCTCTTGCACCGGTTCTCGCCGCACAGGGACACGATGTACGAGTGATCATACCGCAATATAGTTCTATTCCGCAACAATGGACCTCCGCAACAAAGCATGTCTGTGATTTTGAAGTACAACTTGGCTGGAGAAAACAGTATTGCGGGATCGAGATGCTCGAAAAGGACGGCGTTACCTGGTATTTCATGGATAACAAGTTCTACTTTGGACGTCCTTATATCTATGGCCTTGGTGGGGATGAATACGAACGCTTTGGTTTTTTCTGCCGCGGTGTGTTGAATGCTTTGCCGCTGATTGATTTCCAGCCTGATGTTATTCATGCCCATGACTGGCAAAGCGGTATGATACCCGCTCTTTTAAAGATCCAATATGCGCATTTACCTTTCTATACAGGTATCAAAACAGTCTTTACGATCCATAATCTTCAGTATCAAGGCATTTTCGGAATTCGTGAGATCCAGGATATTTTAGGGCTTGGTGACAGCTTGTGGACTGAAGATAAACTGGAATGCTTTGGCTGCGCTAACTTTATGAAAGCAGCTCTTGTTTATGCAGACAAGATCACAACAGTCAGCCCAAGCTATTCTGAAGAGATTCAGACTGCATATTATGGCGAAAGAATGGACGGCCTTCTCAGAGCCCGAAAGAACGATCTTTCCGGTGTGCTGAATGGAATCGATATGGTTGACTATGATCCTTCTACTGACAAGCGTATCGCAAAGACTTATTCCGGCAAGGAACTTTCCGGCAAAGCAGAATGTAAAAAGGCTCTGCAGGAGATGCTGGGACTTGAAGTCAATCCGGACATCCCGATCATCGGAATGGTTGGGCGCCTCAGTAATCAAAAAGGCTTGGATCTGGTCGATTATGTGATTGCTGACATTATGCGTCAGAATGTTCAGCTGGTTGTGCTTGGAATGGGTGAAGCCCGTTATTTCAATCTCTTCAGTTGGGCTGAAAGTGAATACCGTGGTAAGGTTGCTGCGAGATTTACGATGGATCACAACCTGGCGCATCAAATCTATGCAGGTGCTGATATGTTCCTGATGCCCAGTCAGTTCGAACCTTGTGGCCTCAGTCAGATGATTGCACTGCGTTATGGCACCATCCCGATTGTACGTGAAACTGGCGGTTTGAGGGATACGGTACTCAGCTACAACGAATATACTGGAGAAGGAAATGGGTTTACCTTCTTCAACTATAATGCTCATGACATGCTGCATGTGATTGAAAGAGCAGTTGATTTCTATCACAATCGCAAGGATGTATGGAATCTGCTGATCAAACGCGGTATGGAAGGTGACTACAGTTGGAAGCACAGTGCCGGTGATTATCTGAAACTGTATGAAAAATTGTTTGCGCCCGAAGATATATCTGTTCAGGATGAGTGCATAGATAATCCGGTCGTTGTGGACATCCAATAAGGCAGATCGTACACGTGAAAACGACAATGCAGAATAACAATTCTGCCGGGATGCCTGAAGAGAACTACTTCAGGCATCCTTTTTTATGATAACAGTGTATATCAGAAAATGTTCTTGAAAGGATATTGAAAGCATGGGTCCCTTATTCAAACCGTCACTATTGGAGGATGAAAGTCTGCACGACCTTCAGTTGAAGGGTATGTGGCTGATTCAGAAAGAACATGGATTTCGATTTGGAATGGATGCGGTCCTGCTCAGTGATTTTTGCTCTACAAGCGATAAAGATGAAGTTGCCGACTTTGGAACCGGAACCGGTATCATTTCAATCCTTCTCTCGGCTAAGAATAAAGCAAGACATATTGAAGCTTTCGAAATCCAGACTGAAATGTCCGATATGGCATCAAGATCTGTATCCATGAACGGCCTCGATGAATATATCCGCGTTTGGAATCACGATTGTTGTGAAGCACCTGAATGTATTGGTCGTAACTCTATGGATGCCATCGTTATGAATCCGCCTTATTATGAAACCGGCAAGACACTTTTGAATCCGGACCCGGCACGAGCGATTGCACGACATCAGCAGCAGGGAACATTAGACAGTTTCCTTTTGTCTTCATACCTTTGTCTGAAAGGGAAAGCGAAACTCTTTCTGATCTATCCGACATCAGAAATGATCAATCTTTTCATTGCTCTTCGGAATAGACATTTAGAACCCAAACGTCTGAGGATGATCCATCCTTCTTTCCATAAGCCATCAAACCTATTTATGGTTGAGGCAATGAAAGACGCAAAACCGGGACTGAAAACAGATCCTCCACTGTTGATCTATAAAGAACAAGGTATCTTTTCGGATGAGATCGATCGTATCTACGGTCAGAACAGCCAAAACAATTGATGAACATTCGAAAAGTGATTATAATCTCCTTTGTGGGAGGCTGATGTTTTGACTTACGATCTTGTAATATGCGGTGGCGGTGCATCCGGTTTGGCAGCAGCTATTACTGCTTCTGAAAAAGGGGACAGTGTTCTTCTGCTTGAAGCGTCTGATCGAATCGGGAGAAAAGTGGCCGCATCCGGCAATGGAAGATGCAACCTGATGAATACGAACATGCCGGTCTACTATGGTGACAGCGATTTTGCAGCCACTGTTCTGTCGGAATTCAACATTGACAGGCTTGCAGAATTCTGGAGAGAGCACGGATTAGCCGTCACCGAAGATGGAAGCGGGAGAGTATATCCTTCATCAGATCTTTCGTCAAGCGTGTTGGATGTCATTCGTATGCATCTGAAATTGAATCATGTCGAAATCTGTTACCACGAAAGAGTCTCTTCTATATCAGGCAGTCTCGACCATGGATTTGATATCCTATGCAACAACGGACACCATTGGAATGCCAAGAGAGTCATTGTATCGTGTGGCGGCAAGGCACAACCCAAACTAGGCGGATCAGATGATGGTTATTTATTGATGACCGGATTGGGACATCGTTTGCTCAAATGTAAACCGTCATTGACGCAGATCATTACAGATCGCAGAAGTATATCCGGTTTGAAAGGAATACGACAGAATCGCGTCATCGTTGCATTAATGCATCATGGAGTCCTTCTGCATCAGGAAAAAGGTGAGATTCTGTTCACCGAATATGGTCTGAGTGGGATCTGTATTATGCAATGTGCCCGTTTTGCCCAAATGGGTGATCAAATAACCGTCAACTTTTTGTCCAGTCTTGGCTTTGAAAATACAGTTACTTGCTTTGACTCTTTGAAAAAGAGACGTCTTCTGTTTGCAAAAGGTCAACCAACAGAATTGCTGAACGGTTGGTTGAGTCCAAAGCTTGGATATGCAGTTTGTAAAAAGGCCGGTATTGATGTAACAAGGGAATCCATTTCGATGATGACCGACAAGGAATTACTTGATATCGCCAATGTATTACAGGAATATACATTGTCTGTTGAAGGAACACAGGGGTTTGAAAATGCGCAGGTAACAGCAGGTGGACTGGATTGTTCGGAATTTGATCCTCGTACAATGGAGTCCAAATTGATTCCCGGTGTACATTGTACAGGTGAAACACTGAATGTAGACGGTGATTGCGGCGGATTTAACCTGATGTTTGCTTTTGCTACAGGAATACTTGCAGGAAGAAACGGGAGATAAGCTTATGAATATCATTGATCAACTGAGCACGGAATACCATGTTAAGAACTGGCAAGCTGAAGCGGTTGTCAAGCTTCTTGACGACGGTAACACTGTCCCTTTTATTGCGCGCTACCGCAAGGAAGCACACGGCGAACTGGACGATCAGATTTTAAGAGAAATGTCTGAAAGACTTGTTTCTCTGCGAAGCCTTGAAAAAAGACGGGATGAGATCCTTGGGAGCATGGAAACACTTGGTGTCCTGACGGACGAGATCCGTAAGGATATCGCAGAAGCTTCCACGATGAGTCGTCTGGAAGACCTTTACAGGCCCTACAGACCTAAGCGCAGGACCAGAGCGATGATTGCGCGTGAAAAGGGATTGGAACCCCTGGCTGATATTATTTTCCTTCAACTGACCAAAGAAAAAGATTTTCCGGCTTTAGTCGACACTTATCTGGATACGGAAAAAGAAGTCAATTCCCGTGAAGATGCCATTCAGGGAGCCATGGATATTATTGCTGAACGCATCAGTGATGATCCCGCTGTACGTCAGAAATTAAAAGAGCTCTATCATAAGGAATGTCAGATACGGACTAAAGCAGCAGTTGAAGAAGATTCGGTATATCGTATGTATTACGATTACAGCGAACCGATCAGAACGATTCCAAGTCATCGTATTCTAGCCATCAACAGAGGAGAAAAAGAAGACAAACTGAAAGTAAGTCTTGAAATTGACACGGGAAGAACACTGAAAGCGATTTATGAAGAGTATGTTGTTCAAACGGGAAGTATCACAACACAGTATGTGGAAACTGCCTGTACAGATGCTTACAGCAGACTGATAGCCCCCTCACTTGACACTGAGATTCGTAATGAACTGACAGAACGCGCGCAAAAAGAAGCGATTCGTGTCTTTGGTCTAAATTTAAAGCCTTTATTGATGCAGCCACCTGTCAAAGGGAAAGTAGCTCTTGGATTGGATCCCGGTATCCGTATGGGTTGTAAATGCGCCGTAGTTGATGAAACCGGAAAAGTGCTTGATACAGCCGTGATCTTTCCGTTGCCTTCACATGGAAGGGTACGGGAAGCAAAAGAGACTTTAAAGAAGTTGATTCTCAAGCATAAAGTCAGTATCGTTGCAATTGGAAACGGGACTGCCGGTCGCGAAACAGAAGCGTTTTTTGTGGAACTGATGCATGAAATGGATCTCGGAAAAGACTTAAGTTATATGATTGTCAGCGAAGCAGGCGCTTCTGTATACTCTGCTTCGAAACTGGCCGCGGAAGAATTCCCACAGTTTGACGTCAATTTGCGCAGTGCGGTCTCGATTGCAAGAAGACTGCAGGATCCTCTTGCTGAACTTGTTAAAATCGATCCAAAAGCAATCGGAGTAGGGCAGTATCAGCACGACTTAAAAGAAAGCGAATTGGACGAAACGTTGGACGGTGTCGTGGAAGATTGCGTCAATGCTGTTGGTGTTGACCTAAATACTGCCAGCCCCTCGTTGTTGAGTCATGTGGCCGGCATCAATAGCACGGTGGCCAAAAATATAGTTGCCTACAGAGAGGAAAACGGTGCTTTTGCTACAAGGACCGCCTTAAAAAAAGTTCCCAAGCTTGGACCGAAAGCTTTTGAACAGTGCGCAGGATTTCTTCGAATCCCTGGAGGGAAAAATCCAATGGAGAATACTGGTGTCCATCCAGAGAGTTATGTTGCGGCAGAAGCTGTTCTAAAAAAGTTTGCTATGCAGCCGTCTGACGCGATCGGCGGTAAACTGGAAGAGTTAGCTGAACAGTATGGTATTGAACGTTTAGCCGATGAAGTAGGCACCGGTGTTCCTACTGTACGCGACATAATCAAAGAACTCAGCAAGCCCGGACGTGACCCTCGTGACGAGCTCCCGCCGCCTCTTTTGAGGAGTGATGTGTTGGATATAAACGATTTGGAAATCGGTATGGAATTGAAGGGAACCGTCCGCAACGTCACAGACTTTGGTGCATTTGTTGATATTGGTGTTCATCGTGACGGACTCGTTCATATTTCTCAAATGGCAACCCGCAGGATCCGTCATCCTTCAGAAGTTGTCCGCGTTGGAGACGTGGTTACAGTGTGGATTCTTGATTTTCAAAAGGAAACCAATCGTATCAGCCTGACCATGAGAAAGCCTGTTACTAAAGCGGAATCAGAAAAATCTTCCTCCAACAAATAATGAGCTTTGTTCCTGTAATCTCAATACAAAGAAAGCGGAAAGTCAACGGATAAACATCCATGACTTTCCGTTTTCTTAACCGTGATGCTTCCCTGGAGAAATCTGTTTTTTGCTTTCACGTCTACGTTTATTTTCTGGCTTATTCTTTCGATGGTTGTCTGTCGGTATCCGATCCTGTCTGTGGTTTCCGTTTCTGTCATTGGCATTAAAACGCTTTTCCATAGCAGGCCTGACCAAGAATTCGCGTCCGTTACCGATCAGATCATCACGACCCGCAAGGACCAGCGCTTTTCTTACATCAGAAGCATTTCGTGGATCCATATATTGCATTAATGCCCTTTGCATTCTTTTTTCTTCCGGTGAACGGGCAACATATACTTCTTTCATAGTACGGGGATCAAGTCCTGTATAAAACATACATGTAGATAATGTGCCGGGTGTTGGATAGAAATCTTGGACCTGTTCCGGATAAAAACCGGTCCGGTTAAGATAACACGCCAATTCGATAGCAGCGTTCAAATCACTTCCCGGATGGCTTGACATCAGATAAGGAATCAAATATTGCCGTGCACCGATCTTTTCATTGGTAGCATTATAGCTTTTGACAAAGGATTCAAACACTTCGTGACGGGGTTTACCCATCAGATCAAGCACATAAGGGCATACGTGCTCAGGGGCTACTTTCAATTGCCCGGACACATGATACTTGCACAGTTCATTGATAAAGGTGCGATCCTTGTCAGCCATCACATAATCAAAACGGATGCCTGACCGAATAAATACTTTTTTAACGTTAGGCAAAGTACGGATCTGTCTGAGTGTATCCACCAATTTTTGATGAGATACCTGCATGTTTTTACACGGCGTAGGGAAAAGACATTGACGGTTCTTACAGGTACCCGCCGCCAGTTGTTTTTGACATGCCGGCTGCAGGAAATTAGCCGTCGGTCCGCCGACATCGTGAATATATCCTTTAAATCCAGGTTGTTTTGTAAGAAGTTCAGCTTCCTTTACCATTGAATTTGTACTTCTTGATTGAATGATCCTACCCTGATGGAATGTAATCGCACAAAAATTACACGATCCAAAACATCCACGAGTAGCGGCAATTGAAAACTCAACTTCTTTCAATGCGGGCACGCCTCCAGCTGCATTGTAGGATGGATGCCAACGCCTTGTGAATGGAAGTTCGTACACTGCGTCCAATTCAGACTCAGTTAAAGGCAAGGAAGGTAAATTTTGGATCAGATATCTGTCTGTATCCTGTTGCTGGCAAAGTCTTTTTCCGCGAATCGGATCCTGTTCGGTATACTGAGTCATGAAAGCTTCGGCATATTTCTGTTTGCTTTCACATACTTCACGATGCGAAGGCAGCATGACCGCATTTGTTTCCGGGGTCTTTGAAAGATAGCAAACGCCACGTAATTTTGAACGTTCTTCCAATTTCATACCGTTACAAACCCAAGCAGCACATTCGAGTATGCTTTTTTCGCCCATGCCATACATCAGCAAAGTTGCGGCACTGTCAACAAGAATCGAATGTCGTACCGAATCATCCCAATAGTCGTAATGCGAAAAACGTCTCAGACTGGCTTCAACACCGCCGATCAAAATCGGAATGCCTGCATAGGCTTCATGAATACGGTTGCAATATACAACAACCGCTCTGTCAGGACGCATGCCTGCTTTACCGCCAGGCGCATAAGCATCCTGTGATCTTCTCTTTTTTGCAACAGTGTAATGATTGACCATGCTGTCGATTACACCGGAAGATACCAGAAAGCCTAATTTAGGCTTCCCAAAGACTTTAAAGTTTTCAGCGGAATGCCAGTCCGGAAGAGAAAGAATGGCTACTTTATAGCCAGCTTTTTCTAGAATTCTTGATATGATTGCGTGGCCAAAGGAAGGATGGTCAACATATGCGTCACCGCACACATAAATAAAATCCGGTTCTGTCCAACCACGTTTTTTTATATCTTCTGTGCATACCGGAAGAAACTGGTTATTCAATCTTCACACCTCGAAAGATCATTATTCATCCCATTCGGAAAGATCACTAAACCTATCTATATTATTCTAAAAACTGAACGTAAACATGTCAACAAGTTTGACTGTACATTCAACGCAAAATGGGTTAAACTGAAAGAAAAACGGAGGCGTCGAAAATGAGTGCGAATGAAAAAATGATTCCTACTCCTCATATCAATGCAGGTAAAGATGATTTTGCGGAAACTGTGTTGATGCCCGGTGATCCGTTGCGTTCCAAATATATTGCAGATAATTTTCTGACGGATGCCAAATTGGTCAATAATGTACGCGGTGTTCAAGGCTATACCGGATTCTACGAAGGAAAAAGAGTATCCGTCATGGCCAGCGGTATGGGGATGCCTTCTATCGGCATCTATTCCTATGAGCTATTCAATTATTATGATGTCAAAAACATCATTCGGATCGGTAGTGCCGGTAGTATTCATCCTGACCTGCAGCTGCGCGATATCGTGATCGGCATGAGTGCCTATACAGATTCATCCTTTGGCAGGCAGTTCGGCATTGACGCGCAGATGGCTCCCTGTTGTAGCTATGAGCTTCTTGAAAAAGCCATGTCAACTGCACGCAAGTTTGGTTTCCGCACCGTAGCCGGCCCGATCTATTCCTCTGATTGCTTCTATGATGAGCAGGGGAGAAGCAAAAAACTTGGTGCTCTTGGCGTACTGGCTGTTGAAATGGAATCTGCCGCGTTGTATTTGAATGCAGCACGGGCAGGTAAAAACGCTCTCTGTATCTGCACGATTTCAGACAGCGTTTTGACAGGTGAAGGATTGCCTGCAGAAGAAAGACAGCTTTCTTTCCGCGACATGATGAAACTTGCGCTTGAAATTGCCTGATTATGAATCAATATACGTTAAAAAGAGACATTCGCCGAAAAACCGGCGAATGTCTCTTTATTATACATCCCAAGCCATGTATTTCTGTTCATCAGGCAGATAATCAAGTTTGCCATCTGTTACACGGGTGAGTGCTTCCAATACGGAATCATGATCAATATTTCTGGTCAACAAGCTGAAACTAACCGACGAAGCAAAACGGACATTTTGAATCTGAACAGGCAGGAAAGAAGCCTCGTACTTAAATTTATCCCAAAGTGGATAAGCAACCTCACACTCGTCGATCTGTGTCAACTCCATGGAGATGATCTTTGCCGCATCGACCGCGATTTTAACCCCCTGGGTATATGCACGTACAAGTCCACCTGTTCCAAGAAGGACACCGCCGAAGTAACGAACGACGACGACAACACAATTGACCAGTTTTTTTGTTTTCAAATAGTCGATCATCGGCATCCCGGCTGTTCCGCCTGGCTCACCATCATCGCTGTAACGCATGATTCCGGCATTGGTACCGATCACATAAGCATAACAGTGGTGATTGGCTTCTTTATGTTTCTGTCGGATCGTCTGCAAAAATGCAAGTGCTTCTTCTTCAGTTTCAACAGGAGAGGCATAACCGATAAAGCGACTCTTATTGATAATAACTTCGTCACTTGCTGAATTTCTCAGCGTCAGATACGAATCCGTCATGCCAGAATCACGCGGACAAATCCCTTTTTGCCTTTCTTTAAAATAATGCCATCGGCGCCGATTTTTTCCGCAGTCAGGACTGCCATCACATCGGTTACTTTATCATCACCAATTGCGACAGCATTCTGTTCAATCTGCTTACGGGCGTCACCCTGGCTCTTGCAAAGGCCACTGCGAACAAGCAGTGTGGAAATTCTTGCATCAGCGGACAACTCATCAGCTGTTACGGTCAAAGAGGGGATATTGGCGCTGTCAGCGGCGCCTGCAAACAGACTGGCGGCAGCATCGGCGGCCTTCTTTGCTTCTTCTTCACCGTGCACCAGCTTCGTGACTTCAAAAGCAAGAGTTTTCTTGGCTTCGTTGATCTCAGATCCTTCGAGAGCGCCCAAGCGACGAACTTCATCCATCGGAAGGAAGGTCAGCAGAGCGAGGCACTTTTCAACATCCTTATCATCCACATTTCTCCAGTACTGGTAGAACTGGAAAGGTGACGTCTTTTCAGCATCAAGCCAAAGCGCACCAGCTTCGGTTTTACCCATTTTTCGTCCATCGTGTGTCAAAAGCAGCTGGAAGGTGCATGCAAAGGCCTTTTCATTGTCCTTGCGACGAACCAGATCCGCGCCGCCCAACATATTGCTCCACTGATCATTACCACCCATTTCCAAACGGCAGCCATAGCGATGGAACAGCTCAAGGAAATCGTAGCTCTGCATAAGCATATAGGTGAATTCAAGGAAGGAAAGACCGTTTTCAGTTGCCAGGCGGCTCTTGTAACATTCAGCTGTCAACATCTTGTTTACAGTAAACATGGAGCCGATATCGCGCATGAAATCAATGAAATTGAGGTTACGGAGCCAATCTCCATTATTCACGATAATCGCTTTATCATCGGAAAAATCAAGGAAACGGGACATCTGTTTCTTGATGCAGTCAACATTGTGATCGATGGTTTCCACAGTTAGCATTTTTCTCATGTCGGTTTTTCCCGAAGGATCACCGATCATAGCGGTACCGCCACCCATTAATGCAATCGGTTTATGACCGGCGCGTTGCATATGCGCCATAGCCATGATCGGGATATAATGGCCGATATGAAGACTGTCTGCTGTAGGATCGAAACCAACATAAAAAGTTGTCGGTTCTTTCAGCTGTTCATACAGTTCATCTTCAAAAGTCGTCTGAGCAATAAATCCTCTTTCTTTCAGGACATCCAGAATATGTTCCATAACACAATACCTCCGTTTATTTTATTTCATTGATTCTGTAACAATGTTACGAAGTATACCCATACCGGTGCGGATCTGTTCTACAGAGCTGTTTGAAAAATTAAGACGAAGCGTGTTCTCATGTTTTCCGTCCACACAGAAATGTGTACCGGGAACATAAGCAACTTTCTTCTCAACTGCTTTCTGGAGAAGTTCCAGTGCGTCAAGCCCTTCCGGTAATTCAACCCAGATGAAAAGACCGCCTTCGGGTTTGGTCCACTTCGTTCCGGCAGGGAATTTTTCAAGTTCCTCCAGCATTGTATTCATCTGCGTACGGTAACTGTCACAGATGTGTTCAATATGAGCAGGAAGGACATTATTTCGCAGGAACTGATCTACTACCGCCTGTGTCAGGTTGGATGTATGAACATCAGTAGACTGTTTGCCAATGGTACATTTACGGATAATTTCCTGTGTACCGGCCATATAGCCAACGCGAATCCCCGGAGAAATGATCTTGCTGAAGGAGCCCATAAACACAACATGTCCGTCCGGATCAAACGACTTAATGGAAGGTAATGGATTCCCGGCATAACGGAGATCACGATAGGGATCATCTTCTGCAACAATAAAGTTATAAGTCGCGGCTAATTCAGCGATCTTTTTTCTTCTTTCTGCGGAAAGAGTCTTCCCAGTTGGATTTTGGAAGGTTGGGATCACGTAGAGCATCTTAGGATGATACTGTTTTGCAAGACTTTCCAGTGAATCCATCAGAATACCTTCATCATCACTGTCCACAGGAATCAAATTAGCCTGATACAGTTTCATCGTCTGAATATTACCCAAGAACGAGGGATTCTCGACAAGAATCGTATCACCGGGATCAATAAATGCCTTGCACAAAAGATCCATTGCCTGGGTAGAGCCGGTTACCGGCAGTATAGCCGGTATATCACAACCAAGCATATTCAGAAGATAGCTCTTAAGGCTTTCCAAAAGGGGAGCGTAACCTTCAGTCGCTCCATACTGAAGAATCGCTTTGCCATTCTCTTTAAGCACTTTAACACAATACTCAGATACCAACTCATCTGGCAGTGCAGAAGCAGCAGGATTGCCACCGGCAAATGAAATCATGCCGGGTTGGGCAATCACTTTGAAAATCTCACGGATCGCGCTGCCTGAAACCGTGTCAAAACGGTGGGCAAACGCAGTTTTCTCGTTCATAACGATCACCTCATAAAAAAAATAAGCCGGAGAAAAACTCTCCGGAAGGCGGCATGACCGCGGTACCACTCCCATTGGTCCACAAAAGGACCCACTCAACAGGCGCATCGGGACAGATACGCCTTGGAGCTATAACCGGCTCACCGGGTGAAGCCTACCGGGGATGTCGTTTCCTTTCGGTCCACTGCTCAAGGATGTATTTCATTTGCGTTGCTGTTTCCTCACACCACCCGGAAACTCTCTGAAAGGCAACTGGTCAAACTACTTCTTCCCATCATTGCAAAATGAGGTTATAACAAAAATCAAAGCTTGTCAAGCAATATTTGGTCTTTTGTTCTGCCAACACTCTTTCACATCAAAAAGGAAACCAAATGAAAGAAAGATAAGCCACAGTACGCACACTTTTACCGTAAAAGGGCAAGTATTGCAAGTTTCCCTCAAATCAGATATAATACACTATGAGTCTGTCTGTATATACAGAGAGGCAACCGCGGTGCAAGGAGGTCAATACAGATGGAGTGCAAGATCACAAACGATCTGGGAACCATATTTATTTCAGACGATGTTATGCTCAAAGTTGCCGGATACGCCGCTCTTGAATGCTACGGAATCGTAGCCATGTCGAGCAAAAGAGCCAAGGATGGTTTGGTCGAATGGCTTGGCCGCGAAAACTTGACTAAAGGTATTCAGATCCGTAATGTTGGAGACAAATTGGACATCGATCTGTTTATTATTGTTGAGTATGGCATTTCAATCTCTGAAGTCTGTAAAACCATCGTGGAAACTGTTCGCTATAAATTAGAAAGCATGACCGGCATTAAAGTCCGTAACGTCAATATTTCTGTCGAAGGCATGCGGATCTGATCTTTCTGATTAGGTCCATGTCTGTTGACAATGAATATAAAGATGGGGGATAAATCCTTGATACAGTTCAAAACAATTGACGGTCTGCTGCTTCGTGACATGGTTATCGCCGGCACAGCCCTGCTGGAAAAAAACCGTGAGATCGTAGATGCACTGAATGTATTTCCCGTCCCGGATGGGGATACCGGCACCAACATGTCTCTGACCATGCAAAGTGCCACCAAAGAAGTCAGCAGCAAAGAATATCTTCGTGCAGACGAGGCCGCCAGTGCACTTGCAAAAGGTGCTTTAAAAGGAGCACGCGGTAATTCCGGCGTAATTACTTCACAATTGTTCAGAGGATTTGCAAAAGAATTATCCGGTTGTGAAAAGATTACGCCTGTTCAGTTTGCTGCCGCCTTGACCAAGGGAGCGGAAATGGCATACAAAGCTGTCATGAAGCCCAAGGAAGGTACCATTCTGACCGTTGCCCGTGTGATTGCTGAAGATGCCGCAAAACAAGTGCAAAAAGATCCTGAAGATTATGACGCGCTGATCAATGTCATGTTGAAAAGTGGCGAAAGCATCCTCAAAAAGACGACTGATATGCTTCCCGCGTTAAAAGAAGCCGGCGTCGTTGACTCCGGCGGGCGCGGACTTCTGTATATCTATCAGGGATATGCAGCAGTCCTTCGGGGAGAAGATATCAATTCTTTTGATGCTGATTCTGAAGACGAGGATGCAACCACAGAAGATGATTGTCACGATCTGACCCAGGATCTGACCTATAGTTATTGTCTGGAATTTGAGCTTAACAGATTCAGAGATGATTGTGACGAGCACGATATCGACAGTTTCCGGAGAAGATTGAACCGAATCGGTGACTGTGTCAAAGTAACCGGTGATCTGAACGGTGTACAGGTTCATGTACATACTAACAACCCCGGTACGGCCATTGAATACGGTGTCGAAATTGCAGAAATGCAAAACCTGAAGTTGGACAACATGGCCGCCCGTAAACGGGAATTAGAAGCAGTTAACCAACCTGAAGCAACAGAAACCGCAGAGAGTGTTGATCCTATTGACGAAAACACTATCGAGGAAGCAGATCTGAATGAATACGGTATGGTTGCCGTGTCCCTTGGAGACGGTTTCAGCCAGATCTTTAAAGATTTAGCGGTTGATCTGATCGTAGAAGGCGGTCAAACCATGAACCCCTCGGTCGATGATATCCTGCAGGCGATCCAGCAGGTGAAGGCTAAAAATGTATTCGTTTACCCAAACAACGGAAATGTGATTTTTGCGGCCAATCAAGCTGCTGAATTAAGCGATAAGAATGTCATCGTCATCCCGACCAAGAATGTTGCAATGGGAATAGCCGCGGTGATTGCTTTCCAGGCAGATTCCTCTCCTGAGGATAATGCTGCACGTATGACTGAAGCAAGTGAACATGTTAAGACCGGTACAGTAACTTACGCAATCCGCAACAGTGAATGTAACGGCGTCGAGATCCGCGAGGGGGACTATATTGGTCTGCATAACGGTAAGATCGAATTCTCCGGCGAGGATCTTCACACAGTTGTAACCGATATGATGAAATCAATCATCACAGAAGAGGATGAATTGATTACGATCTATTATGGTTCTGATGTGGATGAAGATACTGCTGTTGCTCTGCAAAATGAAATGCAGGATGCCTATCCGGACTGTGATGTCGAATGTATGGCCGGAGGACAGCCCTTGTATTATTACCTGATTGCAGTCGAATAACGATTATTAGAAGAATTTGTTTAAGAGGAGCGTTATGGAACTTTCCTCAATCAAAGGAATAGGACCGACCAGGCTTGATTCGCTACGCGCAGTGGGCATATGCTCATTGCGCGATTTGTTGTATACCCTTCCTGTACGATACGAAGACCATCATACACGCACCTCTGTTTGTGATGTATATTTGCAAGCCGATCATTCCAAAGGCATCCTGATTGAAGGAAGCTTTTCTCAAAAGTTGAGTCTTTCACGATTTCACGGATTTACAAAAATATTCGGAAATTTCGCTGACAATACAGGGAAGATCCGTGTGTGCTGGTATAATCAACCCTGGCTTGTTCAACAGATCCAGCCCGGTATCTCAATCAGGCTCTATGGCAAAATAACTGAGAAAAAAGGAACAATGACTTTACAAAACCCCTCGATCATACAGGATGACAGCGGTTTTGAGCCAATATACCGAAGCATAGGCGGCATTACCGCAAAAACGTTCCGAAAGCTGATCAATGAAGCCATTTCCTATATAGATGAGTGTTGTCCTGAAACAATACCGGAGTCGATTCTTCAATCACATCATCTTTGTGATCTGAAAACAGCGATCCGGCAAGTTCATTTCCCTGAAAATGAAAGGAATATCTTGCTTGCCAGAAGAAGACTCACTTTTGAGAAAGCCCTTTTGTTTCAGGCGAGCATTCGCATGCTTGGTCAGAAGAAAGAAGCTGCAAGGCCCATACAAAGCACAAATTCGACCGCTGAAGATTTCTGGTCTCTGTTACCTTATTCTCCAACAAACGCGCAAAAACGTGTACTGAATGAAATACTGCATGATATCAGCAGCAAAACAGCTATGAGTCGTATGGTGCAGGGCGATGTAGGATGCGGAAAAACAGTGATCGCATTTGGCGCTATTTTTGCCACATGCCGTCACGGTTTTCAAGCCGCAATGATGGCACCAACGGAGATCCTTGCTACCCAACATTATCAGAATGCTCTTTCCATACTTGAGCCCGTCGGCATCTCATGCAGATTGCTGACGGGATCAACCAAAGTCGCTGAGCGCAAAAAAATTCTGAATGAGCTGGCCACTGGTGAATGTCAGGTCATCTTTGGAACGCATGCTCTGATCAGCCGCAATGTGGTTTATCATCGTTTAGGATTAGTCATCACGGATGAACAACATCGATTTGGTGTCCGTCAGCGCTCCGAACTTCAAAACAAAGGTAAACAGGATACTTATGTGCCTCATGTATTAGTTATGTCTGCCACGCCGATTCCAAGAACGCTTGCTCTGATTCTATATGGAGATCTCGATATCTCCATTGTCGATGAGTTGCCACCCGGCAGGATCCCAGTTCGAACCAGACTTGTCCCCGAAAGCAAGAAATCGGATATGTATCAGTTTGCAAAACAGAAGATTGCAGAAGGGCAACAGGTATATATCGTTTATCCGCTTGTTGAGGACAGTGAAGAAGCGGATGATCTGCTTTCTGCCACCAGCCAGTACGAAGATATGAAAGACACTGTTTTCCGCGGGATCACGACAGGACTTGTCCATGGTGACATGAAAGAAGCAGAAAAAAATCAAACCCTTGAATTATTCCGTGAAGGGAAGATCAGCGTTTTATTTTCCACGACAGTCATCGAAGTAGGAGTCAATGTACCGAACGCCAGTATCATGATCATCGAAAATGCCGAGCGTTTCGGTCTGAGTCAGCTTCATCAGTTACGTGGGCGTGTCGGCAGAGGATGTAAAGAAAGTTGGTGTTTTCTATCCGCGGAACCCACTGAAAAGTTAAAGACCTTTTGTTCAACAAATGATGGTTTTGTGATTGCGCAGAAGGATCTTGAACTCCGTGGCCCCGGTGAATTGACAGGGACACGCCAAAGCGGTACCGGTATCGAATCAGTATTGGTTGGAATGGATGTCAACATTCTTGAAGAGACCGAAAAACTTTTGAATGATTTGATGAAAGATCCCGACAGGGAAGAAGAAAGGCTCTTCCTGATGCACTCGGCCTCATTGTTTTACAACGATCTGGTTTCCAATATTGCTATGAACTGACCCATCACATAAAACGAACGGGACCCGGATCCGGGTCCCGTTATTCCTCTACTGCATAAATTCAACCAATACTGTATTTTGTATATCCATTCCTGTATCTGTCAGTTTCCAGGATCCATCTTCAAAATACATCAGGCCTCTTTTTTTTAATTCTTCAAGCACACGCGGGTAAGTGTCCGACAATGTCACACCATGAAGGCTTTTGAAAAACTGATCATTTACTCCCTGCGTCATACGCAGTCCAAGCATAACGGTTTCAAACCGGGCTTCTGCTGAATCGATCAATTCACATTCAAGTTGAACATTCTCGTTTCTTACATACTTTTCATAGTCGTCAAAACCAATTGGATTAGATTTTCTGAAATAACGGATCCCATCAGACATCCTTTGGATCTTTGACATGGAAGCAGCCGCCAATCCGAGCCCAATATACGGCTTCATGGTCCAGTAACCAATATTATGTTTGCATTCCATGCCAGGCCTTGAAAAATTGGATACTTCGTATTGAACATATCCATTTGTTAAAAGAACATCTTTCGTCATATAGTACATTTCTCTTTCTTCTTCCGATTCCGGCAGAAGTAATCGACCTTCATCAAGATCCTTTTTTATAGGGGTACCTTCTTCCGGAATCAATCCATAACATGACAGGTGAGAAGGTCCCATTGATAGCGCAACAGAAAGCGTATCGGACCAGTCCTGTTTTGTTTGTTGTGGAATGCCAAACATCAAGTCCAGATTGTAATTCCGTATGTTCTTTTTTTGGAAAAGCGATACTGTTTTTTCGACCTCGTTCAGGCGATGGATCCGCCCTAGCAGTTCCAGGACATGAGCCTGTGCGGCCTGCATACCCAGTGAAAAACGATTGACACCATTCGAGAGACAAATATCGAGCCATTCTTCACGCACGGTACCCGGATTGGCTTCGACCGTGATTTCGGCATCAGGCTGTATCTTGAAAACAGACCGCAATCCTTCCCAAAGTCTTCTGGTTAGGTCATCCGGTAAAAGGGAAGGTGTTCCTCCGCCAATATAGACCGTTTCAATCTCAGGAAATTGATTCTCCTGATTTGATTTTTCCGCTTCCAGTAATAGATTCCGGATATAATCTGACATAACAGACTTTTCCGCTTGAAAAGAAACAAAATCACAATATCGGCATTTTCTTACGCAAAACGGAATATGAACATATAGCTCCATGATGTTATTTCTCCATGGCTACATTGATAATCTGAACAGATTGTTTTAGAGCATATTTGACCGTATTCATGGTTCCGCCGCCATTCATCGAAGTAAGCCATGCAATACAAAGCGATGATCGGTCAACCATGAACATATTCCTTGTCTGCATACAACCGCGTGTATATTGATCCGCGAGGATCCGTACTTCATCGGCTTCTGAAAAGATCTGATGATAAATTTCTTTGTCCTTGGCACTCCAGGCATTACTTTGTGTACTGCAGGGGATAGCGAGCAAGAGTTGGAGATCAGGATGCGTTTTTCTGTATTCCAACACGGATATCGCTGCAAGCGTATCAAATCCCAAAGCGCCTCCGCAAATAAACCTGTCATAGCCTTTATCGATTGCTCTGGCTATCACAGACGCAAGCCCTTTCATTACTTTCGGCACAAGTTCATCCGGAATATCGCGATGTCCCGTAAAGCATGCAGTATGACTTGTTTCGTTCAGCCACGGATCCGGCATGGGTTTGCCCTTCCTTTCTGTCAGGAGTCGATTTTAAGAACAGCGAGGAATGCTTCGCTGGGCACTTGTACAGTACCAAACTGGCGCATACGCTTTTTGCCCTCTTTTTGCTTTTCAAGCAACTTCTTTTTGCGTGTAATGTCTCCGCCATAGCACTTGGCAAGCACATCTTTACGAATGGCTTTCACAGTTTCACGTGCGATAACCTTACCGCCAATAGCGGCCTGGATCGGAATTTCAAATTGTTGTCTTGGAATAACATCTTTCAGTTTTTCAGCTATGCCACGTCCACGCGCATAAGCTTTTTCACGATGCACAATGATTGAAAAAGCATCACAGATCTCACCATTGAGAAGCATATCCAGTTTGACAAGGTCTGATTCACGGTAGTCTTTGAGTTCATAGTCAAAAGATGCATAACCACGGCTACGGCTTTTGATCTGATCAAAGAAGTCAAAAATGATTTCATTGAGCGGCATTTCATAGTTGAGCTTAACACGACTGCCCTCATATTGCATATCGATAAATATCCCGCGTTTATCCTGGCAAAGATCCATCAGCGTTCCGACAGAATCCTGCGGGGTATAGATGACCGCATGCACATAAGGTTCTTCAATGTGATCGATTTCAGCCAGCGGCGGCAGATTGGTGGGGTTGTCAATGCTGATCTCTTCACCGTTTGTTTTCACGATATGATAGATAACACTTGGAGCTGTAGTTACCAAATTCAGATCCCATTCACGTTCCAGACGTGTGGTGATAATATCCATGTGCAGTAATCCAAGGAAACCACAACGGAAGCCGTAGCCCAAAGCTACAGAAGTCTCCGGTTCAAACGAAAGGGAGGCGTCGTTCATTCTCAGCTTTTCAAGCGCGTCCTTCAGTGCCGGATAATCAGCTCCATCCGCAGGATAAATGCCGCAGTATACCATGGGGGTGACGTGCTTATAACCGGGAAGCGGTTCATCTGCAGGCGCGTTTGCATCGGTAATGGTATCGCCAACACGGGTGTCACGAACATCTTTGATCGATGCCGATACATAACCGACATCACCCGCTTTCAGACAATCACAAGGTTTATATCCGGGCGCAAACGTACCAACTTCAACAATATCAAATTCACCGCCAGTGGCCATCAGACGCATACGCATGCCAGCCCGTACAGTGCCTTCTTTTACACGGATGAAGCAGATCGCGCCACGATAGTTATCGTAGAAAGCATCAAAAATCAATGCTTGAAGAGGCGCATCCGGATTTCCGACAGGTGCCGGAACATAGTGGCAGATTGCTTCCAGAACATCCTGAATATTCAATCCAGTCTTGGCGGAAACGCAAGGCGCGTAAGAGGCATCCAAACCGATCACATCTTCGATTTCCTTGCGCACTTCTTCGGGTCTGGCGGAAGGAAGGTCGATCTTGTTGATCACGGGAATGATCTCCAGATCATGTTCAAGAGCCATATAGACATTGGCCAAAGTCTGTGCTTCGATACCTTGTGTTGAGTCCACAACAAGCAGTGCACCCTCACAAGCAGCTAACGCACGGCTGACTTCATAGGTAAAGTCAACATGACCGGGTGTATCGATCAGATTCAACGTATAGATCTCACCGTCTTTTGCGGTATATTTCATGTGTACCGCTTTGCTCTTGATGGTGATTCCACGTTCACGTTCCAGCTCCATACTGTCCAGGATCTGCTCGACCATTTCACGTTGCTCAAAAACACCGGTCATCTCCAGGATGCGATCCGCCAGCGTGCTTTTCCCATGATCGATATGTGCAATGATACAAAAATTACGAATGTGCTGCATTTCAGACAATGTTATCCCTCCGGAATTCAGACTTTCGCATGAAACTTGTTTTCTTCATGGTGTAACAGTCTGCTGATATTTGCATGATGACGAATCAAGCATAGCGCGGCCAGAATCAGCGTCCATACAATGATGCATGTGTTACCGCCGGAATAAAACACAGAAACGATGATTGCGTAAAGAATCATCATGGACATACTGCCAACTGAAATATATCGTCCAAGCCAAATGATCAGAAGGGTGACTGCGAAACAGATCACGGCAGGAACAGGGAAGCAGCAAACCATTACACCGCAGCTGCTGGCAACGCCTTTTCCTCCTTTGAAGCCAAAGAATATCGGCCAGTTATGTCCAAGAATCACGGCCAAACCGGCAAGCATCATACCAAAGATGGAAGCAGTAAGCCACTTCGCAATGAGGCATGCGAACACAGCCTTTAGCATATCACCGAAAAAAGTGATCAGACCGTATTTCCATCCCATCGTCCGCAGCACATTGGTAGCACCGGTATTTTTGCTGCCAACGGAACGTAGGTCAGGACCTTTTGCATATTTTGCAACAAGCAGCCCAGTACTCACAGAGCCGAGGCAGTAGGCTATCAATGCAGAAATGGCGAAGCGTAGGAAATCACTCATGTCAGTCGTTCTCCTTTTTCTTTTCCCGCATGATCATACGTATCGGCGTTCCTGTGAAATCGAAAGATTTACGGAAGTAATTCTCAAGATAGCGTTGATAGGCAAAATGCATCAGTTTCTCGTCATTCACAAAGAAAACGAAAGTTGGCGGGCATACTGACTGTTGCGTTGCATAGTAGATCTTGAGACGTCTGCCATTTTGCGCCGGGGGTTGAAGATCCATAATAGCATCGGACAGAATATCATTCAGGAGACCTGTAGTGATCCTCTTAGTCGCCTGCTCCCATACATTATCTACCATTCCAAGAACAGTATTGACTCTCTGACCTGTTTTTGCCGAGATAAAGAGAACAGGTACGTAATCCATAAATTTAAGATCGCTCAGGACCTGCTTCTTATACTTTTCGAGTGTTCCGGTTTCTTTTTCCGGCAGATCCCATTTGTTGACGATGACGATGGCTGCTTTACCTTCATCTGTGATCAGGCCGGCAATCTTGGTATCCTGTTCTGTTACGCCGTCATTGGCGTCAATCAAAAGCAAAACAACATCCGCACGGCGGATTGCCGCGATAGAACGAAGTACACTGTAGCGTTCAAGTGTTTCGTCTTCGATTGCACGTTTGCGTCTGATTCCGGCCGTATCAATGATATTGTATTTTTTCCCATCAGGAAGCGTCAGTGCGGTATCCACGGCATCGCGGGTCGTACCTGCAATATCGGAGACCATCGTGCGTTCCTGTCCAAGAATACGGTTGGTGAGGGAACTCTTGCCAACATTCGGCCGGCCAACGATTGCCAGCTGGATCGTATGGCCATCGGTTTCTTCCACACTTTCCTGATCGGCATCTTCCGGAAACTGTGCGATGATTGCATCCAGAAGATCGCCAAATCCAAGCATATTTACACCGCTGATGGCATAGGGATCGCCAAACCCAAGTTCATAGAACTCGTAAATGGAATCGTTAAGCCCAATATGATCGATCTTGTTTACAACCAGGATCACCGGTTTGCTGGTTCTGCGGAGCAAATCCGCCACTTCGCGATCATCATCCGTCAGGCCTTCTCGTCCGTCGACGAACATACAGATAACATCAGCTGTATCGATGGCGATCTCCGCCTGATGTCTCATTTGAGACAGAAGGACATCATCACTGTGCGGATCGATACCGCCGGTATCCACCAGTGTGAAGAGATGGCCAAGCCACTCAGCGTCCGCGTAAATCCGATCCCGCGTAACACCGGGGACATCCTCAACGATACTGATTCTGTGACCCGCCATTTTATTGAAAAAAGTGGATTTACCGACATTCGGTCTCCCCACAATAGCCACGATCGGTCTTGACATTTATTGATCCTCCGTTTCAAATAGTGACCGGATCAAACCGGCCCCTGTGTTGTCACTAACCTTGATTGGTTTTCCAAGGCTTTCGGAAAGACATTCCACGGTCATGTCATCCAAAAAACAATCCTCATTTTCACGCAGCATCACAGACGAAATCAGAATCTCATCACAAGGCAGTTCATTTAGCTGCCGATACAGATCCTGTCCTGTAAGTAAGCCTGTAACGGTTACTGTCTCACCAAAGAAATGATTTGTGATGGGAACTACCGTTACTTCTACACCAGCTGGAGCATATTTCTTGCATATGTCCGTGATTTCACCAGCAGCGGAAACGCCCGTCGGAATGACAACATGCCGCGGCCTGGCCATTTTCCCCGCAAAAGTTTCGCTTTCCACCATGGCATCTTCGCGCAGTAGGCGGATCATCCCAACGCCATTTTCGATCTGTGGATAGCCTTCATACGCTTCTTCTTCCGGAATCGGTCGACCGGCCAGAATATAGAATTCATCCGAAGCAAAAACGAAACGTGTGCCATATCGCTCCATAAATTCCTGTTGCAAGCGTTCAACCAGGTCCAGTACTTCATCTGCTTTTTCCCGGTCTACAGGGGCGATATGGGGTAGATGATCTCGGAAACGAGTCAGTCCCACGGGAACGACAGCCAATGATTCAGCCGCAGGATGAAGCGAAATAAGATCGCGAACCGTTTGTTCAAGCACGTTTCCATCATTCATTCCCGGACAAAGTACGACCTGGCTATGAAAACTGAGACCGTGTTCTTTTAACGCTGTCAAACGTTTCATCAATTCGTCGGCTTTGGGATTGCGCATCATAGCGGAACGTATTTCAGGGTCGGTTGCATGCACGGAGATATATAGAGGACTGACCCTGCGGCGGAGGATACGTTCGAATTCATCGTCGTCCACATTCGTCAGCGTAATATAATTGCCCATCATCAAACTCAAACGCCAATCATCGTCTTTCACATAAAGGGAAGGGCGCATACCCGGTCGCATCTGTTCAACAAAGCAAAAAACGCAACGATTTCTACAGGCGCGCGGTTTCAATACTGCTGACTCATCCAGGGTGATCCCCAGCGGTTCCCAATCCTGCTTGTGAGCGCGGAATGAAAGAATATCTTCCTCACGCTGCACCTTAATGTGTAACGTAGAGGAAGAGATCAGTGCCTGATAATCGATCTCGTCAAGAACAGGCTCGTTGCCGATTTCCAAAAGGATATCCTCCGCTCTGAGTCCGATCCGATCTGCAACCGACCCGGGTTCTACATTCATGATCCTGATTCCCACAAGCTGACCTCCAATCCATAAAAAACCAACTTATATTATGCAACCCAAACCATCATTGTGTCAAGGAAAGGCTATCAATCCGACCAATACTGCACATATTATTTTCAAACATGGGAAAAACACATGAACAACCTGTCTCTTCTTGACATCGACATGGGTTGTCGGTAAAATGTCATGGTAAACGCGATGATGGGAATTACGGTCATATCCGCACATATCAGAGAGATTGCGTTTGGTGCGAGCAATTATGACGGAATGATCTTCTGGCCCCCGAGCTGCCGGTTCAACGGTTTTTTACCTGGTAATACCGGACGTTGTTCCACGTTACGGACAAAATGAGCGGACTTAATGTCAATTTGAGTGGTACCGCGGAAGTATTTATCTTTCGTCTCATAGGATCATGCAATATGATCATGGGATGAAAGTTTTTTATTTGCGGAAACCGCTTTGGAGGGAACGCTATGAAAATTTCTTTTTCAACTCTGGGATGCCCTGGTTTTGAATGGTCAGATATCTATTCCATCGCAAAAGACTTTGGATTTGACGGTATTGAAATCCGTGGAATGGGAAAGGATATCTTTGAAGGTGTAACCAATCCTTTTGCCCCTGAGCGTATCGAAAAAACTGTATCCCAGCTGAAAAAAATGCATCTCTTTATCCCTTGCCTGACAACCGGTTGCGTTCTTAAGTACGCTGACGGATGGGAACGTATACGTTCTGAGATCATCGATTACATTGACCTTGCGCAGCAGATCGGTGCACCCTATATCCGTCTTCTCGGAGACCGCGATACTCAAGTCGAAGGAGAAGTAGATGACGACCTCGTTCTCTCCCATTTGAAGGATGTGATACCTTATGCCGAAAAAGCCGGGATCATCCTTCTTGTGGAAACAAACGGCGTATATGCAAACACAAAACGTTTGCGCGATCTGTTGATCAAAACAGAAAGTGATACTGTTGCTGCATTGTGGGATATGCATCATCCTTATCGTTTTATGAATGAATCGCCCGAAACAACCGTCCAGAATCTTGGTGTCTATATCAAGCATGTACATACAAAAGATTCCCGTTTTGAAAATGGCCGTGTTATCTATAAAATGATGGGTGAGGGTGACATGCCCATTGAGGAGATGATCAATGCCCTCCGCAGCGTCAACTATGACGGCTTCATCTCTTTGGAATGGGTCAAAGCCTATATGCCCGAACTGATGAGTGCCGGTATTGTCTTTCCTCACTACGCAAACTATATGCAAAAATTCCTTTCAGGTGAGCTGACCAATTCGCGTCTGCAGGATAATCTGCGTAAAACCGGCAAATACATCTGGCCAAAAGAAACATTACTCGATCTTACTTTCCCTCAGGTTCTTGACCGTATGTGTGATGAATTCCCGGACCAGTATGCTTTCCGTTACACAACATTGGATTATACAAGAACCTACGCCCAATTCAGGGATGATGTGGATGAATTTGCCCGTTCGCTGATTTCTCTGGGTGTCCGGCAAGGAGACCATGTAGCTGTTTGGGCAACAAACGTTCCCCAGTGGTACATCACTTTCTGGGCGACCGTCAAGATCGGCGCTGTGCTTGTTACTGTAAATACCGCTTATAAGATCCATGAACTTGAATATCTGCTTCGTCAAAGTGACACCCATACGCTGGTCATGATCGATGCTTACAAAGATTGTGATTATCTGAAGATCATCGATGAGCTCTGTCCTGAGCTTTCTTCTCACGACGGAGCAAAGCCCCTCCATACAGCACGTTTCCCTTTCCTCCGCCATATCATTACGATTGACGGACCGCATCCGGGTTGTCTTTCCTGGAAAGATGCTCTCGAAATGGCTTCACTGACAGACTTGAGTGTAGTCGAACGCCGAGCCTCTTCCATCAGCAAACACGATGTCTGCAATATGCAGTATACTTCCGGTACCACGGGTTTCCCGAAGGGCGTTATGCTGACGCATTATAATGTAGTTAATAACGGCAAAGCAATCGGTGACTGTATGGACCTGTCTACTGCAGACAGAATGATGATCCAAGTCCCCATGTTCCATTGTTTTGGCATGGTCCTCGCCATGACAGCCACAATGACCCACGGAGTTACCATGAGCCCGATCCCGGCGTTTTCACCCAGCAAAGGCCTGGCATGCATAAACAAAGAACGGATCACCGCTTTCCACGGCGTTCCTACCATGTTTATTGCTATGTTGAATCATCCCGACTTCCCGAAGACTGATTTCAGCCATATGCGCACCGGTATAATGGCCGGCAGCCCTTGTCCCATCGCTGTGATGGAAGAAGTGATCAGCAAAATGCATATGGATGAGATCTGTATCACCTACGGTCAGACTGAAGCAAGCCCCGGATGCACTATGTCCAAGATCACAGACGACATCCAGACCCGTGTAAACAGTGTCGGATGCGCACTTTTCGGTGTTGAATGCAAGATCGTTGATCCCGCAACCAATCAGGATCTTCCCGATAACACAGATGGCGAGTTTGTTGCCCGCGGGTATAACATCATGAAGGGATATTACAAAATGCCTCAGGCAACCGCCGCAGCCATTGACGCCGACGGTTGGCTGCATACAGGCGATCTTGCCCGCCGCGACGCAAATGGATATTATCGTATCACCGGCAGAATCAAGGATATGATCATTCGCGGAGGCGAAAATATCTATCCCAAGGAAATCGAGGATTTCCTGTATACGCATCCAAAGATCCGTGATGTACAGGTTATCGGGGTACCCGATAAAGCCTACGGTGAAGAGATCATGGCCTGTGTGATTCTCAATGAAGGCGAAAGCATGACAGAAGAAGAGGTCAAGGAATATGTTCTGACACATATGGCCAAGCATAAGACACCAAGATATGTATCCTTTGTCACCGAATTCCCAATGAACGCGGCAGGAAAGGTCCTTAAATACAAGATGCGTGAAGAAGCCGTTAAGAAACTTTCCCTGCAGGAAGCCGCAAGCATAGTTACAGCCTGATATAAAAAACGCTTTCCGGGACAAAACCGGAAAGCGTTTTTTTATGACAAGCCCTTATCAAAGCAACAGTTTTTTAGTGCCATAGGGATCTTCTATGATTTTCGCGCAACCCATAACAATACAATCACGGGCATCAGGCGCCGTTACACATGAAATGCGCAAAGCATTGGCGATTGCTTCATCCAACCCGTACAGACAGGCACCACCGCCTGTGAGGGTAATACCTTTATCAAAGATATCGGAAGCCAATTGCGGGGGAGTTTTTTCAATCACGATCTGAATAGCTTCAATCAGGTCGCTTACATCGTCTTTCAATGCCTCATAGATGTCAGCAGAGTTGACACTTACGACCTTTGGCAAACCGGAAATCAGATTGCGTCCGGAAACATCCATATAAATCTCGGTCTCTCGGGGAATAGCGCTCCCCAGTGTGGTTTTGACCTGTTCCAGCGTATTCTCGCCAATCAGCAGATTATATTTCCTGCGGATATATTTTAGGACAGAATTGGAAAAATGATCGCCACCAAGGCGAATCGTAGTTCCAAGAGCAACGGTGCTGTTGCAGAGTACGGAAATATCGGCAGCAGCCGAGCTGATATCTACAACCATCGCACCAAACGGGCCCTGAAAGTTCAAACCGGCTCCCAAAGCGGCAGCAACTGTCCTGTCAACCAATTGGGTACGTCTCATGCCCGCGTCAAACATAACGCCAATCAATGCTTTTCTCTCAAGGTCTTTGATCCCGCTCGGAAGTGCCAGAACCGCGCGCGGTCTTGACAGAAAATGTTTATCCATCACACTGCCAATAAAATGTCTCAGCATGGCAGCAGCAACGTTAAAATCAGCTATTTCTCCGTTCTCAAACGGTCTGATCAGTTTGATAGTGGAAGGAGTCCGACCGATCATGCTTTGCGCATCTTCACCTATAGCTAAAATACTGTCAGTAGCTCTGTCAAGCGCAACGATGCAAGGTTGACGTGCGCAGATTCCGCGTCCTTTCATGTACATGGTAAAGTTGGAAGTGCCCAAATCAATGCCGATATCTCCGACACGTGCCATACAATCATCCTTCCGAATCAGGAAAAATCAACGAATCAATAAACAATTATAACAGAGCAAAACTGAAAAAACAAGCCTGCTCAAAAGACCGCAACCGCTTGTTTTTCAAGTATTGATTGACTTTTTGGGAATATGGTTTATGATATGATTGTATTCCTTTATATGATAAGGAGTTGAAACTATTTTGCCGCAAATGAACACCCAGAGCATGACTCTGGATTCCATGGAAGATTATATGTCCCTTTTCGGTATGAACGATCTTTTCATGGGCATGATCGAAGATACTTTTTCAGTTTCCGTCAGTTTGCGTAATAACGATCTTACCATAACCGGTATTGACCCTAAAGGTATTGATTATGCCTCTAAAACAATAGAGCATGCTTTACATTTGATTCATCGTCATGAAACCGTAGATAAAGTAAAACTCCGTTATATGATGGATATGATCCGTGAAGAACGCGAAGACGAGCTTGAAGAAGCGCTTTCCAATGTTATCGCCATTTCGCACCGCGGAAAGCAGATCCGTTGCAAAACATTCGGCCAGAAACAGTATGTAAATGCGATTCGCGATCATGAGCTGACTTTTGCGATCGGTCCTGCCGGTACGGGGAAAACATACTTGGCCATGGCGCTTGCCGTTGTTGCATTAAAAAACAAAGAAGTCGAAAGAATCGTTCTTACCAGGCCGGCAGTCGAAGCAGGGGAGAAGTTAGGCTTTCTTCCCGGAGATCTGACTCAGAAAGTCGATCCCTATCTGAGGCCGCTGTACGATGCACTGTACGATTTTATGGGTTTGGATTCTTACCAGAAACTGATGGAGCGCGGTATCCTTGAAGTTGCCCCTCTTGCATACATGAGAGGACGTACGCTTTCCGATTCATTCATTATCCTTGATGAAGCACAGAACACTACGCCGGAACAGATGAAAATGTTCCTGACCCGTATGGGATACAACTCCAAAGTAGTCGTTACCGGCGATATCACCCAAACCGACTTACCCGCAGGAAAACGTTCCGGGCTTTCTGATGCGGTTGAGATTCTGAAAAACATTCCGGAAATCGGCATCGTAACGCTGACGCATCGGGATGTTGTCCGTCACGAATTAGTACAAAAGATCACGGAAGCATATGATCAGGCAACTGCTCATATGCATGAATGACCCAAGTATCTTCAGCGGGAGGTTAACACCATGCCGAATCCGGAAGAGATTTCCGCGACCGATTCTCCAAACAAGAAACAATCTCTGCA
The DNA here is from genome assembly GCA_045640475.1 of Clostridia bacterium. Classification (GTDB taxonomy): domain Bacteria; phylum Bacillota; class Clostridia; order Christensenellales; family Aristaeellaceae; genus Aristaeella. Next base: position 46,969 of record JAZUFB010000054.1, read on the forward strand.
TTCTTTTTTTCAAAAAATATTTGGTGCCAGAGAAAGAAGGATCTTTCTTCTGTTTCTCGTGTCAACCATCCTGATCTATGGAATCTATCTGCTTGTTTGCGCACCTAAAAGATACAATCTGAAGGTCGGCTCCATCGCCCATGAAACGATCACCGCCACAAAAGACGTGATTGACGAAGTCGCTACCGAAGAAAGGCGCAACAATGCTGCTTCATCGGTAGAGCCCACGTATCATTTTCAGGAAGGTGTTGCTGAACAGGTCGTCAGCGATCTTGACAATATTTTCTCTGAGCTTCGATTGATTCAACAATATGGCCTTACACTGCGCGACGGAAACGAAACACAAGCACAGATGCGGTCAAAAGAATTTACTGACGACGAGATCACCTACGCGAATGATCTGGCCCAAACAGATTCCTGGAGCCGATATCAGATCATCACCCTTCTCCGTACAGACACTCCCGATTTTGAAAACATGGTTTCCACAGTCGAAACAGCCGTTTCCAATTCCATGACATCCACGATCCGGGAAGGACAGACTAATCAGGCGATACAGAACATCATCCAAATTGTCGGGTACCGGTTGGATGTATCTCTGACGCAAAATGTGGTTCCGACAGTTTTACGTGCGTGTATCCGTCCCAACATGATCATTGATCAGGAAGCCACAGAAATCAACCGTGAAAACGCAAGGGCGGCAGTTGAAAATGTAACCTATCTGCAAGGCCAGAATATCATCCGGGAAGGGGAGCGAGTCAACAGTAACCAGATCGAAATGTTGCGTTCCCTTGGTCTTTTGAAAGACAATCAATACGACTTTTCTACCTATTGGGGGGCCGCCATTCTCGTATTCCTTTGTATGTTTGGTCTTTATATCCTTCTCAGGATCCTGACACCTACGATTCTGGAAGACGCCAGAAAACTTTTGGTGACTCTGATCGTGATCGTTTTGTCAGTTGGGATTGCTGTCTGTTTCCTGAAGCTCTTCAACGCTTACTTTATCCCTTTGTCCCTTGGATGCATGCTGCTGACTGTATTACTGGGTTCCAGTGTCGGTTTTGTATCTATTATTCCGCTGGCTATTTTAATAGCCGGACTTTCAGCAGGAAGCAATGCCGGATATCTCAATGAAATGCTGCATCTGTTCTTGATGAGCTGTATTTCCGGAATCGTATCGGTCCAGTTTTTGTCCAATAAGCCCATGCGTACGCGTTTGATCCTTTCAGGCCTGCTCTCTGCCATTCTGAATGCATTGATCGTCATTGCCCTGACCGCGATGACCTCTTCAGACCTGAATGCCAGTTTCGCTAACATCGGATGGGCATGCGGAGGCGCTTTTGTAAGTGGCATTCTTGCTCTTTCACTCCAGCCGATATTTGAGAATGTTTTCCATCTGGCAACCGCATCCAAACTTCTCGAACTGGTCAATCCCGATCAACCGCTTCTTCGTCGGCTTTTGATCGAAGCGCCCGGAACTTACCATCATTCCATCGTAGTCGCCAATCTTGCTGAAGCTGCGGCTGAACGTGTCGGAGGAAATTCCTTGCTGGCCAGAGCTGGGGCTTATTATCACGATATCGGGAAATTAAAGCGTCCGCAGTATTTCAGTGAAAACCAGATGGGTACCAATCCGCACGACAATACGGATCCCTATATTTCTTCCGCAATCATTACAAGCCATACAAGTGACGGTGTTTTTCTTGCGCAGCAGGAACATTTACCGACTGAAATTCAGGAAATCATTTCTCAACATCACGGAGACACAGCAACCATGTTCTTCTACCATAAAGCACTGCAAATGGCTAACGGATCGCCGATCGATGTCAATGATTTCAGATATAACGAGAAGCGTCCGCAAACCAAAGAAGCAACCATTGTTATGCTTGCCGATACAGTTGAAGCAGCAGTAAGATCCATGAAAGATCCGACACCGAACGGAATACGCAAATTTATCGAGCGTTTGATCCGTACCAAATTGGAAGACGGTCAGTTAACAGATTCACCGATCCTCATTTGTGATCTGGACGACATTGCAGATGCTTTTACAAACGTCCTTAAGGGTGTTTTCCATGAACGTATCGAGTATCCCAAAATGTCTGTGCAGGCACAGGCAGCTATGCAGCAACTCTCTCAGGTCATGAAAGAGAATGCACGTTCATCAACAGAAAAAGTGAGTGAACCACTCCAGCAGGCATCATCAAAGCCCACAGCAGCGGATGTATCGGCAACTAATAATGATAAAAAAGAAGAAAGCAGGATTCCTAATGAAAATTGAGTGGCAGATCGATTGCGATGTTCCCTCCGGGATCCATAGTCTGATGCAATGCGCTTCAGATGCAGCCCAAATGACAGAAAAACTTGATCTACCTTGTTTCGTTTCCGTCAGACTTTGCGATGACAAAGCCATCCATGAGATCAATAAGCAATACAGGAATGTCGATGCTTCCACTGACGTGCTTTCCTTTCCGAGTGTAAACTGGAAAAACGGAGCCACCGCAGGAACCCATCCTGAAAAGCTAAAGCTGGAATATGATGACTTACAGAACTGCTATTTTCTTGGAGATATCATCATATCGGTAGAACATGCGATCCGGCAGGCTGAGGAGTACGGTCACGATACAGAACGGGAAATGGCCTACCTCCTGGTACACGGCTTGTTTCACCTGATGGGCTATGATCATATGAAAGAAGAAGACAAAATTGCAATGCGCGCACAGGAAGAAAAAGCGCTTTCTTCGATTGGACTGAGCAGGGAAGGACAAACTTCTGCATATAACGATGAAATCCTTCTCGCGATGGCCCGTGAAGCCATGAAACGCAGTTATTCGATCTACAGTCATTATCCCGTAGGCGCCGCTCTTCATTGTACTGACGGCAGGATCTTTCAAGGATGTAATATTGAAAATGCATCCTTTGGCTTGACCAATTGTGCAGAGCGGACTGCAATCTTCAAGGCGGTAAGTGAGGGGGCTAAGTCTTTTGATGCCATTGCTATTGCATCAAAAGAATCCGCACCGTGGCCCTGCGGTGCCTGCAGACAGGTTTTGAACGAGTTCGCGCCTGACATCCGTGTCCTTGTCACATGGGGAGAAGGGCAGAAAGACGAAATGTCCCTCAAAGAACTCCTTCCTCATGGCTTTGGACCGGAATCCTTATAAGAATGAGAGGCAATCAACATGAAAAACAAGCAGTTTAAATCCGGTTTTGTCACCATTGTCGGTAAACCGAACGCCGGTAAATCCACCATCATGAATGCAATGATCGGCGAAAAGATCGCAATCGTTTCCAATAAGCCACAAACGACCCGCAATCGGATCATGGGTGTTGTTTCCGACGAAGCCTATCAAATCGTCTTTCTGGATACACCCGGCATACATGAACCCAAAAACAAATTGGGTGAGTATATGATGAAAACAGTTCACGATGCCATGGACGGCATGGACTGTGTACTTGTTGTTGCCGATGCCTCACATTTGACCGATGCAGATACGAAGGTCATCCAAAGTATGTCCGAAGTAAAAGTCCCAAAGATCCTCGCACTCAACAAAACTGACTTAACAGAACCTTCGGCACTTCTGAAGACCATCGACAACCTTAAAGAATACGGGTATCACGATATTATTCCTGTCAGCGGCAAAACAGAAGAAGGACTTGAGGAACTGAAAAAGCTGATCGTTTCCTACCTTCCCGAAGGTCCCCAATATTTCCCTGATGATATGATTACCGACCAGCCTGAAAGACTCATTTGCGCCGAAATCATCCGTGAAAAAGCCCTGCATCATCTTCGGGATGAAGTTCCGCACGGTATCGGCGTTGAAATGATGGGTATGGAGAAAAAGAACGATCATTTTATGGAGATCAACGCGACGATCTATTGCGAGAAAGATACCCATAAAGGCATTATTATCGGAAAACAGGGAAGCATGTTAAAAATCATCGGAACCGAAGCCAGAGAAGATATTGAAAAATTGCTTGGTTACCATGTAACCCTGAAACTCTGGGTCAAGATCCGGGAAGACTGGAGAAACAGGAAAGACGAATTACGAAACCTCGGTTATGATGCATAAACAAAAGGGGAGTGCACAAGGCATTCCCCTTTTTACACGCTATTTATTCCATGATTTGATAGATACCGCATTTCAAATATTGGGTTTCAGGAGAAGCAGGCAGGATCGGATGATCCTTTCCCTGTGTACGGAACTCAACCTGACGTAGCGTAACACGTGCATCTTTCGCTGCCTCCATCACAATTTCACGGAACATATCGGGTAAAATGTGTTGGGAGCATGAGCAGGTGATCAGATAACCGCCGGGCTTAACCATTTTCATGGCTCTGAGATTGATTTCTTTATAGCCGCGCCTTGCGCTTTCAATGGCCGAACGCGTTTTTGTAAATGCCGGTGGGTCCAGAATAACAACATCATATTTGGTTCCGTTACGACTTTGTTCAGCAAGGAGATCAAAAGCGTTTGCTTCCACAAAGCGAACTCTGTCTTCCAAACCGTTCAGTTTTGCGTTTTCTGTCGCAAATTCACATGCATAAGCGGATATATCGACACCAATGACTTCTTTTGCGCCATAGTGTCCCGCATGAAGTGCAAAACTTCCGGTATGGGTAAAACAGTCAAGCACCGTTTTGTCCTTTACGAAAGGTGCAATTGCGGCTCTATTTTCTTTTTGATCAAGAAAGAAACCGGTTTTTTGTCCTTCTTTGACATCCACAAGAAAGCGGACACCGTTTTCAGTCATTTCAACACGATCCGGAACGCTACCGTATAATAAACCAGTCGTCAGTTCCATGCCTTCAAGCCTACGTACTGGAACATCGTTCCGCTCCCAGATCCCTGCCGGTTGTAAAAATTCAACCAAAGCATCAACAACATCCTGTTTGAAGCGTTCCATGCCAAGTGCAAGGCACTGTATGACCAGCACATCGCCAAAGCTGTCAACGATCAGTGCCGGCAAGCGGTCGCTTTCCGCAAAAATCAAACGACAGCTATGAAGGTCTGCAAATGTACGTCTATAATCAATTGCCTCCTTAACGCGACGGAAGATAAAGGCCCGATCGATTTCTTCGTCTTTGTAGGAAAGGATCCGCAGCGTGATCTGACTGTTGGGATTATAGAAAGCTTTGGCAAGGAATTTTCCTTTGGATGACATAATCGAGACAACATCACCGGGTTGTGTTCCTTCGTCAACATGGTCAATATCACTTCTGAAAACCCAAGGATGACCGCTATAGACTCTTTTTTCTTTTCCCTGGATCAAAATTGCATTGGACATAGAAGCCTCACTCCATTCGTTGAATAAACAAAGCTATTCTAAGAATTAACTTCTTTTTCGTCAAGACCTGATCGGCATTCATGACGCTTCTTTCATTTTATGATATAATACTATTGTTACGAAAGGTGATGAATTCAAAGTGAAGGAAAATATAAAGTGCGTGTTATATGACCGTGATTGTATTGAATGCGGTGAATGTGACCGTTGTGACCTCGATCCGGATAAAATCTGCGATAACTGTATGAAATGTGTTAATGGTGATAATGATTATCGCGGAATCGAAATCGATGATATCGTTTTTGAAGACCCTCAATAATCAGTATTCCAGCAATTGTGCATCGAATTGTCCGGCATTGATTGTAATCAGAGCCGCACGTCCTTTTTTTGCGGTACCCGGATTAACCAACAGGCAGGAACGCATTTCCCAGTTTGCAACATGCGTATGTCCATACAGGATCAGACTGCAATCTTTATCTCCGGCAAAATGTTCGATCTCGCTTAAATCGCTTTTTACATGAAAACGATGTCCATGTGTCAAAAAGACTCGTATGCCTTCCAATTCAATGATTTTCCAATCGGGGAGATGGGGAGCAAAATCGCAATTACCGGCGACCTCCCAAAATTCTGCAGGACCGTTGATCTTGTTCAGATAATTCTGAATGTGCTCAAAATCATGGATACCATCACCGCAATGGATAAAGCCATTTATCGGACCATGTTCCTTAACGATTTCTTCCGCCAACCATCTTAATTCATCCGTATCACCATGGCTGTCACTGAATACAGCGATCTTCATTTATGTCGTTTAGTCCTTTCCATAGACTTAATTCATACAGTTATTGGGGGAGTACTTTTATTTATATCTCTTCGTAAAATAGCAATTTTACGAAGAGATAGATATCTTTCTGAAAAGATACCGAAATCAGACAAACAGACTGTATCGTCAGGCGTTCCAACTGCGTTTGCTGATCATATTACTATGTGATGTTCCAATAATCTTTTATTGTGCTATCAAATCTATTTTTCTATTCATGATCAAAGCATTTTCGTTTTTCGTCGTTCTGAGAGCGTTTTTTGAACCGGTACACGATCAAATCCATCCATTAACTTTCCAGAAAACAATTTTGAACAAGCCATCCGATCAGTCCAGTATTCATTAAGCATACACCGTTTTGAGATCCAATATCGGTTCATTCCTCTTGTTGGCCTTACCTGTTGGTTTGCTTTATAGCTTCAATCCATTGTTCTGGATACTTCAAGAAGATTTCATGAAATCATATTGAATGCGTTCTTTCCTTTTGTATACAGTATACATACACTATATTTTCAGACGGTGACCTGATAGACCTGATAATCCCCGGGTTTGACAGATAGCTCAAATACAGTTTCTTTGTCATTTTGATAAAGCGGCGGAATTATAAACGTTTTTTTGCCCATAAATCCATTCATCAACGGCATTTCAAGCCCACTGCACTTCCCTTTCGCATGGATTCTGACTTTAGTCGGCTGTGAAGCCGATGTCACATAACGGTAAAGGATAAATGCTTTATTATCGTACATGAAAATGCTGGTATTGGTCTCGCCTTCTATCCAGATTCCATTCACCGGGAATTCTTCACGTATCCTGCTGATGGTTTCAGTCGGAAGCTTATAAAGATCCGGAAAATTATCCGGAACTGCAAGCGTATACATCGCACCCTTGCCATAAGTATCACGGATCAAAATACCGAAGCTTTCTTCATCTTTGGCGATTTTCACAAGCGCCCAGCTGGCATTATTCCTGAATTCACATACTGGATATGTAACTGCTTCTGGGCCATTGACATATGAAACACGCGAGAAACGGTCAGTTGTTTCAACCCGGTAATGGCTTCCAGTAATTTTTCTGTCAGAAACCTCAACAGAAGTCATAGCAGCAATACCACGATTATGCAAAGCTTTAACAAATCCGTTTGTAACAATAGCTTTTCCGCCTGCAGCAACATAGGCTTCAAGTTTATTGAAAACTTCAGGATCGCATGCCGAAGAGGCCGTCATCAGGATAACAGGCACATGATCCGGGAAATACGGTGAACATACGACCGGCAAGCCACACATCCCCAGAAAATCCTGAATATTGTCTTCACCATGTGCGTTATCCGGCAGATAAGCAGTAATACCGACGGGATTCCCAACATAATCCAGAACTTCATCCAAACGGTCAAGCTGAAATCCAAGAGCTGGCACATACATGCTGTTCAGAAGTGCCTGAAAACAGAACATCATCAATTCCTTCGGTTTTGAAAACGCCGTCAGATAAGCTTGTTCAAGATATTGCTCGGTGATGTGCAGGTCAAATGGATCAAACCATCCACCACCGTTATGGTCCGGCCACATATTTTCAAAGTATGTCATCAGAGAATAACTCAGATATCTGGGGAGATGTTGATCTGTGGTGACTGTATCACGAGCTTCGGTACCGGTATAGATCCTGTCAAACATTTTCCGTTGAGACGCGGGATTATATCCGGTCTGCTGATAACTCTCTGCCCAGTTCGGATATTTAATGGTAATTCTGCAATCCGGATTTGCTTTTTTTGCAGGAGCAATCATGTAGTCTTTACTGACTTTTTCCATCAAGCCTAACCGATAGGCACTCCACGATCCGTCCGTGATGCCATGGTTCCTGTTATAATCCTCTTTCCCTCTTCTGCATGCAGCACAGGTACAATTCGTAAAGAAAAAATCATCAATGATAAACTCATTGTAGTGCTTGCCAAGAAACTCACTGACTTCCATCAGTTTTTGGATCATCACGGGATCATTATAGCAAAAGGTATCAAAAAGGCGTTGCTTAGAAACCTGTCCGTCAGGCGTTGGCATAGTTGTAGTAATGCCTCCTGCAACTTCAACTCCATGACGATCAAAAATGCTTTTGCATGTTTCAACCTGCTCATGTGTAGCCATTACACCTGAACGGAAGGGTTCCAGATATACTTTGTCAGGACGCATGTATTTTTCAAAAAAGGCTATTTCTTTCTCCAGTTGCTCTTCCTGGACATTGGCGGTTTCCTGTGCCACAAAATAATATACAAGTTTGAAATTCTTGTAATTACCCATAATTACACTCCTTTAATGAAGCCTATTGATGATTGATTATTTGCTGATAATATATCATGACCGATAATCAAATACAAGACAGTGAATGGATTTGTCGGTCATTCGTGAATATGGTATAATAGTGGAAGCGGCTGGAGGTGATTAGAATATGTTATCGGTCAAGGAAGCTTTCTGCAGACAGATCTGTCTGGATTATTGTCTGAAAGAAACAGACCTCACAGATCGGAAGAATCACTTTACTGTATTCTCACCTCTTGACGGGAGAAGGACATGGCAGGATGATCAAAAGACTTTTCTGAAAGCGGTGTGCTTTAACAATCATCTCTTTATGACTGGAGAACAGGAGATCATCCGTCTTTGTGAGGAAAATTTCAAGGATTTTTCGGGCGAATGGTTCATGGATCTGAAGATCATACGTCAATTGAGCGAAATCCTTCTTCCATTCGGCATACGACCTGAAAGTATGCATCCTTTCTTTCTACCGAAGGAACCCCTGGCAGTCACAAAACCTTCATTTGAGGTTGTACGATATAACGCTGAGGAAATCGAAGCATTCAGAGAAGACAAGCGGTTTACGGATGCATACGCATTTGATCCGGTGGCACGGGACATGCTTGGAATTGCCGCGGTGGATCAGGACGGCAATATTCTTGGCATGGCAGGTGCCAGTTGTGACGGAAAGTATCTTTGGCAAATCGGAATCAATGTTCTTCCACAGGCTCGCGGCAAGCATATAGCGTCGTCTTTGGTCAACTTATTATCCCATGATGTGATCAAGGCCGGCAGGATCCCTTTCTATGGCACCGCACTTTCTCACATCATCTCCCAAAAAGTTGCTTTTGATGCGGGATATATTCCCGGATGGTCTGAACTCTCCACTTCTACGATCAGTAAAGGATGACTTGATCTGTATGCTAAATCAAAATTTGGATTACAGAAAAGAGCAGGAAATGAAACTGAATATCCGGATCAGGGAATTGGAGAAAGAACTTCCCTCTTCTGTTACTGAATTTATGCGTAGCATCGCCACGTCAACTTCTTCACTGACGCGTCTTGGCTATGCTTACGATTTACGACTTTTTTTTCGTTTTCTGGTCACTGAAAGAATTCGTTTCTCCAATCTCGAACCGTGGCAATTTACTTATGATGATTTGTCCAAGGTAGAATTGAAAGACATTGAAATGTATCAGGAATACTTGTCTACCTATGTCAAGACCGAAGAAAGTGAAGACAGCGTCACTGAACATTTCGTCATGAATGAGGAACTTGGGATTTCCAGGAAGCTTTCTTCCTTGCGTTCCTTTTATAAATACCTATATGTCCATGAATATATCAGCGAGAACGTAACCGAAAAAATACGTATGCCCAAGATCAAGGAAAAGCCCATTATTTATCTGGATCGCAACGAGATCGTCAAAATGATCGATACCATCAACACCGGCGAAGGAATGACTGAGAGGCAAAAGAAATATGCCGAAAATACACGCATCAGAGATCTTGCCATCATTATGCTTTTGCTTGGTACCGGAATCCGTGAAAGCGAATTGGTAGGCATGGATCTGGAAGATGTTGATCTCGATCAGAAGGCTTTTGTGGTAACACGCAAGGGCGGCAATCAAATGATCCTCTACTTCAACGACAGTATCAAAGAAGCCTTGGCTGATTGGATCGCACTCCGTTCCGAGCTTGAACCCTGCCCCGGACATGAAAATGCGCTTTTTCTGTCCATCCAGAAAAAGCGCATTACCACAAGAGCGATACAGGAGTTGGTCAAGAAATATGCCAGGATCGCCGCGCCCCTGAAAAAGAAGATCTCGCCCCATAAGTTGCGTTCCACTTATGCAACGACGCTGTACAGAAAAACAGGCGATATCTATCAGGTATCCAAGACCCTTGGCCATAAAAGCGTTTCAACGACCAAACGCTATACACAGGAAAATGAAGACACTTTCAGAAACGCAAGCGAAAATGTGGACTGGGTCTGATTAGTCCGAAATCTTTCGGAAAGTGAAGCCGTACAGACTGATGTTGCTGCCAGGCAAGAACACAAAAGTAACATCGGTCATCCGCGGAGTCACATGGATCCGGAAAGTTTGTATACCTCGCTTTACACCCATGAAGGAAACAAGCTCATTCAAACTGGTTCCTTCGTTATTTGTCATCCGAACAGTGATCGCGTTTGCTTCCAGCGGTGTTTCTGCCTCGATTGTCAGCTCTGCTTCTTCAGCTTCGCCGAAATCCATGTTTTTGAACAGAAGCGATACATTATTTCCGATGTTTTTGACTGCTCCATCCTCAATTTCAAAGTTATCTCCGTAAATGGTATCCGCGTCGGCCGCTTTTTGCGGTATCCAGGCGCGGCTTTGTTTTTCAAAGACAAAGCTCTTCATATGGACTTTTTCAGTCATGGAAAACGCAATAGACATAACACCTGTCAGGCGCTCGGGTAAAGCCCACGTTTCGCTCTGGTAGGTATTCCAAATGCTATGTTTCTGATATTTGAGTACAGTAAGAAGACGCATCTCCTGATTAGGTTCAGCGACCAGCATTTCGATCTCATATTCATCATCATTGAGAGCAAATAACGGAAGTGTGATCTTGTCTGTACCGACCGGACCGAAGTTGACTTTGCTGAAGCCAACCAGACTCCTCCCAAAGCGTGCAAAAGCGATACCTTTTTCGTTCCCAGAACCAATTTCACCCTTAGAAAAATCATAAAGACCCGCTGTCACTTCCTGATAAGGATCCAGTTCCGCCATGCCGATTCCGCTGATATGGATCTCAATTTGAGAAATCACAGACGGATGTTCAAGCCCATTGTTACAGAAGGCGCGAAGGAAGAAATCCCCATCTCCTTCCGCATGTACAACGATTCGTTCGTTCTCCTGACTGACCTTTGCGGATGGACTGATAATACCATTTACATTTGTGATCTGCCACTTGATTTCCTGAGGGTCTGCGTTTTCGGGCAGTGTCTTCCATGCAAAAGCAAGCGTCCGATGGTCCGCATTCATTTCATTACTCTCAAGCGGCAGGATTTCGATCTTACGGATCGGTATATCTTTGCACTTCGCTTTAAGAGGCACTCTCATGTTTCTTGTATAACTGGATCGATTTTCAACAGGAACGGTCGGCAAGGTAAGTTTCGCCTGCTGTAAACAATCTGATTCAGCACAAACAGTGATTTCCCCTGTTCCTTTCAATGCGCCAACCATCACCAACAATTTTCCGGAAAATAGCCTGCGATCATTTGTCTTATACGGATCCGGATCTGTGGAATCTCCGTTATCCATTCCAAGAATGCAACCATTTCCCTCCACAGTGATATGAATTCTGTTATTGGCGTTCTCTACAGGATTCCCGTATTCATCCTCAACAGAAACTTCAATAAATGTCATATCATGCCCATCGGCATATAGCACATTGTCTTCGCTTTTAAGGCAAATTTTCACCGGGTCTCCGGGAGTCCGTTTTGTTTCTTCCAAAATGGCCTTCCCATAAGCATCATATCCTACAGCTTTCAATTCACCTGCTTCATAGGGTACTTTCCAACTTGGACAGCATTTTTCCGGATCAAGGAGGTCAATCTCCTGGCAGCCAAGAGATTGGCCATTCAGAAATAGTTCAACAGACGCGGCATTACACATGACGCGAACATCGATCATTTGCTTTGGATTCCAATCCCAACGCATCCCGATATGGATCATCTTCTCACTATTCCAGATGGAGCGGAAAAGATAATAGACATCTTTCGGGAACCCGGCAGTATCTGCCTGTCCGAAATAGCAGTTTCTGGTATGATAAGGAGTCGGCTCTCCTATGTAGTCTATGCCGGACCAGATAAACTGTCCCAACGAATAGGGTGTATTGAGATCATCAACAATACAGTGACGCATGTCTCTCGCACCCCAGCTCGTCGTGCTGTTTCCGAGATCAGAGCATTGCAGATCTTCTTCGCACATGATTGGTACTTCTGCCGGAAAGTGATAGATACCGCGACTGGCGAGAACGCTCGCGGTTTCACTGCCATAAATCACCCAATCGGGATGTGCGTTATGATGTTCCTCGTAGAACTTTTCACCATAGTTATAGCCCGGAATCTTGACAATATCCGCGCCTTTTTGTGCACCTTCCCAGGGCATATAGTTGCTTCCGAAGGTGACTACTGCATTTCCTTGGGGATCATGACTTCTTACCTGTTCCATCAACATACGCGTGACTTCACGGCCACGATCATCCGCAAACATATCATAGATCTCGTTCCCGATGGACCACATGATAACAGAAGCATGATTCCGATCACGACGAACCCAGGATGCAACATCTTCCTCTTCATGCGCATCAAAAAATCTGGCATAATCGAATTCTGTCTTGGGACGTTCCCACATATCAAAGGCTTCATCAATAACGAGGATGCCCATTTCATCACAGAGATCCAACATTTTTGATGCAGGCGGATTATGAGAAGTGCGTAGTGCGTTGACGCCCATTTCCTGCATGATTCTCAACTGACGTTTGGCGGCTTTCTCGTGGAAAGCTGCACCCAAAGCACCCAAATCATGATGCAGGCATACGCCCTTCAGTTTGATATGCTTCCCGTTCAGGAAAAATCCCCGGTCAGTGGTAAATTCAGTTGTACGGAATCCGATCCGCATACGGATCTGATCCGTACCCAAATCACAGATCAATGTGTACAGAACAGGAACCTCCAATGACCATGGTTCCACATTTTCGACATGAAAAGTAATCTGTTGCCTGTTTTCACTCCCTGAAAACGATTCAGAAAAAAGAACGTCCTGTCGGTCATTTTGCAGTGTCACTGTAATAGGGGCCCTGTTACGTTCACCTGCGATCTCACTCTCAATATTGATCTTCCACCCGTTTCCTTCAGGACGCGAAACGACATATGTCCCATCCGGCACGAAATGGCACGCAGGAACGGTCACCAGCTCAACATCGCGATAGATTCCACTGCCGGAATACCAGCGGGTATTGGGACTTTGGTGACGAATATGGACAAGAATGATGTTATCCCCGCTCTGCAATGCATCCGTCAAATCTGCATCGAAAGCGGTATAGCCATAGGCATGTGAACAAACGACCTGACCATTCACCAGGATATCACAATCCATATAAACGCCATCAAAACGAAGTCGGCGGCAAAAGCCGTCTCTTGCATCAGCGATATACAAAACACGCCTGTACCACGCATCTGCGGTTTCGTACAAGTCATCTGTCTGCCAGATCAGCCAATCATGCGGCAGATCCACATCCTGCCAATTCGCCTTTTCAGCCTCTTCCAAAGTACTTCCGAAAGCAAGTTTCACAAACTGCCATTGATCATTCAAGAGTTGCTTCATGACAGGATGTCCCCCTCAGCCCAGTTTTTCTTGGATCGCTTTCAATTCGGAAGCGGAGCAAAGAACAAAATGTTCCGGTTCAACTTCCACCAGCGAAGGTTTCTCAACAGAATAATCATGATCCCGGTCCGGATCATAATCGATTCTCTTCCGTTTCTTTTCTGTCAGTGGATTCGGTTCGGGAATGGCGGACAGAAGAGCACGGGTATAGGGATGCATCGGTTTCAGATAAAGATCCTCGCTTCGGGCTACTTCCACAAGATGTCCATAATGCATGACGCCGATCCGATCGGAAAAATATTTGACTACGGAAAGATTATGCGCTATGAAAAGAATCGTCAGTTCCATTTCTTCCTTCAGGTCATTAAGCAGATTGATGACCTGTGCCTGAATGGAAACGTCCAACGCAGACACCGGTTCATCAGCAATCACCATCTGCGGATCGACAATCATGGCACGGGCAATACCGATACGCTGCCTCTGACCCCCTGAAAACTCATGCGGATAGCGCGTAGCATGTTCTTCATTCAGACCAACTTTTTGCAGCATGGCAACAACCTTGGCGTGTAGTTCATCCTTGTTCTTCAAACCGCGTTCCTTCAAGGCCTCACCAACAATTTCTTCAATGGTCATTCTTGGATTCAGGGACTCGATCGGATCCTGGAAGATCATAGAGATCCGGTCCGCCAGAAAACGCCGTTTCTGGGCATTCATGGGCCCTGAAACCTCTGTCCCGTCAAATATGATTGTCCCGGAAGTCGGGTCATACAGACGGATGATTGATCTTCCGGTGGTCGTCTTTCCGCATCCGCTTTCGCCCACCAACCCGAATGTTTCACCTCTCCGGACCGTAAAACTGACATGATCTACAGCTTTTGTCGTTTTTGCGTGTTTGCCGTGACCGTCGGTAAAGTATTGACACAGATCCTGCACCTCCAGGAGGACATCGTTACTGTTCTGTTGCATTCGATGCTTCCTCCTTCATCCGGTTGATTCTCTCCCGCAGAGCTTCCGGCATTTCAGTTTTGGGTGCAGCGGGATGAAGCAGCCAGGTGGCTGCCAGATGGGTATCACTGAGACGGAAGAACGGCGGTTCTTCCTCAAAATCAATCTGCAGAGCATACTGATTCCGTATCGCAAACGCATCGCCCTTTGGCGGGTTCAGCATGTTGGGCGGAGTGCCCGGAATTGCCTGCAGCCGTCCGTGTGTTTTAAGATCCGGCATAGATGTCAGGAGTGCCCATGTATAGGGATGAGCGGGTTTGAAAAAGATTTCCTGTACTGTACCGTTCTCTACGATCTTTCCTGCATACATCACATACACTCGATCAGCCATATTGGCAACAACGCCCAGATCATGGGTGATAAATATCACGGACAAATGACGTTCTTCCCGTATACGATTGATCATTTCCAGGATTCGTGCCTGCACAGTTACATCCAGTGCCGTGGTCGGTTCGTCACAGATCAAAATCTCCGGTTCACCGGCAAGAGCGATGGCTATCACAATACGCTGACGCATACCACCTGAAAACTGGAACGGATACTGTTCAAAGCGTGTCTCCGCCTGCGGTATGCCTACGTCGTTCATGAGCTTGAGAGCTTCCTTACGGGCCTGCTGTTTGTTCATCCCGCGTTTTTGCAGGACTTCCATGATCTGCTTTCCCACTTTCATAATGGGGTTCAAAGCGCTCATAGGATCTTGGAAGATCAATCCGATCCTTTTCCCACGGATCTCTTGCATATCATCTTCTTTTGTCTTAAGAAGGTCTTTGTCATCATACAGGATCCGCCCGGATTCAACGATAGCATTAGCCTGTAGGATACCCATAATCGCTTTGGTAGAAACGGATTTTCCAGAGCCGCTTTCGCCGACAATAGCAATCGTTTCTCCCTTATTCAGTTCAAAACTGACTCCGCGGACCGCCTGGACCTTACCGGCATAGGTGTTGAAAGATACTTTCAGATCTTCAACGCGTAGAACGACATTTTTTCCACTGTCCACGGTCAATCCCCCTCTCCGCGTCTCGTGGGATCCATCGCGTCACGAAGGCCATTGGAGAACAAATTGAACGCGATCATCAACAGGGAGATCAAAACAGCCGGGAACAAGGTCTGATACCCGTACTGCAGTAATACATCCTGTCCCGCGGACAGCAAGATCCCGATGGAAGGTTCAGGCGGTGCTATGCCCAAACCGATATAAGCCAGGAAAGATTCAGAGAAGATCGCACCGGGAATGGCAATCATGGCACGGGTGATCAGCGGACCTATGGTATTGGGCAGCACATGCCGAAAGATCAGTCTCCGGTCCGGAATGCCCATTGTTCGTGCCGCAAGCACATATTCCCGCCCTTTATAGCGGTAGAATTGTGCACGTGTCAGTCGAGCTGTCCCGATCCATCCGGTCACGGTCAGTGCAAGAATGATGGAGAACATACCGGCTCCGAACAATAGCATGAACAGGATGGTAACCACAATATAAGGCAGACCATCCAGCACTTCGGCAAAGTGAGTCATAAACATATCCACTTTGCCGCCGTAATAACCGGCGACAGAACCATAAATGACACCGATCACCAGATTGGTAATCACAGAAATAAAAGCAATAAGGAGAGAAATACGTGCGCCCTGAAAAAGCCTGGTCAGAATATCACGCCCGACATAGTCTGTGCCGAACCAATGGTATTCATTTTCCTCCAGGCCGCAATAACGATAGTAGTCCACCTTAACGTCCACGACAGGTTGCCCGCGGACTTGGTATTCGTTGACGATCTCCAGCACGCTTCCCTCCGGGAAACGTTTGGGATCCTCAATGGAGGATTTCTTCTTATTGGTCAGGATACGTGTTCCATCCGCGATCCCGATATCTTCCAGAACAGGGATTCGTGGCGGCAGATCCTTGCCGTCCACATTCTGCTGTGTATAACTGTATCCGGTCACTTCCGGAACAATGATTGCCAAAAGGATGATCAGTACAATGATCCAGAATGATACAACAGATACTTTGTTCTTGCGCAGCCGATTCAGCGCATCTTTGTAATAGCCTACCGGTTCAGTTATCGGCACTTCATCTCTTATCTCACGGTGTTCCACCGGTGTGAAGCGCTTGGCGTCGATCTGTGCAACTGCAGCGCTCAGATGATTTCTGTCTTCGATCTTCATTTGTTGCCTCCTACTCTGATCCGCGGATCGATAATACCGTAGGAAATATCAACAACAAGGATCGTCACCAGTGAAATGGCGGAATAGAAGATCAGACAGGCAACCGTCAGGAAATGGTCACCCGCCATAACGGAATCTACCAGCAACCCTCCGACGCCATTGACAGCGAACATCTTTTCGACGACCAACGAACCGCCCATGATCCCGGTGATCATGGGAATAATTGTATTGGCAATGGGAATCAGAGAATTACGGAAGGCATGCTTCGCTGTGGATTCTGTTCTGCTGAGTCCCTTCGTCCGAGCCAACAGCATAAAATCAGATGATAAAGTCTCAATCAGTTCGCCGCGCAGATACCGTGCAATGGTTGCAACAGGATTCAGTGACAGGGCGATGATCGGCAGGATCATGGAAGAAAGGCGAATCCAGTAGGTTGCGGCCTGCGTGTCATAGAGTGTTGGGAATATAGGCCATATAAACGTAAACAGAAATTGAAGCAAAGATGCAAATACAAATGACGGTACAGAAATAAAGACCACAATCAAAAATGAGATGACATGGTCGGTCAGTTTGTTCTGTTTGAGAGCTGCCCACGCGCCAAGGATAATACCGAGGGGGATGGAAATCAGCAGAGAATAAAAGTTCAGTTCCATCGTTGCCGGGATGCGTTCCTTAATAATTTCAAACACATCCAGACCGGGTCTGATTTTAACCGAGGTTCCAAAGTCGCCCCGGGTGACGATTCCTTTCATGAAATGAAAATACTGCACCGGCATCGGTTCATGCAGGTGCATCCGTTCTTCCAACTTCCGTTCGATTTCCGGCGGAACATCCGGATTTTCAAAGATGCTCATTGGCATCAGCCGGATGATCCAGAACGATAATGTCATTACCAAAAAGAGCGTCAGAAGCATTGCTCCAATTCTGGTCAGTACGTACTTAAGCAAAGGGTTTCCTCCTTCAATGGAGTATCCGTTCCGGGTTACGGGAAAAAATGAAGGGTCCGCTCTGTGCCGATCCCTCATTTTTTCCTGTGACATGAAAACGGAAAATGCAGACACAGGTATGCCGATAACGGCACACCTGTGTCTGCCTTATCATTTCACGCGATTACTCGGCGATATCTCCGAAAATGGTTCCCCAGCCCAGACCGGGAATGTAGGTGGTCACGGGCAGAATCAGACGGTCGGAGAAGAGCTGGAACTTGACATCCTGGACCATAGGCAGGTTGATCACTTTGTCCAGATAGATGTTTTCCAGTTTCGCGGTTTCGTCCATCAGCTTCTCATAGTCACCGGTGGAGCTTTCGCAAACCGCGTACTGAGCATCGAATTCTTCATCCAGGTAATTGTTGGGATGACTGGAATACCCACTGATGAAGTATGCAAAACTCTTGTGCGGAAGCGAAGAGGAAGAACCGTTGGACCAGTCGTTCGGAGACAGGTCCCAGGTATCATTGCTCTTCTTGTACTGCGTAGTGGAGATGCCGGAGTAGTTCACAATTTCCAGAGTCACCTTTCCGTCAAAGACGACCGGGAACTGTTCCACCAAATATTCGGCGGTCTTCTTCCAGTAGGATTCGCTTGGATCGAAGGCGATTACAAGTTTCAGGACAGTATCCTCAGGAACGCCGCATTCTTCATAAGCCTTGGCCAGATATTCACGGGCCAGCTCGGGGTTGTAGCCAAACTCGCCATTTGCGTTCACAGCATCTTCAACACTCTTGCCCTGAGCGCTCTGACGGTAGGTCACTCCGGATTCGGACAGGATACCGGCAAGACCGTTGATGTACCAGCCTGCTCCTTCGTTATAACCGAAAAGTTTTTCAGCGATGGTCTTGCGGTCCATGGCATGATACAGGGCCTTGCGGTAGCTGTTTGAGCCGCAGACAGGGTTGTTGGGATTGAAGGCGTTCACATCAATATGATAGACCGTGTTGGAAGGATATTCCACCAGTCTGGGATCGTCGATATAGCTTTCGATGGTGTTGGCATCGGGCTGCATATCATCCAACTCGCCCTTTTCCCATTTTTCCACGCGGGCGTTCATTTCAGGAATCACAAGGACTTCCACCGCGTCATAGTGGAACAGGTCAGGCTGCCAGTAGTTGGGATTGCGAACATAAGTCTGGACAGAATCGAAGGTCCAGGTATCCAACATATACGGTCCGCAGCTCATGTACTGATCAGCAGTGGAACCGTAGGTTGTCTGGGTCTTGTCTTCAGTCATTCCCGCTTCGTAGTAGGGTTCATACACCAGCGTTGTGGCACGAGTGTTGAAATGAGCGCACACATTGGCCTGAGTAAAGGTATCGTCGGTAAGCACCAGTTGGATGGTATAGTCATCGATTTTTTTGATTCCAACATCTTCCCACGCAACAGTTGCAGAATCGCCCTGTGCGGCATAGTCGGCAGCATTCACAATGGTGATATTGTTGCTGGCAAGCTTATTGGACATGCTGTTGACCATCATTGGATTCAACAGTTGCTTCCAGGAGTAGATCACCGTATCGGCATTGATGGGATCACCGTTGGCCCACTTGGCATCGGTGCGAAGTCTGATTTCCCAGGTTACACCGTCTTCCAGCTGTACGGGCAGTTCGGCAGCGAGATCGCCGATATAGTGGAAGCCGTTTCCGTCTTCATCAGGGTAAGGACGGTAAAGATATGCGTTGCAATAGTCTGTTGGAACATCCAAGCTCGTTTCCACGGAATTATGCACATTCAGGGTAGGTGTATCCGCTTTGATATAGGTATGATACACTTTTTGCCCTTCTGCGTTGGCCATAAAAGCAAAGCTGCAGGCAACCAACATTATGGCCAAGATAACTGAGAGAAGTTTTTTCATCAAAATGGCTCCTTTCATGCTTGGGTTTATGCAAGTGCATCATTGATGCACGCATAGTCGAAAATGTGTGTGCTCATTATATAATAAATATGACAGAAAGCACGATCATGAATGCCCCTGTTCCCAAAAACAATGGATAATCCCGTTTTTTCTTTTCTTTCTCTTTGACCAGCAATTCTTCCGTATCCTGTTTTGCGGTTTTCTGTCTTCCTCTGAACAGTTGATGAAACACACGAAAGCTATGAAACGCAAAAGTAAACGTGTGCATATCATTCAAAAGGCTGATCAAACCGGCGGCAAACATCACGCTACCTATCGTAAAAAAGAGGTCCGGTACAATGTTCTGTGATGAGGCTGTGCTATTCCGCAGGACCAGTATCCAAAGCAGTACACCTGCTGCAATACATAGGCCCATTTGGATCACACGGCGAACAATCCCGGCTTTCTTCATGAAAAACCTCATCTGTCCCGCATTCATCATAACACATTCAAAAGCCCACCGAGTAAGATGCTATGAGCGGGAGAAAGCAAAACTAAATCAATAATATTATACTGTTTTTATATTAAGTGTCAAGATTTGCGGTCCGACCGTCCCCCCTTAACAGATGTATCATAAACGAATTTTCATCATTTTCTCATTATTCTTTTTCCGTTTTCTCAAGCAAACTGCTTTTCAACGTGATATGATATCCATGTCGTCAGAGAGTTGACGAAAGGAATGATTTTTGAAAGGAATAATGATTATGGAAAGCTATACGATTGAAGACATTGAAGTCATCCGACAGAAGAGTAACCTCAGTTATCAGGAAGCTGTCGCTTTGCTCGACTATCACAATGGCAACCTTGCTCGCGCTTTGATTGACTTGGAACGTAATGGACGCCTTACAGATGATAAAGCAACTCAAACTACCCGTTCCGCCGGAACGTCCTCAAAAGAAGGTGGAATTCTCGGATTACTGGGACGTCTTTTCCGATTCCGTCTGAAAATTTCCAAGGGAAGCACCCCGATCGTCAATCTTTCCGTACTCTTCTGTATCCTCAGTCTGATCATCGCACCCCATCTTGCCGTAGTATCCGGTATTTTGGCTCTTCTGTTAGGTTATAATTTCGCTTTTGACAAGAATGATTCAGCTTTTGCTCAGGAAGATTTCGGTAAAATGGTCCGTAATGCCGGCGAAAATGCAAAGAATTCTGTCAATAATGTTGTTCGTTCCTTCCCTTACGGTCAGCACACCACTCAGCAACCCAAGGAGGAAATCCAGAATACCACGCCTGACCAACCTGTTGTTTCCACACCTGAAAAGGCTGTGAACTCCTACTTTGGCGGAAATCCTGCCACGGCTCATGGTACTGTGTTTTCTTCCTCCGGTGTTCCTACTATCCAAATTCCTGTTCAGGTGGAATCTAAAGAGGGCAACGTCAGTATTGACACAAACGAAAACGGCTACAATTCTGTCACTGTAGACTGATGTTTTCAAATCATCTGATAAAAGGGCTTCGGCCCTTTTGTCATTTTCAACCATGTGATATACTGTTTGTATCGTTTTTAAGGAGGACCTTTCATTGCCTAAGATTCTGATTGTTGAAGATGAAAAAAAGATCGCGCGTTTTCTTGAACTGGAACTATTGCATGAAGGGTATGATGTCGACACGGCGCATGATGGTCGAACCGGTCTTGAAAAAGCGCTCTCCGGAAATATCGATTTGTTGATTCTGGATCTGATGCTTCCGGAGCTCAGCGGGATCGAAGTTTGTCGCCGTTTACGTCATGAATCGGATGTTCCGATCATTATGCTTACTGCCAAAGACGATGTGTCAGACAAAGTAATGGGGCTCGATATGGGTGCAGATGACTATATGACTAAGCCTTTTGCAATTGAAGAGCTTTTAGCCCGGATTCGCGTCGCGCTGAAAAAGATTCGTGCATCTTCCTCTTCTTCCGCACAGAACCAGCATGTCAGCATTCTGTCTTCCGGTCCTGTTTCTCTGGACCTCAACAGTTGGCAAACAACGGTATGCGGTTCCTCTGTTAATCTGACCCGAAAAGAATTTGAACTCCTTAAATATCTGATTGAACACGAAAACTGTGCTGTTACCCGTGATCAGCTGATGAACGAAGTATGGGGTTATGATTATGTCGGAGACTCCAACATCGTTGATGTATACATCCGTTACCTTCGTCATAAGATCGATGACCCGTTTGATCTGAAGACCATCCGTACGATCCGTTCAGTCGGTTATATGTTCTGCCATGAGTAAGAAAGAGAACAAACAGGCGGAGCGTGAACTCCGCAATATCAATATCCTCTCTGAAACTGTTCACGGAAAAGTCAAGACTGGGGTCAGCAATATCAGGCTTTCTTTATCCCTGCGTATTGCAATGCACTACGTGATTCAACTGATCCGTAGCGTTTTACCGATTGTCGTCATTATGACGATCCTTTTCTGCATTGCCTGTTCCCTGCCAATCTCGCATGATCTCGAAAGAATATCCACCCATACGCTTGAAGATGGCCAAAGTGAATATACACGTGAGCTGACAGATAATGCAAGATTGATTGTTTCCATTACCGACCAGCCTCCGGAAGTCGATTTTTTCCCGCGACTTTCCAGTCAGATCGATACGATCTTTTCAAAAAGCACTTTGCATGGCACAGACTCTTGGCTTTCTTTTCTGTATACCGCACCAAACGGTTCCGATCTTCTCGTCAGACTTCGCATGAATGACTATTTTTCCGCCTGGCTATGGCTTCTTGCAGGGGTTGTACTCTCTGATCTTATCCGTATGTACTTTTTTGTTCATAACAGAAATCGCCTTAATAAACGTGTTCTGGCTCCAATTCGGGATATCACCGAAATGGCTGCAACACTTTCAGAAAGCAATCTTTCCAATCGAATTAACATCGCAGGCACAAAAAACGAACTGAAAGACCTTGCACAGGTGATCAATACCATGCTGGATCGCATCGAACACAGTTATAACAGTCAAAAGCAATTCGTTTCCGATGCCAGTCATGAGTTGAGAACACCGATTGCGGTCATCCGCGGATATACGGATATGCTCAAACGTTGGGGAAAAGAAGATCCGGAAGTCCTTGACGAAGGAATCAATGCCATTTCTCTTGAAACAGAAAGTATGAAAGACCTTGTAGAAAATCTGCTTTTCCTCGCCCGTCACGACAAAAAGACACTCATGATGGAAATGTCCGAATTTGATCCTGCTGAGATCGTCGAGGAGGTTTCCCGTGAAGAATCCATGGTTGATCCGAGCCATACCTTTGTTGTCGATCCCCTTTCCCACATGTCATTGCACGCCGACCGAAACATGCTAAAACAGGTGATTCGGATCCTGACTGACAACGCGATCAAGTATTCCCCCACAGAAACGGAGATCCGATTGGGCGTAGAGGAAAAGGAGGGTGCTTGTTGCATTACTGTCACAGATCACGGTCAGGGAATCGATGCTGAAGAACTGCCCAAGATTTTTGAACGCTTTTACCGTTCTGATCAGGCACGTCATTCGGAATCAGGTGGTCATGGTTTAGGACTTAGCATCGCAAGGATCATCGTCATAGCCCACCGGGGTAAGATCCGCGTAACTTCCAAACCAGGTGTCGGCACCACATTCAGTCTTTGCTTTCCCCTTGAGACCTCCAATGGAAACGAAGCGCAGGAATCGCAATAACAATAACAACCGGCCGTGATGCTCAACCATCCGGCCGGTTTTCAATTATGGCAGATATCGCAGCAGATCGCTGAATTTGTCCAAGATCACATCCGCACTTTTACGGATCTGTTTTTGTTCTTTGTGCGACCATTTCACCAAGTGGCGCACACAGACCGTGTGCATCCCCTGTTCTTTCGCTCCGGTGTGTTCGTTACTGCCACCGTCACCAACAAATACAGCCTCGTTTGCGTTTACACCAAGATGCTGTAAACTCATTTGGTAGATTTCCGGCGACGGTTTCAGCAATCCAGCATCACAGGAAAAGACGATATCATCAAAGTATGGATTCAAAGGTGACTCGTTCCAATGCATTTTATCATATATGTCCGCGTTAGAAATCAGGCCGATCTTGTATCCTCTTTCTTTCAGTTTTTTAACCGTGTCCAGAATATCTGGGCGGATCTCTGTTACGGCAATCCTCATACGGTTTTCTTTAGCTAGACGTACCTTCTCTATTTGTGCATCACTAACTGGAAATGGCAGATTTGCGCAAGCGCGACGGATCATTTCCAGATCATCTTTGATAATGCCAAGACCGCGTTCTGAGGCAAGCGGTTCGCTCCAATTGGCATGATTCCATTCATCAGGTGAGATTCCCAGCGGTTCGCTTTCTGTTCTTTCCAATTCACAATGCGGATCGGCAAGAGTAAAGAAAAGGTCGAAACATACTGCTTTGACCCCTTCAAACGTTTTCTGTCTTTTCAGTCGGATCTTCATTGTCCTTTCACCCTCTATCACTGAGCTATTATCAATATATATGCTTTGGATTCCCTATGCAAGCACGAAAAAACCTCCCGATATACGGGAGGCAAGTATATATCCTCATTTGCGCACTGCAGACTGGAAAAGAGGAATTGCAAGGAAAATCAACCAACCGGGATGCCACAGATTCAGACAACAACCCAATATCAGATAGATGATCGTCACCATGACAGGATTGGCCATCAGCTTCATAAAGCTGCGTTCCTTCTTCGGGAGATAGTAGATCGGAATGGTGAGGAAAATAATCCAGCCAGGATGCCATAGTTTCAGGGAAAAGCCCATCAAAAGGTATAGCAAAACCACAAGGCACGGATATGGGAACGCCATGCGTTCCTTTTCTGCTTGTTTTTCGAAGAAACTGCCCATTGGCAAGGGATTATCCGGATCGATCCGTTCCAGGTCTTTTTCCTTGGCCGTTTCAACATTGAGCATTTCTAAGGGTTTTTGGATCTGTTGTGTAGTAACATTTTCATTTTCTTCTGTGAATACAGGTTTTTCCATTTCCCCGTTCATGTTCATTCCCTCCAGAATGGTCAATTTCATTTACAGATATCATTATACTTACGTATGTTGTTGTTTCAAGGAACACGGTGTTAAAAGAACATTAGAATTTTCTCATTTTCCGCGCTCCGTTGAAACCTCATTCTATTTGGAGTAAAATACAATAAAATAACGGGAGGTGACCGTTTTGTCTTTTGATGCAATAAAGGTGCGAGAGAAGATTATGGACATCATTCGGAAGGATCGTCTGCCGAATGTCAGCGTCTGTGTACAGGGTCCGGATGGAATTGTTTTCAGTGAAGGCTTTGGCAAGCGTAACGAAGAAGGAAACATTGTCGACACTGATACTGTATTTGGAATTGCATCTATGAGTAAATCCATTACTTCTCTCTGTATCTGTATTCTGGCTGTGGAAGGTAAACTTTCACTTGAAGATCCGGTAACGCGTTTTTTGCCGGATTTTCGCGTACCAGGCGCACCCTCCAGTTTAGTGACTATTCGGACTTTGGCCAATCATACCTCCGGTATCCCACCTATGGAACCACTCGAATGGTCCATAGCAATGAATTCGCATCGCAGAGAAACGCCTTGGCTCAAGGCCATGCGTGATTCTGC
>JAZUFB010000055.1:0-17519 GCA_045640475.1 Clostridia bacterium
CCAGACGGAAAAAAGGCCCCCCTGACGGGTGTGCTTCAGGTGCGTCCGTGTTTTTACCGGGAATTACTGCGCGTCAGCGTTGGCAGCCTGCGCGGCGGTACGGCCGGAAACGTAGATCTCAACGATCGCGTTGCCGCCCAGACGGTTGCCGCCGTGGATACCGCCGGTCACTTCACCCGCGGCGTAGAGGCCGGGGATGACGGCGCCATTGGTATCGAGTACGTGACGGTTGGTGTCGATCTTCAGACCGCCCATGGTGTGATGGGTGGAGGGAGCCATGAAACGTACGCGCAGGGCGACGCCGTCCAGCGTGTAGGTCTCGGGGATGTAGTTACCGTTTTCGTCCTTTTCGGCATTACCGATCAGGCGGCTGGGGCTGGTCTTGCGTACGGGCAGGTTCGCGGTGTCATGAGCCATGACAGAAGCGTCGTACTCGCGGATAGTCTCGATGACCTTGTCAGCGGGCGTATCCAGGCCCAGGGAAGCGAACAGGTCAGCAAACTGGTCCACACTGCGGACATACTGACGCCATTCGACATCTTCGTCCTTGTAGAGGTACGGACCGGGGATGGGCTGTTCGTAGTTGGCGATCTCGATGAACACGCCCATGGCACCGTTGTAGTCGATACCGTTGCGGAATTCGCCGAGGGACAGCACGTCACGTTCGCTGGTTTCGTCCACGAAGCGTTCGCCGGTGGTGGGGTTGATGTACACGGCATAGTTGCCGCCACCGAAGGCCAGGTTGCCGTCGTCGACCCAGGAGATGGGCATCATCTGGGCGAAGCCCATGCCGGTCACATCGGCGCCGATGGCCTGAGCCATCACAATGCCGTCACCGACCTGGGAGGAACGGTTGGTGGTCTTGGTGCTTTCGGTCACATATTCGGTGGACCAGTACACGTTGGTGTCGATGATCATGGGCACGTTGGCGGCATAACCACCGGTGGCCAGGATGACGCCCTTCTTGGCGTAGGCGGTCACGGGAGTGCCGTCGAACATGGTGGCCTTGACGCCGGTCACGCGGCCGTCTTCAACGATCAGCTCGTTCGCGGTGGTGCGGGTCATGATCTTATTTTCGGCAGCGGTGGGGGAGGTCTTCAGCACGGTGTTCATGGGAGCAACAAAGTAGGTGCCCCAACGGCCGGCGTAGTCCTGACCGTCAATGGTCGCGCCGATGAATTCGTTTTCACGATACCACAGTGCACCGATCAGGGTGGGCTGGGTGTCTTCGATGAAGGTGGAACCCTGCGCTTCCAGCCAGGGCTTCAGTTCCTGGCCGCCCTGGATGAACTGGTTCACCAGGTCGAAGTCACCGTAGCACCATTCGGACATGTCCGCGGAGGGACGCAGTCCGCCGTAGTAGGTCTGGAAGATGTGCAGATTCAGGGTGGAGAACAGGGTCAGTTCGCCGGCACCTTCCGCGATCTTCGCGTCGGCCCAGGTGAGGTAAGCCTTGATTTCTTCCTTCAGAGCCTGCAGGGTGGGCAGATATTCGGCATGGACGCCGTGCTTCGCCAGCTCGGCAGTGTCGCCGGCGA
Source organism: Clostridia bacterium (assembly GCA_045640475.1). GTDB lineage: Bacteria > Bacillota > Clostridia > Christensenellales > Aristaeellaceae > Aristaeella. Next base: position 1,539 of record JAZUFB010000055.1, read on the forward strand.
CGAATTCGTTGGTCTTGTAGAACTCAGCGTCAAAGGCTTCTTCGTTCCAGCCTTCGATGATGCGCAGTTCGTCCAGGGTGGAGATGCTGACCTTGACCTTGTTGTAGGTGTTTCCGTCAAAGCCAACGCCGGTGGTGGCGTCAGGATCGGCGGGATCCCAAACCAGGTAAGGCATCACAGACTGATACTGACCGCCGGAAACCAGCGTGTTACCGCCGATCTGGGCGTTCTTTTCGATCACCAGCACGGTATTGCCGTCCTGGGCAGCCTGGGCCGCCGCGGCGATACCGGCACCGCCGCCGCCGACCACGACCATGTCGTAGGTGGCTTCGATGGCTTCACCGGCTTCATGCACAACTTTGTTGGCCTTGAAGGTGATCATGTCGGTGCAACCGGCCTGCTCCGCGGCGTCGTTCACGGCGTTGCGCAGGGCGGCGCTGGAGAAGGTGGCTCCGGAAACGGCATCCACGCCACTGCCGTTGGCAGCGATCATGTCAGCAATCATGGGAGCAAAGGCGACATCGCCGACTTCTTCGGTTTCGGTGCTTTTCACGATCTGGATATCGGTGATGGCACTGTCGGAGAAGGTGACAGCGAATTCGGACATGCCGTTGTAGCCCTTGGCGGAGGCATTATAGGTGCCAGCGGTGAAGGCCATGGCGGCAGCGGGCTCCTGAGCTGCCCAGAAAGCGGCAGTCAGAGCGTCCTTGAGGCCGGAAACGGTCATGGCGCAGGTGGCAGCGGAAACCGCGTCCACTTCGTCCAGACCTTCGGCGGAGGTGAGGCCAATCAGGGAGCCGTCAGCGATCAACTGATCGATGAGCGCGCCGCCCAGAGAGGGAGTCTCGGTATGTTCGATGACGGCATCTGTGATGGCACCGTCTTCAAGGGTAATGGTCACCTTGATCGGCTGGTAGCCGTGGCCTTCGCCGGTATAAGTTTCGGCGGCAAACGCGACGAAACTGACACTGGTGAGAACCATAACCAGCGCGAGGGCAAGGCAAAGGAATTTCCTTGTCTTCATGGGGTAGGGCCTCCTTTGTTAATTTGTTGACAATGTCAACTTCTATAATGATATCGAAAATTGTTCGCTTAAACAAGGACAAAAATAAGTTGTCAACAATCCAAACGTATCTTTCTTACATGATTTCTTTCATGAACATCCTCTTTCGGCTGAAACTGCCGGAAGCCGCCTGCTGATTGACGCGGGGGATGTACCATGCTACAATACCGGCGTATCCTATGCTCTATGAAGGTGGATAGAATGAACAAAAAGACAAAACGGATCGCACTATCGGCCTTGCTGCTGGCGATGATGCTGATCCTTGGATATGTAGAAAGTCTTCTCCCGGTCGCCCCGGTGCCGGGCATCAAGATCGGCCTCAGCAACAGTGTACTGCTCTTCGCGGTCTACATGCTGGATATTCCCACGGCCTTCTGTCTGATGCTGCTTAAGGTCGTTCTCAGCGGCATCCTGTTCAGCGGTGTTTCCGCGATGATGTATGCTTTTGCCGGCGGTCTTGTCAGCATGGTCCTGATGGCCCTTCTCTCCCGGGACAAAAAGGTCAGCCCTGTCGTGGTCTCCATTGTCGGTGGCGCTGCCCACAACGCCGGTCAGGTCGCTCTGGCGATCCTTATCCTCCACACCAGCCAACTGGTCTACTATATGGCCGTTCTTCTGGCCGTCGGTGCCGTTTGCGGTGCCTTGACCGGCATCTGTGCCGTGCAGGTGATGAAGCATCTGAAGCATATCCTGTAATCATGAGGCAAAAATCAAGGCTGTGATCTACCTCCATCAGGGAGTGAAATCACAGCCTTTTTGATGATGCCGCTTATTCCTGTCAGAAAATAAGGCTTTGCTCTATTGGATGGGTCTCGCAGTAATCGCGGATGAGGGGGATGAAGATGGGGCCGTATTTTTCCTGCTTGGCCTGGCCCACGCCGGGGACATCCAGGAAGGCTTCCGGAATGGTGGGACGAAGGACAGACATGTGCTGCAGGGTAGCGTTGCTGAAGATGATATAGGCGGGAACATTTTCCTGACGGGCCAGTTCGGTGCGCTTGGCGACAAGCAGATTGTAAAGATCCTGATCCGGACGAAGGGGCGCGATATTCGTGTCCTTTTTTCTTTTGCGATCCTTTTTGCGGTTGATCCGCTTCATGCTGACAGGGGTATCGCCGGACAGGGCTTCGCGTGAACGCGGGGTAAGGCGGAGGATGGGATAGTCGCCTTCGTCCGCGGCGAGATAGTCCTGCTGGAGCAGGGCGGAAATGATATCCCGGATCTCCGGAAGGGTCCGGTCGCTCATGAGGCTGTAGGTGCTCTGGCGCTCCAGATGATAGCGGGTGATCCGTTCACTTTTGCTGCCCTTCAGGACTTCGGCAATCAGGTTCATCCCGTAACGTTGGCCGGTCTTGGCGACGCAGGAAAGGATCTTTTGGGCTTCCACCGTGATGTCCACGGTCTCATAAAGCCCGAGGCAACTGGAACAACGGCCGCAGTTGTCCGCGGGCGCGGTATCGCCAAAGTAACGGAGGATCTGGGCGCGCAGGCAACCGGTCGTTTCGGCGTAGTCGATCATCTTTTGCAGACGGGCATGGTCGGCTTTGCGGACCTCCTCCTGTTCTTCGGGCGTCAGTTCCTCATTCTCGGACGGCAGATCGATCAGATGCTTGTTGGTGATGATATCCTGACGGCTATAGAACAGGACACATTCGGCGGGACTTCCGTCGCGACCCGCACGACCGGCTTCCTGATAGTAAGCTTCCATGGATTTGGGCATGTTATAGTGGACTACGAAGGAAACGCTGGATTTGTCGATACCCATGCCGAAGGCATTGGTGGCGACGATGATGGGCTTTACATCGAAGGAAAAATCTTCCTGATTCTGTTTGCGCTCCTCCTGCGAAAGACCCGCGTGATAGCGTGTGGCGGGGAAACCGGCGCGGACGAGGGCTTCGTGGACCTGTTCGACGGTCTTGCGCGTGGCGCAGTAGATGATGCCGCTCCTGTCACGGTTTTGCGACAGATAGGTGAGCAATTCATCGGTTTTTCCGGCTGGCTGAAGGACGGAGAAAAAGAGGTTGGGACGATCAAAACCGGTACGGACGGTCTGGGGTGCGACGAGCTCCAGCCGTGCGGTGATGTCCGCCGCCACTTCCGGCGTGGCTGTGGCGGTAAACGCGCCAACGGTGGGTCGCACGGGCAGGGTATGGATAAAATCTACGATCTTCAGGTAGTCCGGACGGAAATCCTGACCCCACTGGGAGATGCAGTGGGCTTCATCCACCGCGATGAGGGAAATGTTCATCCGTGCGCAAAGATCCCGGAAGGAATCGAGCGACAGGCGCTCCGGCGCGACATAGACGATCTTATAGGCACCGCCCGCCATGCGGGAAAGGGCGAGGCGGAACTGGGTGTCCGTAAGGGCACTGTTGAGATAGGCTGCGGGGATCCCGGCACGCGTCAGTGAAGCGACCTGATCCTTCATCAGAGAGATCAGGGGCGAGATGACCAGCGTGACGCCGGGAAGCGCCATGGCGGGGATCTGATAGCAGATCGACTTGCCCGCGCCGGTGGGCATGACACAGAGAACATCCTGCCCTTGCAGCAGGGCATCCACCGCCTGCTTCTGGCCGCCGCGGAAAGAGTCATAGCCAAAGTATTGCTTGAGGATCGCTTCGGGGGTATGGATCATGCGTTTTCCTCCATAGGGTCATAATGGAAGAAAGCGCCCTGCCGTACAGGACGCTTTACAGGGAATAACAAGAAACTTGCGTCAGCCTTTGACACCACCCGCGGTGAGACCGGCGGCAAGGTGTTTTTCAATGCACATGAAGAGGATGACGACGGGTACGGTGGCCAGCAGGCTGGAGGCGAAGAGGTACTGCCACTCGATCATGTTATAGCTGGAGAACTGGGTGATTCCGACGGTGATCGGCTTGTTGGCCGTGGTGGTGATGAGCACGTTGGAAATGGTAAATTCGTTCCAGCTGTTGATGAACACGAAGATCAGGGTAGTCACGATGCCGGGAGCCGCCATAGGCAGAAGGATACGGATCATGGCGCTGAAAGTCGAACAACCGTCGATATGCGCGGCCTGCTCCATTTCAGAGGAGATGGACAGGAAAGTACCGCGCAGGAGCCAGATCGCGAAGGCCTGGTTGAAAGCCGCGTTGATAAGCATCAGACCGATGACGGAATCGTCCAGATGGATGCCAACCATGAGGCGGGAGATGCCGACCAGCAGGACGACCGGAGAGAACATCTGGCTCATGATGACAAAGCCGAGATACAGTTTCTTGCCCCGGAAATTAAAGCGGGCCATGGCGTAGGCCGCGGGGATGCCGCAGATGAGCGCGATGGCGGTCGCACCGAAGGACAGGAGCAGTGAATTGCCCAAGAAGGTCAGTACGCCACGGGTGACGATATCGGAAAGATTGGTCCAGATCCACTCGGTCGGCAACATATGGAGGAAATTCATGTCCGTTGCTTCCGCGTTGGAGCGGAGACCGGTGATGAACATGACATAGTAGGGATAAAGGATGATGACGCACATCACGATGATGAAGGCGTACAGGCATCCACGGGCCAGCTTTGACGCGATGCGGTCATACCGCTGGGCAACGGTAGCGATCAGGAGGATCAGCATAGCGCCGGCGATACACCATGTCCAGGGCGTGGTGGCCAGACTCAGATTGCGGAACCACTGCTTGGCCACGGAAATATCCGGTGCCCGGAACAGGAATGAGGACGCCGCGGCGGCAGCCTCTGTCTGCTCGGACAGGTTTTTGACCACCAATTTCGGGATCCGGGAAAGCGCGACTGTGGTGCCAGCTGCGAAGACGGGAACCAGCAGCAGTGCGATGAGCGCGAAAACGGGCGCGACGGTTCGGACCGTTTTGATCCCAGATGCCGTATGACGCTCATCCTGATGGGTTTGAACAAAGGGGAGGGAGAGCACAAGAGCCAATGCCGCACAGATGAGCAGGGCCCAAAGCAGGGTACCCGCGGAGGTGCCGGAGAAAAGGAAATCTTTGCCGCAACGGGTGAACGGCTCGCTGACAACGGTATAAACGACCTTGGCCGGATCGGTCTGAACGGTCTCACGCACTTCAGCGGCAAGCCCGGTGGCTGCGGTGAAGTCCGCCGCTTTGGCTTCCATGTCCGCGATGGCGGCCAAACAGGCGTCATCGCCCGGGACTCCGTTCATGACAGACTTGGTGGCTGCAGTGGTGCTGAAAGTGAAAAGGGGTGCGAACAGAAGCAGGATCGCCAGCAGGAAGGAGACGATGCAGAGGATCGAAACTGTATTCTTCTTCATCTTACAGATCCTCCTCTCCGCGCATGGTCACGATCATATAGATCGCACTGGCGATGCACAGGATGGCGAAGCCAATGACAGACAGAGCCGTGGCCGGGCCTTTGCGCCGGTCATAGAAGGCCAGCATGTAGAGGTAGGTGACCATGGTATCCGTCTTGTTGGCAGGCGCGCCTTTGGTGATGGTATACACGATGGGGAAGGAATTGAAAACGTAGATGATATTCAAAACAGTGCTCACGGTGAGGCTCGGTTTGACCAGGGGCAGCGTCACATGGCGCAGCCGGGTGAAGAAACCGGCACCGTCGACCGTGGCAGCTTCGTAATACGCGTTGTCAATGGATTGGAGACCCGCCAGCACACAGAACGTCACGAACGGGACCGTGACGAAGATGCCGCAGGCACATTCCCATAAAAATTCGATCTGATAGGAAGAACGGAAGTTAACGGCATCGGTGATGAAGCCGAGATTTAAAAGAACATTGTTGAGATTGCCGTATTCAAACTTGATGATGTAATTCCAGACAGAAGCCTGAATGACCAGCGAGGTGGCCCAGGGGAAGACCACGATGCTGCGCGCGATCTTGCGGCCCCGGAAAGGAACATTGAGCATCATGGCGATGACGAAACCAAGCAGCGTGGACAGACCGACGACCGACACGACCCAGATGAGCGTGTTCATCATTACGGTGCCGAAGACAGGATCACTGACGGCTTCTTTGAAATTGGCGAGGCCGACAAAGCCGCCGATGACACCGGCGGAAGAGATCTCCCGGAAGGCCAGAGAGAACACGATAAGGATGGGATAGACTACAAAGATGGCCATCAGGATCAGACTGGGGGCCAACCAAAGATAGGGTTCCCATTTCCTGCGCAGAGGCAGACCGGCGGAATTACTCACGGGGGATCAGTCCTTTCGGGAAAGCGTTGGAAAACAAAGGGGAAAAGACAGAAGGAAGGGTCCGGTGTTGCCCGGGCCCTTCCGGAAAACGAAGAGATTATTCAGCAATCTTCTGCTGGAGCGCGGTGAGCAGTTCCTTGACGTTGCCGCCGTTCAGGGCGTTCTGTTCAACATCGATGACTCCCTGCTTCACATCGATCCACTTGGCTTCGGAAGTGTTGTAGAACTTGGCGGAACCAAGCACATCCAGCCAGGCCGCGAAGGAGGGCTGAGCCTCAACCAGAGCGGCAACAGCGCTGTTCACAGCGGGCAGGAAGTCTTCCATGGAAACCCAACCCACATAGTTGGCGGGATCGTAGAAGAACTTGAGGAACTTGCCGATGGCTTCGTTACGGGCAGCCTGATCGGGAGCAGTCTCATCCTTGAAGGCCATAACGCGGTCCATAACACCGACGGAAGCGGAGGTCTTGCCTTCGTTCGCGGGAATGCCGGCGGTGGCGTAGTTCACGGTGTAGCCCTTGTCTTTGCAGTAGCTGGGGATGGAGTTCGGGCCAATGACCATGGCCAGTTTGCCGGCACCGAACATATCCTGCAGGTCATAACGGGTCTGGGTGGCGGGATTGGGGTTGGTGTAGCCCTTCTGCACGAGGCCGATGGCGTATTCGATAGCTTCGACGTTTTCGTCGCAGTCAAGGATCCACTTGCCATCCTTCATGAAGCCGCCGTCGTTGGCCCAGGTGTAGTACGCGAAAGCAGCCTGGCCTTCATCGGTGGTCATGTCGATACCCCAGGGATAAACTTCGCCGCCATAGTAGTCGACGATCGCCTGGCAGGCGGCTTCGAGTTCGGCCCAGGTGGTGGGCACTTCGATGCCGACTTCGTTGAAGATGTCAACATTGTAGTACATGGCGCGGGCGGAAGCCAGATCCGGAACGGCCCAAACGGTGCCGTCGATCACGCTCTGCTCAATGAAGGAGGGGAAGAAATCGGCGTACAGATCATCGGGGCAATACTCGCTGACGGGCATCAGCAGGCCTTCGTTGGCATAGTCGGCGAAGGTGTCGATGTTGAGGATGTCAGGGGCATTGTTGTTGCCGATGCGGGTGGACACTTCGGTGTACACATCGTTCCAGGAAACAACCTGGAGATTCAGTTTGACGCCGGGGTTGGCTTCTTCGAACTTGGCGACGAAGTTGGTGCCGTCCATGCCGGTGCCGAGGAACCAGTTTTCAGTGTTGGGGCCGTACTGGCAAATGATGACGTCCAGAGTGATGTCTTCCGCGGAGGCGAAGGACACGCAACCGACCAGCATCAGGACAGCCAGCAGAAGGGATACGATCTTCTTCATGTGGAAAAACCTCCTATTCATTTGTAAGATACATCCGTATCTTGTCGGCACTATTATATACGCGGAAGGCGGAAAAGGCAAGGGCGACATTTGTTCGCATGTGTGCGGACGGATTCGGCAGGTATTTCTGTTTGTGACCATGCCAAAGAGATCAATTATGCTTGTACGTACAAAAGCACACAAAAAATTAATGACTTCTTGATCTATTGTATTTTGAATAAAAAAATTTGGGGAAATACCACAACAGAATGTGGTTGGGGACGGTCGAAAATGTCCGGACAGGTTTCGGAATGAGGGACCGATGTAGACGATATTTCGTATTTGCTGACACTGATAATTCGTTTTTCTGTTTATAAGTGTATCTGTGAACCTGTTGTAAATAAAGGGATACGCGACATAAGGTTCGTTACTTGAAAAACGGGATGGATATTTTTGACCCTTTGTTAACCGTGAATGGTTCTTGCAAACCTGTGCAAAAAATGGTAAATTACAGAATACAAAAGGACAAATATACATACGTTATGTTTGTGTTGTTTATAATTACTTGAAACGGAGGAACGTAGGGTGCAAAAGCTAAACCCAAGAAAGATTCGATCCTATAAAGAGTTCCTGTATATCGTTCCGTTCCTGATTTTGGTCCTGTTGTTCTGCTACTTCCCTCTTTATGGATGGATCTACGCTTTCCATGACTATATGCCGCCGAAGCCGATCGGTCCCGATACGTGGGTCGGATTCAAATGGTTTACCACCATTGTGAGTAACCCGATGCGTGTCAAGGCGATCCTGCGGGTCCTCAGAAATACCTTCGCGATGAGCGGTATTTCTCTTCTGTTCTCCTGGGTCCCCATGATCTTCGCTGTTTTCCTCAACGAGATCCAGTGCAAGCCGTTCAAAAAGCTCGTTCAGACAGTGACGACGCTGCCGAACTTCATCAGCTGGGTTTTGGTCTTCTCCTGCGCGTTCAACCTGTTTTCCGCCAACGGCGCGGTCAATACGCTGCTGATCGAATGGGGTTTTGCCGACAAACCGATCCAGTTCCTGCGGTCGACGGATAACATCTACTTCCGTCAATGGCTGTGGCTGACCTGGAAGAACGCCGGCTGGGCCTCCATCATGTATCTGGCGGCTATCACCGGCATTGACGAGCAGATGTACGAAGCGGCCAAAGTCGATGGCGCCACCCGGATGCAGATCATCTGGCACATCACCATCCCGAGCCTGCTGCCCACCTACTTCGTCCTGCTGATGCTGAATCTGGCCAACTTCCTGTCGAACGGTATGGAGCAGTTCTACGTCTTCATGAACGAGTTCAACCGTGACTACATCGAAGTGCTCGACCTGTATGTGTACAACCTGGCCAACAGTGGCAGAGGCATGTATCCCCTGTCCACCGTCGTCAGTATTCTGAAGAGCGTTGTCAGTATCGTCCTTCTGGTGGTCAGCAATACGCTGTCCAAGGCCATCCGTGGCGAAGGCTTCATGTGATGACGAGAGACGAAAGCAGTACAGGAGGGTTACGCTGTGACGAAAGATACAGTTTTGATCAATCACAAGCCGACCAGAATCAAGACGAGTTTCGGGGACAAAATGATCTCCGTCGTCACTTATCTGGTCTACGCGCTGTTGGCGTTTGCTTGTGTCTATCCGTTCTATTATCTGATTATCAACTCCATCAGCGATAACAAGCTGAGCGAGGCGAGCAAGATCATTTTCCTGCCCCACGGCATCCATTTTGACAACTACACGCAGGTCCTGCGTCTGCCCGATCTGCTGCCTGCCGCGAAGATCTCCGTGCTGAGGACTGTGATCGGCGCCTCGTTTACGGTAATCAGTTCCGCGTTCCTCGGTTTCATGTTTACCCGGGAGACCATGTGGCACAGAAAACTGTGGTACCGCTTGGTGACCGTGACCATGTACATCAACGCCGGTATCATTCCGTGGTACCTGACCATGAAGATCTTGGGCCTGACGGACAATTTCTGGGGCTACATCTTCCCGACGATCATCCAGCCATACTACATCGTTCTGTGCAAGACCTACTGTGAATCTGTTCCGCATGAATTGCAGGACGCCGGCGAAATCGACGGCGCCGGTACGCTGAGAGTGTTCTTCAGCATCATCCTTCCCGTTATCAAGCCGATCCTGGCCACGATCGCGGTCTTCGCCGCGGTGAACCAGTGGAACGCTTTCCAGGATACCGTGCTCCTGATGACCAAGGGTCAGGAAAACTACACGCTGCAGTTCATCCTCTGGCGTTACATCAACAGCGCGTCCGCGCTGAAGGCAGTCGTGAGCAATGCCGCCGCCAGCGTCTCGACGGTTGCTGCCCTGGCCGCGCAGGCCGCGACGGAAACCTCGGTCCGTATGACCGTTACCGTCATCGTTGTCATCCCGATCATGTGTGTATATCCTTTCTTCCAGCGGTTCTTCACGAAGGGCATCATGATCGGCGCTGTCAAGGGCTGACGGCATTCCAAACCGGATGAAAGCAGAGATCTGCTTTACATCATATTATTTAAGGAGGGAAATCTTTATGAAGAAGTTCCTGTCTCTGGTACTGGCTGTATGCATGGTTTTGTCCATGTGTGCCTTCAGTGCTGCGGTAGCTGAAGAAGCTCCCCTGGAAATCATCGTCTATGACGAAGCTGCGAACAACCATGGCGTGCAGTCCGGTTGGTTCGGCAAGATCGTGAAAGACAAGTTCAACATCACCCTGAACATCATTGCTCCTCAGCAGGTTGGCAAGGAAGTGTATTACACCCGCCTCGCCGATGGCGACCTGGGCGACATCATCCTCCTGAACAAGTCTGACTTCAAGTCCTGCGTTGAACAGGGCCTGATCAAGGACATCACTGCTGAATACGAGAACACCGTGAATCTGAAGAGATTCGACACCCAGATCCGCGTTTACAACGCTGATTTCGGCGGAACCATCTATGGCTTCCCCACCGAAATGACCGACACCTCCCCCAGCGACAAGACCTCTGACGCCGCTGACGACCAGCCCATGGTCCGTTGGGATCTGTTCAATCAGATCGGCGCTCCCGAAGTGGCTGACCTGGATGGCATGCTGGACGTGCTGGCCAAGATCCACGAGATCCACCCCACCAACGAAGCCGGCGATCCCGCTTATCCCTTCTCCCTGTGGGCTGACTGGGATAACAACGACCAGATGATGGGCCCCGCCAACGTGACTCATATGACCACCTGGTACGGAGAAAAGCTGAAGCAGTCCGCGATCCTGAAGGCTGACAACACCTTCACCAAGATCACCGACAAGACCGCTTCCTACTACAAGATTGCCAAGTTCATCAATAAGGCGAATCAGATGGGTCTGGTTGACCCTGATTCCGGCACTCAGGACTGGAACAGTGTTTGCTCCAAGATCTCCAATGGTCAGGTCGACCTGATCTGGTACGGCTGGGAGCGCGGCTTCTGGAACAACGCCGATCGTATTGCCAACGACACTTGCTTCAACCTGCTGCCTGTGGCGGATCAGCTGTACTACACTGCTGCTGACCCCTACTACGGAAGCGACCGCGTCTGGGGCGTTGGCTCCAAGGTTGACGATGCCAAGTATGCCAAGATCATGGAATTCCTTGATTGGTACGCTGGCGACGAAGCCATGATGATCCAGCATGCTGGTCTGGAAGGCTTCAACTACGAATTCAACGAAGAAGGCAAGCCCGTTGCCATGAACTCCAACGCTCTGATGGACAACCTGACCGTGCCGGAAATCTACGGCGGCGGCGGATACCAGGATGGTTTCAACGCCCTCAACCAGTGGATCGGCGCTTCCATCTGCACCAACAGAGAACTGGGCGAAATCTACACCGCCAGCTTCTGGTCCACTGCTGATCCCACCTACGCGGCCGGTTGGAGAGAACACTACGGCGCCAAGGATGGTATCGACTACATGAAGCAGCACAACCAGCTGCTCGCCAGCCCCAGCGTTCCCTTCGTGCCCGCTGCTGACACCGCTGACATCGAACTGATCCGTGCTGACGTGAAGACCGCTCTGACCAAGTACACCTGGCAGATGTTCTTCGCTGAAGACGACGCTGCTTTCGAAGCTCTGTGGGATGCCATGGCTGAAGAAATGGAAGCTTATGGCTACGACACCCTGTACAACTGGGACGTTGCTGTCTATCAGCCCGAAGTCGACGCTAAGGTCGAAGCGATCAACGCCGCTAAGTAATTTATCCTCAGTTTTCCCGGGCACCCCTTCGGGGGTGCCTTTTTTGTATCCATAAACGAACAAAATATCAGGCGAAAAAAGGGTAGATCCACCTTGACAGGGACCGTGGTTTTGGTTAGGATTCCTTGATGTTGGATAAAGATATTGGAAAGGACCTGTAGCAGTTATGACGGAAAGACGGAATGATCTGACGCAGGGATCCGTGACAAAGAAGCTACTGGCTTTCTTTTTCCCGATCTGGGTGGGACTTTTGTTTCAGCAACTGTATAATACGGCGGACGCCTTTGTTGTGGGCAAGTATGTCGGCGATGACGCACTGGCCGCGGTTGGCGGGAGCGCTTCTTCCGTCATCAATCTGGTGATCGGTTTCTTTACGGGCCTCAACAGTGGCGCGACGGTGCTGATCTCCCAGAAATACGGCGCACGTGACTATTCCGCGCTGCGGCGGGTGCTGAACACGGCCATCCTGTTCAGCCTTTTTGTGGGGTTCACCATTACGGCCTTTGGTCATGTCGCGGCGCCTGCCTTTTTGCGCTTTTTGAAGAATCCGGAAGACATCATGGAGGATTCTGTCAATTATCTGCGCATCTATATGACCGGTGCGACTTTCCTGCTGCTCTATAACCTCTTCCAGGGAACGATGCAGGCGACGGGCGATTCCAAAAGACCGCTGATGTACCTGGTCATCAGCTGTGGGACCAATATCGTGCTGGACCTGGTGTTTGTGGCGGTGTTCGGCTGGGGCATCGCGGGCGCCGGTTGGGCTTCTGTGATCTCGATGGGCCTGTGTACCGCGCTGGCGGGCATCCACCTCATGCGGACCAAGGAACATTGCCGCATCACCTTAAAGGGCATGGCGCTGAATGTGTCGGACCTGAAGAGCATCATGCGGATCGGCTTGCCTGCCGGACTGCAGGGCTCCATGTATTCCATCAGCAATATGATCATCCAGAGCACGGTGAACAGCTTTGGTACTGGCGTTGTGACCGCGTGGACGGCGACCGGCAAACTGGACGGCTTCTACTGGTCGACCAGCAATGCCGTGGGCACGGCGCTTTGTGCCTTTGTGGGCCAGTGCTACGGCGCGGGAAAGATTGACCGGATGAAGCAGGCGGTCCGGACCTGTATCCGTATTTTCTGCGTGTTTACGATCGTGATGTCCGCAGGTCTGCTGGCAATCGCGAGACCGGCTTACAGCCTTTTCCTGAACGAACCGCAGGTCATTGATGATGCCATCCGCATCATGTGGTGGTTTGTGCCGTTCTACTTTATCTGGAGCTTTGTGGAGGCCCTGTCGGCCACCTTCCGCGGCGTGGGAGATACGCTCAGGCCGATGATCATCGTGATGCTGGGCACCTGCCTGTTCCGGGTGCTGTGGATGATTTTTGTGGTGCCGGCAAATCATACGATCGATGTGGTGAGCGTGGTATACGGTATCAGCTGGATCATTACCGCCACCGTGATGGTGATCTACTATCGCCGGGGAAATTGGCTGAAGCTGCGTTCCAAGACGGTGGAAGAGACCGCGGAGTAAATCTGAAAGCAAACGAAAAGCCGGCCTGAAGCGACCGGCTTTTTGAATAGGTTGAGTTATTGGCCTGTGAGGACTTTGATGAATAACAGGACGAGGACGCAGAGGATGACGATCCGCACGAAGCGGCTGCCGTTTTTCATGGCCAGCCCCGCACCGACCCAGTGGCCCGCGATGCTGAAGACCGCGGCGGCCGCGCCAAGCGGGATCAGGACCTGACCGCCGAGCAGAAACACGACCAGGGAGGAGATGTTGCTGGCCAGATTGGCCAGTTTCATGTTGCCAGCGGATTTCATCAGCGGCATCCGGCACAGACCGGTATAGACGAGCAGGAGGAAAGTGCCGGTTCCGGGGCCGTAAAACCCGTCGTACATCCCGATGACCAGTGTCAGCAGGGAGACGATGATGACCTGTTTGCGGCGGGGGACAGAGTTCGGGTCTTTGGGCTCCAGATCCTTGCGGAACAGGACGTATAGCGCCACCAGCGGGAGCACGATCAGCAGAAGCATCCGCAGGATGGACTCGTCCACCGCCAGGGAAAGGCGGGCTCCGATCTGGGCGCCGATAAACGAGGTAATGATGCCGGGAATGGCCAAGCCCCAGTCGACACATTTGTTTTTGCAGTAGCGGACGGTGGAGATCAACGTACCGCAGGAGGATGAAAACTTATTGGTGCCGATGGCCAGATGTGGCGGAAGGCCTGCCAGCAGATAAGCGGGCAGGGAAATCAGCCCGCCCCCGCCGCCAATGGCATCCACAAAGCCGGAGAGGAAGACCAGTGGGCAAACAATGAGAAAGTCCGTAAGCTGGAGCGTCATAAAAGCAAACCTTCTTTCGGGGAACAGTTCCGCACGCGAGTCAGTATAATCCGTGAACAGGAAAAGGTCAACGGACTTGACAGAAAAGGGAAAAGAAGGCTATGATTCGATTCTGAACGGAGATGGTTGAATGGCACGGAAAGATCTGACGGTAAGGTACGCGGTGATCCAGTTTTGCTTCTGGGTCTGTTTCGCGGGGATCGTGGCTTTTTCCAGTGTATATTTGCTGGACAGGGGACTGACAAACACCGAGATCGGCTTGATGATTGCAATCAGCGGAGCGTTGGCGGCATTGCTGCAGCCGTTGATGGGGTCTCTGATGGATCGTTTTCCCCGTCTGACCAGTCCCGCATTGTTGGCGGGGCTCTTTGGCCTGCTGGTCGCGGACGCGCTGGCGTTGATCCTGATACCTGAGTTGGGTCTGCTTTGGACGGCGCTTTTTTACGGACTGATGGTGATGGTGGCGCAGCTGTGCCAGAGCCTGCTGAACGTGATCGGCGTGGACAGCATGAGCCATGGGAATACGGTCAATTTCAATACTGCCCGGGCAATCGGCTCGCTGGGCTATGCTGTGGCTGCGTGGGGCATCGGGGAACTGGCGGCGAAACTGCCGCTCTATACGGTTCCGCTGACGGTCGCGATCGCTGCGGGGATCGTTGTGGTCATGGCCGGGACCTATCCGCTGAAAGGTATGGAGGACGGAAAACGGGAGAAGATTGCGGATGAGGCGACTGGTCCCATCGCGTTTTTGAAGGAATATCCTGTGTTCCTGATCCTTTTGCCGGCGCTGACGATGATCTACTTTGGCCATTCCGTGCTCAACACGTTTACGTTGCAGATCGTGCGCCGCTTTGGCGCGGGCAGCGCGGAGATGGGAACAGCGACCGCGATCGCCGCGGTGTGCGAACTGGTGACAGTCCTGTGCTTCGCGTTCTATCGCAAGCATTTCCGGATCACCGGTCTGCTTTGCTTCAGTGGTATTGTTTTTACACTCAAGGTGATCCTGTCCGCAATCGCGCGGTCGGTGCTTGCGTTCGACCTGGCGCAGGCGTGCCAGATGTTCGCCTGGGGCATTCTGTGCGTGGCGATCGTGTACTATGTGAATGAAACGATCCCGGAAAAGGATCGCGCGAAGGGCCAAACCTACGCGGGTATGACGCTGACGGCGGCCAATGTGATCTCCGGCGTGATCGGTGGACAGATGATCGATACCCTGGGCATTGGGAGCCTGATCACCGTGGGCATCGTTGTCAGCGCATGCGGAAGCGCACTGATGATCCTGGCCATGACAAGAAAACAGGAAAAAGATCGAAATTTCGGAAAACCATCAAATTGATGGGGAATTTGCCTTGAAAGTGATCAAAATGATCAAATATGTGCTGAGGAGGCGGCAGAATGAAACAGATCTGGTTGCTGGGTGATTCTGTGAGGATGCAGGTCCAGCCGGTGGTGGCGGAGATGTTGGCGGGCGAAGCGGAAGTGAGCGGCCCGGAGGAAAACGGGCGCTGGTCCGGATATACGCTGAACTCGCTGCGTTTCTGGCTGCCGCAGCTGCCCAAGCCGGATATCGTGCAGTGGAACTGCGGTCTGTGGGACATGGGGGATGACTACCAGGAAGGTCGCCACTTTACCCCGCCGGACCTGTATGAGGAGACCTGCCATCGCCTGTGCCGTGTATTGAGAAAGGTGACGGAGAATCCGGACCTTACGATCGTGATCGCCACGACCACGCCCACGCTGATCCCGGATCACCGCGATATCGGACTCTATAACGACATCCTGAAAAAGGTCGCGCGGGAGGAAAACGCTGCCGTGAACGACCTGTTTGCTGTGGTGGACGGTCACACGGACACCATGGTCGGCG
>JAZUFB010000056.1:0-4280 GCA_045640475.1 Clostridia bacterium
AGGGACGATTCTGACACGTATCGACCGCGGCGGGTGTCTGTCTGAAATGGTTCCGAAAGGCTACAGTAAAGCTACAGGGATCGAACTGGTATTACAGAAATACGGAATCAAAAAAGAAGGTTCCTGGGGATTCGGAGACAGCAATAACGATCTGGCTATGCTCGAGTATGTGGGGCATCCGGTGGTCATGGGGAACGCGAGGCCGGAGGAGCTTAAAAGAATCGCGGAGTACGTGGTGCCGAAGGCGAGCGAGGATGGAATTGCGATAGGGTTGAGAGAGTTGCTTAGAGGGAAGGGTGAAAAGTGTGCAGCTGCGCTGCACCAGGGTGCCTATGGCACCAGGGCACGACGGAGTCGTGCCAGTAAATAAGATACGAGGGTGGAAGATACAGGGGAAGAGTGGCGTAGCGGAGCTTGAATACATTTAATTTAGGTGATATAATGTTTCTACAAATTAGTCGAAAGGAAGTGTGGATATGACCACGATCGCCCCGGTATCTGATCTTAGGAACTATGGCACGGTACTGGAAAAAGTCAGTAAGGGTTCACCTGTCTATTTGACTAAAAATGGACATGGAGCATTTGCAATACGTGATATAGAGGATGAAGAGCATTTCCAGAAGGCTGAAGCAATGATTCAGCTTATGTGTGAATTGAATGCCGGTATCCGTTCCGCTGATGATGAAAGATGGTTAACTGAAGAAGAAATCATGAATCATTTTCAGAACAGAAAGAATGAGATTAAATGAGCTATTCCATTCGTTTTACACCATTGGCAAGAAGAGATCTGGATTCTGTATGGGATGAAGTATATGAAGCTTCACGAGACGTAGAAACAACAGAACGATATATAAGTGAATTACTTGATCAGATCAGGAGCAAGAAAGAATATCCACTTTCAGGAATTCCACTTGAATACAGAGGATTGTTCACTGGTTTCTATTCTGTGAATTTTAAGAAATATAAAGTATTTTACCGTGTTAAGGATGACCGGATTGAGGTGATCCGAATCATTATGATCAAGAAAGACTATATGAATATTTTATTTGGAGAATAAATTATTTCCCGAAAATTATTATTACAATTCGGGATGTTAACGGAAAGGAAATACGTTTTATGAGTGTAGCGGAACGGAATGGGACCGCCGAAGAAATTCAAGCTGAGATCGAAACGGTTAACGGCGAAGTTTCACAGCTGGGTTTTGAAGAACTATATTCCATGTACGCCACAGATATTCTGAGAGTGGCATACTATTACCTTGGTAATAAGCAGCAGGCGGAAGATATCACACAGGAAGTGTTCATCAAACTGATCACAACCCAGCCGCAGCTGGTCAAAGATCATGAAAAGGCATGGCTCCTGAAGGTGACTCTGAACAAATGCCGGGATCACTGGAGAAGCGCCTGGGTGAAGAAAGTTGTGCTCGGACATCCGAAGTTTGAACTGTTCCCTGATAAGGACAGAATCGAAAGCATGACGGAATCCAGAGCCCTGGCTGAATCCGTCAACGCGCTTCCGGCAATCTTCAAGGAAGTGGTCCTCCTGTTCTATTATCAGGGATATGGTATTACAGAGATCTCAGATATGCTCGATATCTCCGAAGGAACTGTTTCCTCCAGATTGTCCAGAGCAAGAAAGAGACTGGAAAACGCCATGAAAGGAGTGGATGATGACCGTGAAGAAGCCTGAAGAACTGAAACAAGTCACGGAAGACATGCTTGCCGGACTGTCAGCCACGGAAGAGTTAAGAAAGAAGATTTTATATAAAGCTGCTAACAGTATGCTGGAAGCAGAGGACGGTAAGCCCTCTCAGGCGCTGCGCGCCAGCTCCCCCAAAGAGGGAGCCAGGAGAGAAAAAGGGTGGCTGCGTTTTGTACCGGCGATGTGCTGCTGTCTGGCGGTACTGATCTGTGCTTCCGTACTGATCCCGAAAATCACTGAAACCGCCAAACCCGATGGTTCCGGTTTTGCCCAGCAGGATAACACTGACACGGAAGAAAGTTTCCCTGTGATCAACGATATGGTTGCGGGTAATTATGTTGTATCCGAAGAAAAGCCTGTTCTGGCCAGTACGAAGATCAATACGGAAAGCATGAAAGTGGCGGATCGTGATCCCAAGGCCGGTATCTTCCTGAATGCCATTCCCGGCGGAGAAACCGCGGCTTCCGCTGAATTGCAGCTGGTCGCTGCAGACGGTAAATTCTATCGTCTGACCGGTGACGTGTTTGAAAAGGGAAGTCTGAAACTTGGAGACGAAGCCGGCGAAGTCACTTACAGCGGTGAATATACTGATCTGCTTGAAAATGATCTGGCTTGCGGAAGCACATTCCTGACAGACGGCACGAAGCTTATGTTTATCGAAGGAATGAACAAGTCCTTTGTAACTGCCGAATATGAGGAAAAGAATGTTGTATTCGAAAGAGTCAGCATTGAAAACAAAGGCTTACTGGCCGGCGAAAAGTTTGAGGATATCATTCCGGATTTTGATCATGTAGTCACTATTGAGTTCAGCAATCGTGAAAGCATTACTGATGCTGAAAAGATCCGTGAAATCGGAACATTGCTGAAGGAATACGCGACCATGGAAAACAGCGGAGCCGTTTCTACCGGTGATCAGATGATTCTGATCATGGATAACGGAATCCGGTATCAGTTTATTCTTGACGGAGAAAGAATCTGTTCCTGCGGAACGTGGATCTGCCCGGAATTTTTCGAGTACCTCGAAAAATAAGGGTGGTAAGGGCGCAGCGGGGCCGCGCGAAGCAACAGGAATTTGGAGATAGCATGAAAACCAGTGATGTCATGAAGATATCGCTGGTTTTTCTTGCGTTTTGGGATTAATAATGTATAATGTCAGTGGTTAATATATTATACATTCTAATGGTTAATTATTAATAATAGATAATATATTATACAGGTGAGTGATATGGGATTTATATGGGAAACTCCGGAAGAAATCAACATCGGAATTGCAAAAAGGTTAATAGCTGTCCGTAAAAGAAAAGGCTTATCGCAGCAGCAGTTAAGTGAAAGAAGTAATGTCAGCTTCGGAAGCATCAAAAGATTTGAGACTACAGGGCAGATTTCATTGATTTCTTTGACAAAGATTGCTGTAGCGCTCGATTGTGAAAATGATATCCGTAATCTCTTCACTGAAGTGAAGTACAGTAATATTGATGAAGTATTAAGAGAAAGCTCTCGTTTATGATTGAGCGTTGAGTATACAGATGTTGTCTGACAGGAGAATATATGATCAAAAAAGTTGAAGTATATTATCATGATCAAAAAGCAGGTCTGCTGGCAATTTTGCCAAATCATCGGGTAGCATTCGAATACTCAGATGAATGGATTGAAAGCGGGTTTGCTATCAGTCCGTTTTCTCTTCCGTGCAGAAAAGAATTATTCGTACCCGACAAAATGATATTTGACGGATTATGGGGAGTATTTGCGGATAGTCTGCCGGATGCCTGGGGGCGATTACTTGTTGACAGGATGATTGCATCCTCCGGCAAAAATACAGATCAAATCAATGTCCTGGACCGATTAAGTATTGTAGGATCTTCCGGTATGGGAGCTCTTGAATACAGACCGGTTACCGATTTTATCACTGAAAGTGAAATGACCGATCTTGATACAATGGCAACTCATTGCCACAATATCCTGAATCATCAGGAAACGGAAGATCTTGATTGTATTTTCAGGTTGGGAGGAAGCAGCGGCGGAGCCAGACCAAAGGTTGTTAATGATGAATGGATCATCAAGTTTCCTGCTTCAGGAGATATGACTGATGTCGGAATTATGGAAAAGGAATATGCTGACTGTGCAGTTCAATGCGGAATTACTTGTCCGGAAACAAAGCTAATCAGCTCCGAAATATGCAGCGGATATTTTGCCAGCAGAAGATTTGACAGAGAGAAAAAGGAAAATCAATTTATCAGGAAGCATATGCTTACTGCTGCTGCATTATTGGAAACCGATTGGAGGACTTCTTCATTTGACTATCACACACTAATGAAGATGACTGTAATATTGTCGAGAAGTAATAATAAAGATATTGAACAGATGTACAGAAGAATGTGTTTCAATGTTTTTGCGCATAACAGAGACGATCACGCCAAAAATTTCAGCTGGATCTTTGACGATGAACATGATTGCTGGCATTTATCACCGGCATATGATCTGACATGGAGCACTACCTATTTCGGTGAACACGCTACAACGATCAATGGAAATGGAAAAGATCCCAGTTTTGATGATCTGTATGCTGTTGGCAAGAAAAC
>JAZUFB010000057.1:0-4851 GCA_045640475.1 Clostridia bacterium
CTGCCTTCACCAAGTCAAAAGTGGTTTCAAACGGTTTCACTTCGCGATGTTCGCATATGATTTTCGCGATCCTCGCTGCCCATTTTTCTTCGCCATAATCCCGGATCCAGCCCAGGATCTCCCGTTCGCTCGCGGTATTCAGCAGTTCCGCGGCGGTCATGCCGCTTGTCTGATCCATGCGCATGTCCAGCGGTGCATCCTCATGATAGCTAAATCCACGCTCAGCCACATCCAATTGCGGACTCGAAACGCCGAGATCCAGGAACACACCGTCCAGCATTGGAGCTCCGATTTCAGTCAGCAGGGCTTTCGCGTCATGAAAGTTGCCATGGATCGGTTTGAAGTTCCCGTACGCTGCCATCTTTTCTGACGCGGCACGTATTGCGGTCATATCCCGGTCGATCCCATACAGGGTCGCCTTTCCGTCCGCAGCTTCCATCATCGCCCGGGTATGTCCCGCGCCGCCCAGCGTTCCGTCGCAGTATACACCGCCAGCTTTGGGCGCCATCCATTCCACGACTTCGTTCAGCAGTACGGGTTCATGCACAAATTCCATATCTTTCCTCACTTCTGAAGGGTCCATTCATTCAGGGTCTCAACCCCAGCACAGTACGCAGACCGCCTACAAAATAGAGCGACCCGCATGCAATGATCACCGCGTCCTCTCCGGCCAACCGTCGTGCCTCGGCTACCCCTTCTTCGATCGTTCCGGCAGCCGTTGCAGGTAGCCCGCGCGTATTGAGCATCTCTGCCAGTTTTTCAGCGGACAGTGCCCGTGAAGCATAGTCAGGTGTCACGGTCACCGCACGTTCACCCATGCTGCAGATCATGTCCAGCATCTCATCGGTCACTTTTTCTGCCAGTACGCCCAACAGCAGGATCCTGCGACGTCCTGCCAGTTGTTCTTTCACAAACCCGGTCAAGGCAGTAATTCCCTGGACATTATGCGCGCCGTCGATCAGAAAGCCCGGTTCAGCCCATTCCAGTCGTGCGGGCCAGAAAACATCCGCACATCCCGCGCGGATGGCGGGGATACTGATCTTCAATCCCTTTTCTGCCAGTTCGCCGATCACGCCCAGTGCTGTCAGAACGTTGGTCAGTTGATGTCTTCCCGGCAGGGAGATCATCAGTCGTGGGATCCATAACCGGCCGACACGGAAGTCCGCTTGGCTGGCATATGCCGTGCATACAGCATTCCGGATCATGTCCGTCGTTGTCTGTCGCAGGATCGCACCCTTCTGTCCGGCGATGTCACAAAAGACATCCGCCACTTCCCGGTTGGCAGGATGACAGACCACAGGCGTACCCGGCTTCATAATGCCTGCCTTTTCAAAGGCAATTTCCGGTAACGTATTGCCAAGAAATTGCGTATGATCCATCCCGATCGCGCCAATAGCCGACACTGTTACACGGTTCATCGCATTTGTCGCGTCAAAACGTCCGCCCAAACCGACTTCGATTACAGCCGCCGTCACTTTCTGCCGCCGGAAGATCAAAAAAGCCAATGCTGTTCCCAGTTCAAAGGGGGTAAACCAATGTTCGCGTTCCGCGTTCAGCTTTTCCACCGCTTCAAACAGTTCTGTCCCGGCTTCCGCCAGTTCCGAGTCGTCAACAGGCCGTCCGTCGATCCGGATCCGTTCGTTGTATACCTGCAAAAAAGGAGAAGTATACAGCCCCGTCCGGTATCCGGCGTGGCGCAGGACACATTCCGTAACGGCACAGATACTTCCCTTTCCGTTGGTGCCGGCCACATGGATGACCGGCACCGACGGTTCACAGTTCAGGAAGGTCATCAGTTCCGCGGTATTGGACAGTCCGGATTTTCGCCCGGTCTCTCTGGACGCGTGAATTTTTCCGATAACTTCCTCTGCTGTCATCATAAACTTTCCTTTAGCTCGCGGATACGGTTCTCGATTGCGGCCGATTTCACCAGATTGGCTTCCAGCTTATCCTTTTCCTGTTGCACCAGGTTTTCGGGTGCCTTGCTGATAAAGCCCTGGTTGCTCAGCTTTCCGCGTGCGCGTTCTGCTTCCTTCTTCAGGTTATCCAGTTCCTTCTGCAAGCGGGCGATCTCTGCCGCAAAGTCCACCAGTTCGCCCAGCGGGATCAGCAGTTCGCCGGCCGTCGTCACCGCGTTTACGGTCTTTTCGGTCACCGTGGTACGATCCTTCACGATCTCGGTCTGAGTCACGCCGGCCAGTCTGCGGAAGTAAGTATCACCGGCCATGATCACGTCGTCCCAGCCTTCAGCAGGCACAAACAGCAGATGAGTCCGCTTGGAGGGGGCCACATTCATTTCGCTGCGCAGATTACGGATCGTACGGATGACTTCCATCACACCCTGCATCTTCGCTTCATCTTCGGCAAAGGTGTATTCCGCCTTCACTTCGGGCCACTTCTGCAGCATCAGGAAACCTTTGGTCTCCGGCAGATATTTGTACACCTGCTCGGTCAGGAAAGGCATAAAGGGATGCAGCAGCTTCAGCAGGTTCTCCAGCACATACAGCAACACTGCGCGTGCGGTATCCTTTCCTTCGCCGTCTTCGCCCAGCAGGCGGGCCTTGCTCAGTTCAATATACCAGTCGCAGAATTCGCTCCACGCGAAATCGTAGATCTTGGTCGCCGCGAGACCGAATTCACCGTCTTCCATATGCTCGGAGATGTTCGTGATCGCGTCCTGCAGCCGGGTCAGGATCCACTTGTCAGCGGCATCCAGCTTCGCCACATCGATGGGCTTTCTTTCGGTCACATTCATCAACACAAAGCGGCTGGCGTTCCAGATCTTGTTGGCAAAATTTCGGGCGGATTCCACACGGTCCTTGCTGTAGCGGGTGTCGTTTCCGGGGCTCACGCCCATCACCAGACTGAAGCGCAGCGCATCCGCGCCGTATTCATCGATCACTTCCAGCGGATCCACGCCATTGCCGAGGGACTTGGACATCTTACGGCCCTGTTCGTCTCTCACCAGGCCATGGATCAGCACGGTTTCGAACGGAGTCTCACCCATGTTTTCAATGCCGCTGAAGATCATTCTGGCTACCCAGAAGAAGATGATGTCGTAACCGGTCACCAGCATGTTCGTGGGATAGAAGTACTTCAGATCCTCGGTCTGGTCCGGCCAACCCAGCGTGGAGAAAGGCCACAGGGCGGAAGAGAACCAGGTGTCCAGCACATCCTCATCCTGCTTCAGGTGTTTTCCGCCGCACTCGGGACACACGGTCACATCCTCACGGCTCACGGTCATCTTGCCGCAGTCTTCGCAGTACCACGCGGGGATCCGGTGGCCCCACCACAGCTGACGGCTGATACACCAGTCACGGATATTCTCCATCCAGTTGTAGTAGATCTTGCTGAAGCGGTCAGGCAGGAATCGGGTCTTGCCTTCACGCACGGCTTTGATTGCCGGCTCAGCCAGAGGCTGCATCTTCACGAACCACTGTTCACTCAGGCGCGGTTCCACATTGGTATTTCCGTGGCGATAGCACACGCCGACATTGTGGGTATAGTCTTCGATCTTCACGAGATAGCCCTGACGTTCCAGTTCCGCCACCACTGCCTTGCGACATTCCAGCGGATCCATGCCCGCGTAGATACCGGCATTTTCATTCATGGTGCCGTCATCGTTGGTCACGCAGATGATCTCGAGGTTGTGGCGCTGCGCCACTTCAAAGTCGTTCGGGTCATGGGCGGGGGTCATCTTCACCGCGCCGGTACCGAAGTCCATTTCAACATAATCATCCGCCACCACAGGGATCTCTTTGTTCACCAGGGGCAGGATCACCTTTTTGCCCACCAGATCCGTGTAGCGTTCATCTTTCGGGTACACACCCACGTCGGTATCGCCCAGCATGGATTCGGCACGGGTGGTCGCCACGATCACGCCTTCACTGCCGTCCGCGCCGGGATAATGGATGTGCCACAGATGGCTTGCCTGCTCCTTGTATTCCACTTCCGCGTCGGAAAGAGCGCTCTGGCAGGCGGGACACCAGTTGATCATTCTCTGTCCACGGTAGATCAGGCCTTTTTCATACAGGCGCACAAACACCTCGCGCACAGCCTTGCTGCAGCCTTCATCCATCGTAAAGCGTTCACGGCTCCAGTCGCAGCTCACGCCCATCCGGCGCTGCTGGTGTACGATACGTCCGCCGTATTCTTCTTTCCACTTCCAGGCTCTTTCCAGGAACGCTTCGCGACCGATGCCTTCCTTGGTCAGACCTTCCTTGCGCATAGCATCCACGATCTTCACTTCGGTTGCGATCGCGGCATGGTCTGTGCCGGGCAGCCAAAGGGTCGGATCACCCTTCATGCGGTGATAGCGGATCGGTGCATCCTGCAGGATGCAGTCCATCGCGTGGCCCATATGCAGCTGACCGGTAATATTGGGCGGCGGCATAACGATGGTAAAAGGCTTCTTGCCTTCTTCACGCTTGGCCACAAACGCTCCGTTTTCTTCCCACTCACGATAGATACTGTCTTCGATCGCCTGTGGATTGAATTTTGTTTCCATATCCATTCCGTTCATTTGTTTCCCTCCGTTCTGTCCTGGCATCCTCCAGTCTTCCTGTTCCCACGTTCAGAAATACCGGATAACAAAAAAATCCGCCCTCTAAAGGACGGAATTTCCGTGGTACCACCTAAATTCGCAGATTTTGTCTGCCTCTGACGCTGTAACGGGCGTACCCGCACGGAACTACTGAATGTTTTCTTTCATCCCGTGCTCTCAGAAGCGACCTTCGGTTGTCACAGCGTAACGGTCTTTCAGCCGGCGAACCGTTTTCTCTGCCCGCGTCAGCAACCTACTCCTCTTCGTCAATGAGTGATATTGCACTTAAGTGGAGTATACAACAAGAT
>JAZUFB010000058.1:0-10733 GCA_045640475.1 Clostridia bacterium
GGAACGCATTGCACAGATCCCGGAGGAAGATCGCGCGGATCCGGACATATACAAAAAAAGGCTGGACCTTTGCCGGTCCTGCCCTTCCCTGAATCGCGGTACCTGCGGTGAGTGCGGCTGCTATGTGGAGCTCCGCGCCGCCAGAAAGAAAATGGCCTGCCCGCATGTTCCGTCATTATGGGAAGTATTACGCTAAATCAATGCCACCGGATATGTTCGTCATAAAAAAAGCACCCGACATTTCAGCCGAAATGTCGGGATATATTCGTGGATTACAATCTCAAATATTCGTTGACATTCACATTCACAATCTCCGCAAGGAATATATAC
The DNA here is from genome assembly GCA_045640475.1 of Clostridia bacterium. Taxonomy (GTDB): domain Bacteria; phylum Bacillota; class Clostridia; order Christensenellales; family Aristaeellaceae; genus Aristaeella. The sequence continues at coordinate 331 of JAZUFB010000058.1, forward strand.
ACAATCAGTTGCTTCTTATTTCACATCAATACGAACTGATGAGCATGCTTTTGTACCTTTTTTATAAACGACCGAAGCCTTGTCTTTTCCCGGTACTACAAATGCATTGTTCAGTGTATTCCATTCATCCTGTGTCAGAAGTACTTTTTCGAAGCATTGTGCAGTACAGCCAAGCGCGATTCTCTTTTTCCCTTTCAAACTGAAAGTATGGCTTTCAATGTCGTCATGCTCTGGAGATACAGTAATTGTTACTGTTTGCTTATCATTAAACTTAGGCTTGCACAGCCATATCACGCTCACTGTCAGCAAAGTCAAGAGCAATAAGGCAGCTATACAAATACCAATAACAGCAAACAGACTCACAATGTGTATTCTATACACCAGTTCTGCGGAATAAAGGTTTTCATTGTCTCTTGCCTGAATATGAATTTCATAATCCCCAAATTCGGAGAAAGTAATGGATTGAGGCACTTGGTAATTGGGTTTATATTCATATTCATTGGTTCGCGTGTCATCTGTCTTTACGACAATATTACTCGAATCAATGATTCGCGGGCCGCCTTTTTCATTAATAATTTTTATATGGCAGAAAATTCTTTCATTCTCATCATCAGTAATATTGCCATTTATGAATGATAGATCAAAATTTGCCAATTGTGGACTCGTTACATAAAGTGTTTGTTCTCTAGCATCATCAGTGGTTTCACCAATAACAGGAGCATTATTAATGACATTCACAGTACCGAGTGAATATGAATTTTCCCATCCAAGAACCTCATTTTCATCGGTATACATGTAAAAATGTAACTGATATTCCCCTGCTTGTTCCGGAAGTGGCAATACAGCTGAATATTGCTTGATTTCATCGTTACCGGGGTTTTTGAGTTCGCAATCGGCTTTGGGCGATGAAATTGCGCTGATATTCGGATTACTGATGCCAATAGCGCACTTGACATAATCATCAACAAAGTGCTTTACATCATCACCGTATTCACCACCATAATTGCAAATAACATCAATAGTTAGCTCAGAAGAACGCAGGATATCATTCTCCAGTATATTTGTCGCTGTTACGCTCAGATTCTTGTCCAATTCATCTTCAAGAGACGGATATTGGAGGGTAACTGGGGTATCCACTGCTTGCCCTTCAGTATCTGTAGCGCGAACGACAAGACTTACTGATTCCTGAGGCGTATTGGTAATCTTGACTCTGATTCTGTCATTTTCAGGATCATAGGTGGCTGTCCCTGCATTACCAACCAGAGAAATTTCATTCGAAGTCGGCTCTTCACCGCTTAACGCAATAGTCAATGTTAATTCGTCCTTGGGATCTGCATCATAGAAACAACCCTTTATATCGATGTCCTGAATATGTTCAGGATACTGCTCCCATAAACTGATCATCGGCTGTTCTTCAGCACATACGACTTCAGGTGCGTGATTCTGAACATCCAGTTCAAATCTACATGTAACAATATTCTCTGATGCGATTTCTCCCGGCAGGCAAATTTCAAGTATATATTTACCTGATTTTGATGGTACAAATGAGAAATATCGATTATCTTTCAACTGCACATTTGTCTCAGTACCGCATAATGAACACACTGGCACCAGATTCGGATAAAGTGTCAAATAATGTTTCAGTTCCGGCGAATCAGAAAGGAATATCCTGATTTCTTCATTCTTGGCGAATGAGACTTGATCAACAGACTGCCAGCGTTGTGTCTGTGTATTTTCCACAAATACAATATTCTCATTGAATGTCAGTTCGTCACCGTCATCAAAGAACGAACCACTGACCGAAAAATCAAGTAATGACTCAGTCGAAATATGTGTGTCAGGTGTATAGTACAAAGAAATTGATATATTATGAACTGTTTGAGTTTCAAGACCCTCACCATCTGGACTATCAACAGTGCGAACTGACCAATTGGTTTCACATTGTGCCGTGTCAGTCTCGGGTAATTTGACAGCCGTGAATTCATGATTATACTTGTCAGTGCATTTCTTGGCATACAAAACTTTTGTTTGAGGAACAGTTTCCACCGATTGTTCTTCAAAATCATCTGATGGGTGATTGAACAAAACTGTATAAACACATCCGTCTGGTGAAGTTATTTGTAATGAATTTCCAAGTGAGGTACCTTCAATAAACAAAAATGCATTTTTTATCTGTGTGTAAGGTATAGAAATTGTCGCGGTATCCTCAGCTTCGTCTGTTTCGCCGTATTGCACCCGGATATCATCTTCGCCAAGAAGATCTTTTAAGAATGTTACGAGATATGGTCCTTTGTTGTCTTCCAAATATTCAGTAAAATTCCATCCGGATAAATCAAGAGTTGGTGCATACACATGGAGGATATCCTGAATCACAGATGCACCCGTCTCAGTCACCGGAACAATATCTGTCTGTCTGTTCTGCCATTGAAAATTCCTACTCTCATAGAGCTGCTGTTCATTCGGATTCTTACCGGCATCGATCGGAATACTTCCGGTGATTATCATTGTACGAGAAGTTTCCGAACATATTTGTTGTAACGAATACTTCAACAAATAACCAGCGGGTCTGTCATCAGAGTACTCTGCCAATGAGATTTCAGGAGTTCTGATACTTTCTGTAGTATATAACACATTAGCGTTATAATTTGTGGAAGGACCAAAGACCTTTACTGACTTACCACTTTGTTCAGCAATCAAGATTAATGCTTCGATATCTGATTTCAATGAAACATCGGCACTGGCAAACGCATCATTCGCAATCAGCGCAATAACTAAACCGTTATCTTCGATTGCAACATCTGAACTTTCTGCTGAAGCTCCCGCTAACAATGCAAATAATACGCCCAGGACCAGTGCAATACAGCAAACTTTCTTCACGATTATCAGCCTTTCTGAACTGGTTAATCAGTAAACGTCGTTATCATCATTTTCATCCGCATCCTTGTCAATATTCCCTTGGTTTTTATTCTTGTTTGAAGCAAGAGAGCGAGCAGGCAAAATAGCAACCAGGAACTGAAGAATACAATAAGTCCAGAAACCGGTCGAACTAATGAAAAATTGAGCGGCTGTATTCAGGAACATGTCTGCGTTTTCCGCCGTCAGTAAAGCTGCGTACTTAGTATCCTGAATAAACGGTATTTTTTGAATAATCGGAAGTGCGAGCTGAATAAGATCATAAACATAGCCATAATTACCGTGTAGCATAATATCTTTGATACAAAGCATGCTCACAATCGCAAACACAATGGCCGCACCGGCAAAAACCCTGGTCAGGTTACGCTGTCCATAAAGCAGGCATACAATCTCGATCAGTCCAAGAATATAAGGAATAATCATGATTGTATTTATGGATGCCAGGCGAATGCCGGTCTGACCAAAAACAGTGAACGTCAACAGTTTTAAGGCCACAAATGGCAAAAATGCATATGCTGCGACACTGAGTAATACCAGAATAATTCTTACAATAGAAACTTTTCCCTTCATAAATAGAACCTCCTCTTATAATATAAGTGATAAATTATTCTCAATCGATCTGAGAAATATTCCTTTCACGCAAGCCTTTTTTTTCGATCTCTTCAAGGAAACTCTTTGCTGGTTTATACTTTTTCTCGATAACAGAAGCAAGCGAATCCCTCATATTCTCTGAAGTATTCAGCACCTCCGGTCCAATAATTCTGGTCAGCCATTGTATTTTATGCGCGAACCATCCAATATTGTCCTTTAAGTCTTCTGGTTTCCCCAACAACTTTACCCAACTGTCACTGTAGTCGCTTCCCTGGCTGGTAAGCAATTCAACAGTTACCGAATGATATGTGTTTCGGCGTTCTGACTGTTGATTGTGAGCGAACAATTTTCCCCTTACTTTGTCTATATATTCAGCCAGCGCCTTTCTGGTTGCTATGTCTCTGCATTGGTCCAAACCTGACAGTATATCAGAGTCTGCTGCCAATCCGTGATCTTCCGCAGATTGCCTTTCAACCCATTGCTTTGCTCTGTAAAGCATGTTATTTCTGCACAGTTCATCCTCAATGATTTTAAAAGCCCAGTCTCCTTCTTGCGCTCTTCTTTGTATTTCTTCAATCGTTTGAATACTGGTCAGGGAAGCGAATGACTTCTTTTTCATTATTTGTCGAAGTGCGCTGACAATATCTTCTTTTGACTCTAACTTGGCCCAAAGATCCGTTCCATTCCGTTTTCCCGTATCCCGCAGTTTCTGACAGCTCTCTGTAAATCCATAACTTCTATAAGCTATCAGATTCTCGATGGTATCGCAACCGGCAATATGCTCTCTGATATCATTAAGATATTCGCCGTGAGCAATCTTCACCCATTGTTTGTATTCACCGTCCGGGAACTCATAATCCAGCAGTTCCAATATAGAAACCATCTCATTTTCATCCGGACATAGTTCAAATAGTTGGAAAATTGCTGTCTTTATATCCGGATCAGTCAGCTTAACATCTTGTTCCTTCGCCTGCTTTATCAATTCACCGGTAACTTTACTGTTATTGTCTTTCCAGTTTCCGTTCCACGTAACATTTTTCGTTATTGTCAGGAAATCAAGTAACGATTCCTTGTCAAATTTGCATTTTTGTAGGCTGTTGCAATATTTGCGCCAGGTTTCGGCATTCTCATTCTTTTTTGCACGATCATGACGTATTTCAAAAATCCTGCCTGCTAATTTAGGGATTATATTACTGTTTGATAAATCGGCTATCGGATCGCCTGGTTTTTGATTCTTTTTCAGTTCTTCCGACAAAGCGTACAATTGGTCATCATTTTCTCCGGCTATTTCAATCAGGCGGGAGCATAATATATCTCTGTCTTTTTCCTCCCAGGGAAGTTTGTACAGAAGCTCTCCGTTATCCGATGACTCCGGTATCCAACATCTCAACCAATCATGAATGAATGTTTTATCAAGCAGGATCTCCCGATCAATTTTTTTGCAAAAGTCCGTTCCATGAGCCCGGAGCACTTTGGGACAGCTTTCTATCCATGATCTGACACAGTCGCCGGACTTCTGGATGTCTGTCAGCGGTTCACTCAGATTTTTGTTCAGCAGTTCCTCAAGTAATGGTTTCTCACAGTCATTCTCAAGCATTTGATCAATTAATGTATTAAACGTTGCTTTTCGATCCTGTGAACTGATTTGAGGTATGTCCAGTAAAACTTCCTTAACTTCCTGGATGTCGCGGTATTTGCTGGCGAAACGGATAAACTCTGCATATTCATCGTTGGTCTTTACAACCATTTTAGTCCAGGCTGCAACAGTATCAGTAATCACATTCTGCAAGCAAACCCGAATTCTCTTCTCATCCATTTCATATCTGTCTGACAGATGCTTGGACAACGCATTCAGGATATCCCTGAGTGATGTGTATTCTTCTGTATTTTCATTTGCCAAATTGGTGTGTAATTCAACCAGGATTCTCAGCAGATCATAGTCTCCATCTGTTTCAGGACATTTCTGACAGACGTTTTGATAATACTTTGGTCTTTCTCCTTGCAGTAACAATTTCCCGATGATTCGATCTGTATCGTCCACCTGTTTCCGGCTAACCACCGTGCGACCAGTCTTCAGATCAAACAATGGTTCTGTTACCCCTGCTGTATCGGAAATAACCAGACAACGTAGTTCCGGAGAAGGAAAGCTGCCTTTTCGTTTCCATTCAGAACCAAATACCAAGCCGATTTTTCTTTGAACTGCCAGTGGCAATGCGGAAAAAAGCACATCCCAAAATACATGGATTTGTGTCAATGTGTCAACATTGGTAATTGCTATCGCTGCCGGTGGCAATTCCGGATGAGATGCACACTTCCATAAATATACCAGAGCTTGTTCCATAGCCTCTGAATTGGTCTGATAATTCATGTCTTCTTCTGTACAGCTTGCTTCAATAGGCAAGCGGGCATAATCAAAAGGCTGATGGGCTTCTTTTTGGTTTTCAAGTTGTAAAAAGCTGTCATGATCTAAAAAAGTATCCGGCTTCAAGAGAGCAAATAAGCTGTTGAAGTCGCCATTGAAACCGTTTGTTCCTATCAAGGCATGCGAAAAGCACGCGCGTGAGCCAATTACCGCGATTTGTTTTGAACAAACCAAGACAGGATAACTGACACCGTCTTTACCATCTATAATATACAATTCATAAACGATAGTGTTGTCCGGGGCACCAACGATATCCCGAAATGATGAATACGTTTTGTTTGATATTGGGATTCCTTCAGTGCTGTATTGAAAACCGTAACCTTGTTTTCGCGCCCGTCCGGTTGCATACTGATAGAATTCCATAGATGTTATCCTTTCTACTTTCCACGGCATGATTTATCGCTTCTTCTGATCTGTCTTTTCGTCATTATTCAAAGGCCACAGATTCTTCCAACGCAATACATTCATCACCGGATCCAGAATATTGATTGTATTATTTCCGGCAAATGAACCTTCACGCTGGCCCACAGTAACACCACGAGTCTGAACCGCGCAATAAGCTGAATTTTCGATTTTACTACCGCATGTTTGTGATATATTATCAACCAACGCGCTTAAGTGATTCGAACCGGAATGATATTTATTAAGTATCATTGGTATCTGTCCATTTATATTTTCTAAATGATTCACATCGATTCCGTCCCGGTGTCTGTCTCTGGCTTTTTCCAGTACATGATCACGCGGACGAATCCACGATGTCTCAAGGGCTTTCTTTTCCCCATTATCATTGTCCTCGTCTGGTAGGGAATCATACCAACGATCCACTTTCGTCAGCACGATTTGGACGCTATCCAATCGTTGCATCGCCTTGGCAAATTCAACCCGGCCGTATATATCACTGTATTTTCTCGTGTTGATAGCCATTTCCAGCTTATCTTTATAATCCTGTTCCTCATCACTCAAGCCAAAGCCCATCAGTGATTTTTCCGATAATTCATCGACTTTTTCCCTTTCTTTCGTATTCACAAACATATTGATATCAATGATTGCGAGAAGAGCATCCGCAAGTGCGTAACTCGATTGATTGACGAGTCTTCTTCCGGCTGCTTCCGCGTATTCTCCGGGAATATCATGAAAGATCAGATAGAATGGTTGCTTTTGAGTCGGATGCATAGATAAAGCCATCGGAAAAACGATTTTTGATATGTTTTCATCAGCGACAGTTGGTGGGAAATCGTTCTCCGCGTCTTTCATCAGTTTCTGAAACATTGTGTCTGATTCGTTCAAACATGATGCATGGTATGAACTATCATTGACTAACTTATTCGTTGCCATTGTCATATACGCTGTCTTTCCGCTTCTCTTGCCTCCGTACAAAGCAATACGTACGGTTTCTTCCCGGTCAAAATCTTCAGGAAGGACACAGTGGCATTCGGGACAAAGCAGAGCCACAGGTTTCTTCCCTTTTTCTGTAATAATAAAATTCTCTTCTGTAGAAGATTCTGTGTCAGGCTGATTATCATTACGCACTCCAGCAAATAGCTTATCATTCTGATGGAAATCCAAAGCCGGTGAAGCGCTAAAGGATGTCCATTTTTCTTTCTCCGCGATTTCTATCCAATCCTCACAAACAAGCCATCTTCTCGTTTCGATATCTTCAGCGCCAAGGAAATCATTACGGAAGTTCTCATAGACCTGATCCGTCATAACATCTGTATCATTTGTATCAAGAACATATAGCATTTTTCTTCGAGGAAAGCTTTTACCACAGAATAAGCAGCATACTTCCTGGTCCAGCCACTTGGGTTCTTCTTTTTTTCTTTTCTTTCCAAACATAGTCAATCTCCTTCTATATATACATAACTGAATTTGCCGGGAGCTTTTTTATTCTGTCGTAATTTGATCTCATGATGAGGATTAGGGTATTTGAAGCAATATCCTTTATAGATCCATGCAATCCGCAAACAATCATCTGCTAATCCTTCTGCGGACGATTCTCCTTTTACATATACAACAGAATAATCTTTATTGCTATTGAATATTTTATGGATAAAGCTGTTATCCTCTTCTACTTTTAACTTCGGCAATTGGGGTTCAGGAATATCTGCGGTACATTGTCCGACTAATTCATTAGTGAAATAGTCTCTTAATGAAAAAACAGTCAGGCCCTTTCTCAAATGCGCGTCCGAATAGGTGAATTGGAAACTGCGATCCATTGGTCCATCAGTCTTTCGAGATATACTGTTATAGATTTCTGTTTCCTTTTCATCCATACATTCCTTGGTAAAGATACGCAGTTTCGTATAACCGTATGCTTCATCCCATGTCCACTTAAGAGAATACTTATTATTTCCGATACTAGAAAATTCCAGGTTCCACTTCGGTTCCTCGTTCTCCGGCAACTGGTCAATTGTTGCTGGTTCCGGTTCTGTTATTATCGTTTGGGGAATATGTGTTCCAAACATATGCTCGGCATTGTCTGGCATCACGAATGTGTAACGTTTGACAATACTGTAATAGCCGTCATACAAAAAATAGTATTCACCGTTGACCACATGGCTATATTCGATTCCGGACAACAGAATAATCTCGCTTTGATATGTCAAATCTTCTTTGGCCATTACATCATACTGTTCATTGATGATCTGATGATCAACAGGCTTACTGTTTTGTCTCAATACATCGTCCAGGAAGCGTGAATAGTCATCCGCTGAACTCGTCTCCGGCTTATCAAAAGCATCAAAATGAACTACTGTATCTCGGTAGAGATTCATGTACCACTTATTATTCTCGATACTCTTTGCAAGGCTGTTGTTGATCAGGAATTTCTCTTCATTGATATGCTGGATCATTTGGATATAAGCCTGTAGCTCAGGCAATTTCTTCAATAATTGATCATAGTATACATGCTTTGCCCGGTTCTCCGCATATTCGATCAGTTGATCAGCGCAGTTTTCAGCAGTGGATTTCAGCATGTTTTCTGACACATCCGGGCCAAAGCTGCCGGTTAACTCAAGATTTTCTCGACGAACATTGCAGTCATTCAATTTACTTTGAATTTCCATGTGCAAAGACTCTGGATTCATTATATAATCAACAATGATATTATCCGGATCGATCCAATGGGCAATTGAGCGCATCACTTCATGTAAATGAGTTATCGCTGCTGTCTCAGCCAGTTTTTCTTCAGCTCCGGTGATTTCATATTCAGGGTTACAGCTCAAAAAATCTTTCACATATTGCTCAGCACTTTGTTTTTTTTCAGCCGAGCCAACAATCAGCGCCTGAGCGAGGATCCCTTTATCCCAGCAAATATGTGATTTTCCCTTTATTTCATTAAGTGCATTCTGTTCACCATCAAAGAAAATACTTCGTATGTCGCTTACTGTCTCTCTGTTTTGTCGTATTCGTTGAATAACACAATAAGTGGGAAGCTGTTCACAATCATGGATAGAAAATTCTTCCATCTTGATACCGTATGTATAGGTTTTGTGGATTTCCTCATCATACGTAACCTCTGTAAAGCAGGCAGCCAAAGCACCCCATCTTCTTCTGATAACTTCCGGACCCGTGCCTCCCCCGGCGTGTTGCTCGGTCAGCAAAGTCAGACTGTTCCAAATGATTCCACTGTATTCATTAATTTGTTTCTCTTTGTACTCCCTTTTCTGCTTTTCGCATTCATCATAAACGGCAATCTTGATTACACTGCATTGATCGAAATAATCAGAACTGCCGGGATTTAGTTCAGACTGAAGTTCATCCTTTTTTCTCTCAGCCTCACGGTCTGCTTTTGCATTGAATTTTTCAATGGCTGTCAGGATCTCGTGATAACTGGCAACATCATAAATCATTTCTGACAAAAATCGTCTTTGATTGTCTTCGTTCTCACTCAGCAGATCCGGTAGCCAGACAATATTCAGAGTAAACTTGAAAAGAGGTATATTGTCCGCTGCTGCCTTTATCGTACGCAAAACTTCATGTTCATTTTCAGAAATGGATTTATCATAAACTAGGATCAGCGAAATCACACCAATCTCATCTGTACCCGCTCTTTGCTGAATATCCCGGTATGTCTGTTTGATTGAGTTTCCCCATTCAATAGTGTCACATACATCAACAGGACTTGTTATAAAGCAGATTCGATCATTACAGCTTGTCGAAAGCAAATCGATATATTCCTGCATTTGTAAATCCGAACTGCGTGTAATAACAATGCGGTACATGGTTGTTTACCCCCATTTCTGAAAACCCCGGTATGCCGGATTTTCGGCATACCGGGTAGCAATCTGATATCAGATTGCGTATTCGTCTTCCTTGAGCAAATTCATCATTTTCTCATAAATCTGAGTGACCTGCAATCTGATATTGATATTGTTGAACACATCCTCAAGGTTGGTGTCGGTAATGACCGGTCCTGTGCTTTGGTCGGCCTTTTTCTTCAGTTCATCATATTTGGTCTGGAAGTTTGCTTTATACG
>JAZUFB010000059.1:0-5433 GCA_045640475.1 Clostridia bacterium
GTACCTGCGCCGAAACGGTTTTCAAGCACTTTCTTCATGAACGGAAGAGAATCATAGCTATGTGTTCCAATAACAGGAGCATCGGTGCCGAACATGATCTTTTTTGCTCCGCATATCTCTATTGCCCGCGCTGTATCTTCCGCCGAAACAAAGGGAGTGTCTCCGTACAGGTTGCTGCCTTCGGAAATGAGTTGTATTGCACGGGAATGATCGGAACGCAATTACATATGTACACGGATGCCGGCTGCGTCCATTTGCGAAAGAAGCAACCCGGGATCACAGTCCCATTGACCGTACCGGCCGATATGGGCATGAGAATCGATTATCCTCCGCATAACGTATTGATTTCCTTTTCCATCTGCAGGAAAGTATTGGCTACCAGATAACCGTCTGCCGCAGCGTGGTTCAGCCGCACGCTTACCGGCATTTTGATTCGGCCGTTTTCCTCCTGATACTTTCCCCAGTTGACAATAGGATTGAAAAAGAGATGGCCGTCCGGCAGTTCGAGATGCAGGGCATCATAGGAGATCCAAGGGATAAAGGAGGCGTCAAACCAGTTTGGATGGTGAGCGGAATCCAACCCATACTCCCTTGTGGCTTTTGCGCGCTCGATGTCTGCCATAGCTGCGCGGTAAAAGGTATCGTAGTCTGCTGAATATTCTGTATACACTACCGTAAAGGTTTCAGTATCTTCATGAAAAATATACTGGGTCGGATTGATTTGGTCGTAGGCGAGTAGCTGCTGATTTTTCCAATCCCAACTGAGTCGGTAGTCCTCACGGCTATTAAGGGCTTTTGCAAGCACATACAGAAAATTGATATAGAATTTTGTTCCTGTACGCTTCGAGAAATTGACCAGCTCCGTCACATCGATCCGATGGGTGATGGAGGTGGAAGCCTTGCAATCCTGTGAAAAATGACGGAAAACATCCTTGCGGTAGTAAGTATCCATATCAATAACGCGATAATCTGTGTTCATATTGAGTTCCTTTATATTCAGCCTTTGTGTTCATCAAAAGTTTACTCTTGCTTTTGAATAATATAGCATTCCGGAGCACCGGGACCGGCATTGATAAAGGTATGACGGAGAACATTGAAATCCTGAGGCTTCAACTGGTTGAGCATAACAGCCAGTTCGTTTTTTTCGTTTTCTCCTTCAGCATGACCGGGATAGACGCAGATCGTACATACGCCAAGAGGCAGTAAAGCCGCTAAGGCTTTTTGAATTGCTTCTTTTGTAGTTTTCCATAGCGTGGTAATGGTTTTGTCTCCGCCGGGCAACCAGCCTAAATTGAACATGATTGCGCTGACCGGTTCATGAATGTAAAGATCCAAATTTTGATGCCCGTCGTGGACCAGCGTTACCCGATCGCTCATTTTGTTTTCGTTCAGCAAAAGACTTGTGTGATCCAATGCTTCTTTCTGGATATCAAAAGCAGTAACGTGACCGTTTTCACCGACTAATTCAGCCAGAAACAAAGTGTCGTGACCGTTACCGGCCGTTGCATCCACTACATGATCTCCCGGTTGGATTTTCTGTTGCATGCAGGCTCTGGCCAAATAACGGGCGGAACGAAGGATATATTCCAAACAGAATCACAACTCTTTCAATTTATTGATTTCGATTTGGGTGAGAGAACGCCACTTACCGGAGGGAAGATCATTCAGACGGATCGGACCGAATTCAACGCGCTTCAGGGATACGACCTGGTGGCCTACCGTCTCAAACATTTTTCTGACTTGGCGATTTCTTCCTTCATGAATGGAAACCAAAACTACACTGCAGAAGGTTTCATGCCTTACCAAACGTACATTGGCAGGAGATGTCATTTTCCCGTCGATCAGAACACCGGCGCGTAAACGGGCCAGTTCTGCTTCGTTCACATGATTGGATACTTTAGCCAGATACACTTTGGATACTTCGTGACTGGGATGGAGCAGATGATTCATCAGATCCCCGTCATTGGTCAGGAGCAAAAGCCCTTCACTGTCATAATCCAACCTTCCGACCGGAAAAAGACGGACAGGATAATCCCTGAACTTATCAAGAACCGTGGCACGTCCTTCAGGATCGGATACAGTCGTCACCTCACCGATCGGTTTGTTATAAGCAATATAATGCTTTTCTTCTTCCGGCTTAACACGGACACCGTCCACTTCGACTATATCCGTTTGATCATCGATCTGAATACCCATGGCGGTTTCGATCTTTCCGTTGATCCTGACATGACCTTCTTCGATCAGTTTTTCAGAATTGCGGCGTGAAGCAACTCCACAGGAAGCAAGATATTTCTGCAAACGTACCATCATTTTCTTTTGACCTTCCATTTCTTAATCTCTGCGTTTGGAAACTTTTTCGGCAGTACTTTGTTGCGTGGATTGATCAGATACTGTTTGTATCCCAACCCGAGCATTGCCGCATCTGAAGGTGAATCACCGTAGCAGACACATTTTTTCGGATCCGGGATCATACCGAAGGCTTTTTTGATCCTGCTTACTTTTTCTTCACCTTTACAATTGGGACCCATTTTACCGGTGTACCTTTCCTCCGAAAATATACATTGAGTGGAAAGAATATGATCGACAGGTAAGATGCGTCCAAGATGATTCATGTAAAGTTCCGAAGAAGCGCTGACAATATAGATCACATAGCCGTGACTTCTGAGACGTTCGATTTCAGATATGCCTTCAGGGTAAATGCGTTTGGAGAGATCCTGCTCAACAAAGTCTTTGCAGATGCGATCGATATCTCCTTTTTTCATTCCGTTCAGGAAAGAAAAGGTTGTCTCCTTAACGGGAATAAAATCATCGTTGTGCTTAATCTGATGACGGATCCAGGCGCCAACAGTACGCAACAAATGACCGGGGGACGCGTAATGATGACGTACACAGTAAAGCAAAAAGGGAATGATCGAATCTCCTTTTGCAAGCGTATTGTCAAAATCAAAAAATGCGTAATTCTGTGCGTTCATAAAGACCTCGTCAAAGAGGACAGGAACGGTTGAGATCAATATGCGTATAACTGACCTTACCGGCTTTTACTTCAGTCATTGTCTGGCCGCTTCCGAGAAGAACATATTTATATGTTGTCAATCCCTCAAGTCCCATGGGTCCCCGCGCATGGATCTTTCCGGTTGCGATGCCGACTTCTGCACCAAAGCCGTAAACAAAGCCATCGGCAAAACGTGTCGAAACATTCAAATAGACTCCTGCGCTGTCTACTGAGGCAAGGAAAACAGAAGCAGCATCATGATCTTCGGTCACGATACAATCTGTGTGATGACTGCCAAATCGGTTGATATGCTCAATTGCTTCCGTAACAGAATCAACGAGTTTGATGGACAAAACAAGATCCAGATATTCAGTTTTCCAATCTTCCTCTGTTGCGGGAAGGCAGGAGATCATACTGCATACCTCCGGATCACCGCGCAGCTCTACCCCTTTTTCCTTCGCCTGCTCTGCAAAAACGGGCAGGAAGCGATCTGCAACTGAACGATGAACGAGAAGCGTTTCCATAGCATTGCAGACCGATACATTCTGGGTTTTGCTGTCAAGCGCCACCTTCAATGCCTTATCGAGATCCGCATTTTCATCAATATAGACATGGCACAGGCCGTCAGAATGCCCAAGAACGGGGATTCTGCTATTATCCATAATATAGCGGACAAAGGCTTTGCTGCCTCTTGGAATGATGAGATCGATCGTTTCATCCTCGTGAAGCATGGCGTTCACATCGTCACGCGTTTCAAGCAATTGGGCAAAATCGGCAGGAATGCCGGCTTCTTCCGCAGCTTCCCTGAGAATATCACAGAGGACCTTATTGGTTTGAAGCGCTTCACGCCCGCCCTTCAGTAGGACAGTATTACCGCTTTTCAAGGCCAAAGAAGCGATCTGTACCAATGCATCGGGGCGGCTTTCAAAGATGACGCCGATAACACCAATGGGGCATGTTACGCGGTAAAGTTCCATTCCATCGGCGATTTCCCGGGACAAAGTCGTTTTTCCGAGAGGATCTTCGAGTGACGCCAATTCACGCAGGCCAGCCGTAGTCTGCGTCAGCTTTTCTTCACCGAATTTGAGCCGATGCAGCAAAGGCTTTGCAAGATTTTCTTTTTGGGCGTTCTCGAGATCGATCGCGTTGGCGTCAAAAATCTCTTCCCGATGCTCAAGCATGCGGTCTGCCATTAAAAGCAGCGCATGATTGCGCATTTCGGCAGAAGAAACATATACTTTTCTGAAAGCGGCTCTCGCATTGAGAGACATTAAATGCAAATCCATGATTCATCAACTCCCGAGCGTCATTATAGCAAAAAAAAACATGATTGAAAAGGACACCCGGATTATGGTATAATGTCTTGAAAACAAAGAAGGAAGGGAACTTTTCGGATGCCGCATCAAAAGGGAACGAAAACAATTGCACAAAACCGAAAAGCCTACCATGACTACTTTGTTGAGGATCGCATCGAATGTGGAATCGCTCTGTTTGGTACAGAAGTAAAAAGTATGCGTCTCGGTAAAGTGAACCTGAAAGAAAGCTGGGCGCAGATCCGAAAAGGTGAACTTTGGGTCGAAGGAATGCATATCAGTCCCTACGAGCAAGGAAACATCTATAATCGCGATCCGTTAAGAGCCAAAAAGCTTTTGGTCCACAAAGCTGAAATCCGAAAGATGGAAGCACAAGTCGCGCGTCAGGGCTATACACTGGTTCCTCTGCAGATCTACCTGAAAGAAGGACGTATGAAGATGGAACTTGGTATCTGTAAAGGCAAACAGTTACACGACAAACGCGATGCTATGGCCAAACGTGATTCCGACAGAGAGATCCAGCGGACTCTCAGGGAAAGACAAAAAGACTGAAATGGGGATGATCCGGTTTCGACGGGGATATCGGAGGCATGATAAGCGAGCCGCGGACCCTGTACCGCGTTAAAACGGGGAAAAACAATAACTGACGAAAATAATTTCGCTTTCGCGGCTTAATGCCGCGCGTCAGCCTCAGGTACCTGCGACCTGAGTTCCTGGCGTCATTAACGCAGGGAACGAGCACCACCAAAGTTTTGAGGTTGTGTCCGTAATAATGAAACTACCAAGTCGTTCAGCCTGTCCGCGGGCGGACGGCAAGGGAATGTAAATCACGGAATGCGCTCGGAGAAAGTTGTGTGGACGGATCTTCGGACAGGAGTTCAACTCTCCTCATCTCCACTTAAGGCCTATCTGAACTTTGATGTTCGGATAGGCCCTTTTTATGTCACAGTAATGATAAAAAACGCGTTCCAAATTAGGAACGCGTGTAAAAGATTTCTTTTATGCAGAAACCTGATTTTTGATCTTTTCGGCTTCTTCATTTTCGAGAACACGATAGGCAACCTTACCGACAAGCGTCTTGGGCAGTTCGTCCCGGAATTCAATATCATAAGGCATCGCATATTTGGC
>JAZUFB010000060.1:0-1698 GCA_045640475.1 Clostridia bacterium
AGGAGACCGATATGAATCTGAAGCTCCGTAAGCTCGCAGCGCTCATGGTACTGGTCCTGGCGGTATGCGCCTGTGCCGGCGCGAATGCCGAAGTGGAACGGAACGGCCTGTTGGATTCCGCTTTTTCCATGCTGGAGGAAGGGAATATCTTTGTCGAGCGTTACAATGCCCTGGCCGGCGCGGAAGTGAAGCCCTACTTTGAAACGGGCATGCCGTATTTCTTTGGCGGCAAGGATTTTGACCGGTCCATGGCCCGCTATCCCGAGTTCAGCAAAAAGAAATGTCTGGAGACGACCACCTTTTACCGGAAGGGCTCCGTGTATATCGAGGGCTTCGATTGCGCGGGATACGCCGCCTGGCTTCGGATGGACAACGGCCTGAGCGACCTGCCCAGCCTGAGCGACCTGCTGTACAAGTGGGGCAACTGGGGAAAATACTATCTGTGGAACAACAACAGCAAGTTCAACCGTCCCATGCCCCCGTTGGACGAACTGAAGGACGAGGCGCAGGTGGGTGACATCCTGGTGATCCACGCCCGTGGAAACCATATCCTGACCTATATCGGCACCCTGCGCGACTATGGCTTTACGGCCGAAGAAGTTCCCGCCCTGGCGGATTATCTGGACTATCCGCTGGTGATCCACTGCGGCGTAAGCCCTGTGTACGGCGAGCGGATGCAGAAGTTGATCGACGCGGATACGACCGGATACTTTGCCAATGTGCAGACGACCAACGGCGGCGTTCAGGTTTCGATCTGGGGCGTGCCGAGAGAGGCTGCCGATGTGCACGAGACCGTGCAGGGCACCGATTTTGATTACTTTATGATCAACGACGGCAAACAGGTGATGACCATCTACGACCTGACCAACGTCAGCGCCTGGAGATGGCTGCGGATCCCGGAATGACGGACCGCCTGCCCGGAAGCAAAAACGATCAATCCCCAATGATGAAAGGAAACGCGCTCAACCATGCCCATGAAAATTGTGAATCCTCCCTATTCGCAAAATGGCCTGGATCCCTCAAATGTGTTCTATGCGCTGGATGATTTTGACACCCAGATGGGATATGGGTACGTGATGCCCCTGTTCCAGCCGGATATCTACCCGGACTGCCCGCTCAGCTTCTTCTTCTCCCTGGAGGGACAGGATGACGCGCGGTATATGCTGCTGGGCGCCATCGTGGCCAAGGCGGGCGAATACGCGCACCGGGCGGAGGCCCCCAAGGCCCGTCTGTTTACGCAGCTGGACACCAATAACCACGCGGATCAGACCTTCTATACCCAAAATGGCTTTGATATGAACGACGCGGAATGCTGGGTGGAGCTGGAGATCCCCTACGGGGACGGCCAGATCCCGATGAGCTTTGTGGCGCAGCCGATTCCGCTGAATACCTACGAAGAACAGAACGCGTTGATCGAACGCCTGCGGATGAACGGGATCGAGTATGTGGACGCGCCTTACCTGAACCGTCTGCAGCATATGCAGCACTTCCTGACCCTGGGCCTGTACCGCCAGACGACGCTCATCGGCGAGGTGATCATGGCCGGGCAGGGACAGGAGTGCGAAGTGGTGGCTATCTATATCCTGCCCAACAATCGCGGACAGGGCTTTTCACGGCCGCTGCTGCACCGCGCGATGGCTTGGATGGCCTCCGAGGGCGTGAACCGGATCGTGGCCCGCACCATGCTGAGGAGCAGTC
>JAZUFB010000061.1:0-10045 GCA_045640475.1 Clostridia bacterium
GACATTGCGTGAAGTGGTTACACGGGCGCTTGTATTAAAGGAAGAAAGCTGGGATACCAGTTCCCGGAGATGGCTGATCTCCATCAGCCGGTCCGTTATGCCTTTGTCCAGTGCAACGGGACGATTCAAAAAGGCGCGGGCCTTCCGGGTGTTTTCATCATTCTGATAGGCGTATTCTCTGTTTGTCATTGCGGGATCCCTCCTGAAGATCAGAAATAGGTACCGTGAGTATCGTCGGGTTCCAGGATCATCATGTCGTCCGTCAGGGTTGGACGGAACGGGGTCTGCATATCCTGAAGCCCCAGATCCTTCAGGCGGATGCGCGCCGCCTGGAGGGAAACATCAAACACCTGGGAAAGGGTGGCACTGAGGGAATGGCCCCAGTTGCGCCGGCCGAGACGCCAAAGGTGCGCGGCTTCGAGGACAGCGTCCCGCGGCATCAGAAAGCAGGACGCGAAGGTGTCACTCTGCCACTCGAGCCAGTCGAAATCGGTCCACCGATCACGGTGACCGTCTTCGCGGGTCGGCTCACTTTCGCAGAGAAAAGGGGAATCGAACTGGTTGGCGCCCAGATGGCTGAAGGCGGCGGCATGGTACAGGGCATGGCCTGCCTCATGGGCCAGGGTGAAGCGATAGCGGGGGCGGGAAGCTTCATCCTCCAGCAGGGCGTTATCCGCTACCACGGTGCCCGCACTGACGGCGCAGGGCTCACAGGTGGCGGTTTCCGGCTCCCAAACCGGGATCAGGCAATCGGTGAAGACCATCATGCCCAGATAGCGGCCATTATTGGAAAGATAGCGGTATTCCAGCGACAGACCGAGAACGCCCTCCACAAAATCCTCCACGGGGACCGGGGCGGGATCCGTGAAGATCCGGGGATAAAGCTCGCGCACGCAGCGCTGGGCATAGGCATTGATCTGGGCGCGGGAAAGGACCGGGACACCGTTCATCTTCATGCGAAAAACGGGATATTCCATGGGATCACAATCCTTTCCGGCGCTTCATTTCCTCAACCATCTGGAGCCATTCGTCTGGACTGACATCCATATCGCGGGCGGTCCGCAAAGCCGTGGAGAGGCCGGGGGTGGCCAGGATCCAGGCACTGAGGTCCGGGGCGGCCTGCTCGCGGTAGCTGCCGGCAAGATCCATCATGACCCCTTTTTCTTCCGGCGTCAGCTCCAGCAGGGAAGCCAGCTTTTCCAGCTTTTCGAAATCCGGTGGATTGCGGTTGCCCTTCTCGATATCGCACCAGTAGGGGTTGCCAATGCCGAGGGCACGGGCCAGATCGAGGGCGGCAATGTGCTTTTCCAGCCGCTTGGCGCGGATATAGGAGCCAAAGAATAGATCATCCTTCATGGATTCACCTCCTGTGCAAATTCGCATATTAGCGAATTTGCAAATGCAGAATAGCACAGACAGAAAAGAATGTCAAGGGGAACATGGCCCGAAGGCAAAAGCCTTCGGGCCAGTTAATAGTTATCAGTTTATAGTTAGTTAGTCACGTACCAGCAATATCAATCGGTTCGCTTGGCTAATACCGTAGGAGCGGAACTTATTCCCAAAGTATAGAGTCTCAATGTGTTATTCTACCGTTAATGTGATTTGCGCTGACAGGCCCTGACGGTCGAAGGCACGGAGAATGACCGGGCCGGGGAGGCGGCCGGGACGGAGGTAGATCAGGAGACGGCCGCGGGAAGTCGAGCGGAAGGGCTCGGAATAGGGGGTGAGGTCATCGGGCTTACCGTTTTCGAGACCGAGAATCTCAGCGTCGCCAAGGAGCTGGACATGGAAAACCCGATCGTCCGTCGCGGCAAGGTTGCCGGCGGCATCAAGCAAACGAAGCTCGATATGGGCGACATCCCGCGGATCGGCGGTAAGCGTGGTCTTGTCCGGGACCAGGACGACAGAGGCAGCGGGACCGGGGGTCGCGAGGGTATCGGTGGCAACGCCGGCTTCAACATGAAGGGTCCCCGCCTGATACGGAACCTGCCAGACAGCGCGATAGCCGTTGTCACGGCCCGCGGGACGTGTGCCGAGAGAAACTCCGTTCAAGGTGAGCGTGGCTTCCGGCTGGTTGGTGAAGCAGGAAACCGTCATCATCTGGCCTTCCGTGCCGGACCAAACAAAAGCCTGTTCCCAGACGGATTCCCCTGTGCCGGCGGAAAGACGGGCAAAGGGTTCGTCCGTCCAAAGCGCCTTACGGAGGGCATAGAGCGGTTTTTCGAAAGCCGCGAGGTCCAGCAGGCCTGCCTGTGAGATCCGGATCGGCCAGCCCCGGCATTCGCCGAGGAAATCGATACCGGTCCAAAGGAACTGGCCGGATATATAATCATGATCTGTGACGGCAAACCAGGCATCCGCCGAGGTACTGTTCTCGCTGCCGAGGATCGCGCGATCCGGGAAGCGGACATGATCCTCCTCGTAGAAATTTTCGCGATAGTTATAACCGAGCAGGTCCAGCGTATCGGAGAAACCTGTGCGGGTCGAAAGCTCCGGGAAGGACATCGCGCTGGTCACGGGACGGGTACGGTCCAGCGCGTGGACCGTTTCCACCAGCTCGGCCGCGACGGTGACAAGGCGGGAAGCGTCCGGTTTGCGGACATCGTAAAGGCGTTCCTGAAGGGGTTTGTTGGCATCGTTGTTGCCCAACACCTCCTGGAACAGAGGCGTCACATAAGGATCATTGGGATAGTCAACTTCATTGCCGATGCTCCAGAGGATGATCGAGGGATGGTTGCGGTCACGCAGGATCATTGTTTCCAGGTCGGCGCGGTGCCAGAGCGGGAAATCCTCCGAATAGCCGTAATGCTTCGGCGGATAGACATTATGCCCCTGCCACCATTTGTTTTTGCAGCCCTCCCACTCGTCGAAGGCTTCGTCCATAACGAGGAAGCCCATCTCATCGCAAAGATCGAGGAGAAGGGGATCGGGCGGATTATGGGAGGTGCGGAAGGCGTTGCAGCCGCACTCCTTCAGCTTCTGCAGACGGCGGGCCCAGACGGCTTTCGGGACCGCGGCACCTAACGCGCCCGCGTCGTGGTGCATACAGACACCCTTCAGCTTCATGCTACGGCCGTTGAGGAAGAACCCTTCATCGGGATCGAAGCGAAAGACACGCAAACCGATGGGAATTGTCCGGGTATCCGTGACGGAACCGTCCGGCCCGGTTTCTGCCGTGAGCGTGTACAGAGCCGGGTTCACTGGCGACCAGAGAGCAGGATGGGATACCGTGAGGGTTGCCTTCCCTGAAGCACCTTCCGCTTTGGTGCTGGCGACCGCCTGACCGGCGGCGTCCGTCAGGGTGAAGGAGGCAAAGGAACCGTTTTCCGTCTCATATGAAACAGAAAGGATAGCCTGCTCCTCCGTGGCACTTTCGGTGACGGTAAAAAGACCGTACTCCCGGAAACAGACCGGATCCGAAACAGACAGAGTCACATCGCGGTAGATGCCGCTGCCGGTGAACCATCTTGAATCCGCGGTGTCGTTATGCTCGACACGGACACAGAGGACGTTCTCGCCGGGACGGACAAAAGGCGTGATGTCAAAGGAGAAAGTCGAATAACCGTAGGCACGCGTGCCGAGATAGTAACTGTTGATCCAGACTTTGGCGTGCTTATAGACGCCGCCGAACGTGACGCGGACCTTTTTGCCGGCTACAGTGTCCGGCAGGGAGAAGTGCTTCCTGTACCACGCGGTGCCGCCCGGCAGATAGCCTGTGCCGCTGGAATGATCTTTGCTGAAAGGGGATTCGACAGACCAATCGTGCGGAAGGGTGACCGTACGCCAGGCAGAATCATCATAGCCCATAAAATCCGCGGAGGGATCGTCGCCCAACAGGAAACGCCAATCCTGATCGAGATCGATATACGTTGCCATAAGAAAGCACCTCTTGCCTTGAAGGCTTCATATTTTTGATTTGAAAAGGGGGACCGCCCGGCGCGGCCAGACGGTCCCCCTAAGGGTCAGAGTATTACTTGGCGTAGACGGCATCCAGCTGAGCCTGGATCTCGGCCATCACGTCTTCGATGCCGGCAGCCTGCAGCTGAGCACGGAACTCGGCGACATAGGCTTCGGGATCGCCACACATACCGAAGACGATCTGCGGCATGTAGGTGTTGTAGACGTTGGACAGGTTATCCAGCTGAGCGGATACGGGCGTACGGTCGAAGATGAACTGACCGTAGGGATACACGATGGACTTTTCGCCATAGACGGCATACAGGGCATCGATCGCTTCCCAATCACGGTCGGCGGCACGCAGGCCCAGAGCGTCGTTGCGGCCCCACCACCAGTTGAAGGAGACGCCGTTGACGCCTTCGTCATAACCTTCAGGACGGACCATGTAGCCATTCTCGTCCAGGGTGTACATATCGCCTTCGATACCGTACATCATCAGACGGTACAGTTCGGGATCGTTGCGGAGGAGGTCATAGACCTGCAGCGCCTTCTCGGGATGCTGGGAGGAGGAAGCGATGGCCATGGCGCCGTGGGTGATGTTCAGGGACACCACATTGCCCATTTCCTCGCCGAACCAGAACATGCCAAGGTCAGAACCGGGCTGGTTCGCTTCCATTTCGGTGCGGAAGCCGGTCCAGGTCTCGGTGTGGTGCTGACGGGCACCGGTGGTGCCTTCCTTCATTTCGGCGGCCACGTCTCCGGTGTAGTTCAGCACGTCGGTGCGCCAGTAGCCGGCATCCGCCCAGGACTTCATGGTCTTGGCGAAGTTGACCAGCTCGTCACCCTCGAGGTAGTAGCGGGACAGATGATAGGGATCATCCTTGGAGTTGCCGTAGAACAGGTCAACGCCCATGCCCTCGATGTAGACGTTTTCGGTGTGGCTGGTCTGCCAGCCGCCGGACATCTGCTGAGAGTAGGAGGAACCGTTACCGTCGGCATCCCACGGGATGACATCCGGCTTGTTGTCCTTGATGTACTGGAAGTACTTGCCCAGATCATCCCAGGAATGGACGCCGTTTTCAAGGCCGGCTTCGCGGGCCCAGTCGCCACGGTACATAAAGCCGTGGTTGGTCCACTGCGCATACTGATCTTCGGGGATCAGATAGATGTCGCCGTTGAACTTGCACTTTTCCCAGTGATCAGCGGGAATGGCAGCCCAGGTCAGGGGAGCGTTTTCCTTCAGCATCTCTTCAGACAGGGGCAGGAAGCCGCCCTTCTGGGAGTTCGGCCACGCGTCCAGCCAGTCAGTAGCGGTACCGACGAGGTCGATATCACCGGACTGCATGGCGATGGTCAGGTTGTACATGGTGGTCCAGTTGGTCCACTCGATCCAACGGAATTCGAGCTTGGCGCCGACTTTCTCGATCAGGATCTCGTTGATCTTGTCGAGTACTTCGTCAGTGCGGTTGGTGGGGATGTCACCGGTGACCACATAGGTGATGGTGACGGGTTCGTCGGCGGCAGCGATGGTGGGCAGCAGAGCCGCGAGCATCATCAGGGCCACGAGCAGGGAAACCAGTCTCTTCATGGAATGATCCTCCTTTTTAATATATTCCACAGCCTTTCAGGCCGCGTGAACCGAAATGGGATCAGCCTTTGACGGCACCGACCGTGAGGCCGGCAACAAAATACTTCTGGACAAAGGGATAGAGCAGGATGATAGGACCGGTCGCGATAGTGGCGGTGGCCATCTTCAATGTTTCGCCGGGCAGGTTTTCGATGACGACATTCGAACCGGCAACGGAGTTCTTCAGGCTGGCGACCTTGTTGATGACATTATACAGATGGAACTGCAGGGGACGGTAGACCGTCTTGGACGTCAGGAACAGGGAGGAATAGTACCACTCGTTCCAGTAACCCAACGCGAGGAACAGACCGATCGTCGCGAGAGCGGGCTTCATGCTGGGCAGGATCAGACGGAAGTAGATCACAAAATCGTTGGCACCGTCGATCTTGCCGGACTCGGTGATGGCATGCGGGATATCCTTGACGAAGTTCTTCATCAGGACAATCAGCCAGGGACTCATGAGCAACGGTAACAGAATCGCGAAATAAGAATCGCGCAGGTTGAGCGTTTGGGTCATGAGGAGATAGAAGGGGACGAGGCCCGCGGAGAACAGCGAGGTGAAGTAGATATAGAACATGATACCATTGCGGAACGGGAAATCCGGGCGCTGGAGCGCATAGCCCGTCATCGAGATGATGAACAGACCGACGAGCGTACCGACGACCGTAAGGCCGATCGTGACCGCGTAGGCGCCGAGCATCTGGTCCGGAGAACGGAAGAGCAGGAAGTAACTGTAGGTATCCACCTCGGAAGGCCAAAGGGTGAAGCCGGAACGGCGGATGGCGGCCTCAGAGGAGAATGACGAGGCGACGACCATCCAGAAGGGCATGATGCAGAAGAAAGCGAAGATCGTGACGATCACATAGGTCAGACCGCGGATGATCTTGTCGGAACGGTCGATCTTCACACGGGTCGGATGATTGTGGAACTGTATAGCATCGAAATTCTGTTTCTGTGTCATCGGTCATTCCTCCTTTCTCAGAACAGGGCCATTTCCGGCTCGATGTGTTTGACGAGCGCGTTGGCGCCCAGCACGATGAAGAAACCGACGACGCTCTGGAACAGGCCAACGGCGCTGCTCTGGGCAAAGTTGAAGTTGTTCATCATGGCGCGGTATACGTAGGTCTCAATGATATCCGTCGTGCTGAAGAGTACGGAGTTGTTGCCGATCATGTTATAGAAGAGGCCGAAGTTGCCCTTCAGGATGCCACCGATGGCGAAGAGGAACAGGATGACGACGGTGGGCTTCAGACAGGGCAGAGTGATATAGCGGATGCGCTGCCAACCGGAGGCACCGTCGATCTGGGCGGCTTCCATCATGGAAGTATCGATGCCGGTGATGGCGGCAAAGTAGACCACGGTGCCGTAGCCGGTGCCCTTCCAGAGATTGACCAGGATGATGATGGTCGGCCAGGCTCCCGCGTTCTGATAGAGCTTGGGCATGACGCCGTCCATGTTACGGACCAGATTGGAAATGAAGCCATAGTCGTAGTTGATCAGGTTATAGACCAAAAGGGAAACCAGCACGTCAGAAATGAAATAGGGCAGGAACATCATGCTCTGGGTGATCTTGACAAAGTGCTTGTTGCGCACTTCGTTGAGCATGATGGCGAAGGCGAGCTGGACGAAGTTGCCGATGACGATAAAGGCGATGTTATAGAGCACCGTGTTCTTCAGCAAGAGCGTCAGCTGACCGGAGGTAAACAGAAACTTGAAATTATTGAAGCCAACGAAAGGACTGGCGAAGATGCCTTTATTATATTGGAAATTTGTGAAAGCGATATAAGCCCCCGGCATCGGCATATAAGAAAAGATAAAGAAGAAAACGATGGCGGGAAGGCACATCAAAATCAAAACCCAACTCTTTTTGACGTTTTTGATGAAACCGGTTTTGTGTACGGCTGGAATCGCCGCATTGACGACATTTGCTTTTCGCATGGCTTCCTCGTCCTTTCGTGGCAGATCGGGAATGAGGGAAAAGGATGTATGGAAATCAATGAGATTTTGACAGGTGGGACAAACGAAAACAGACAAAAATGTGAACAATAGACAATATTTGCTCTTTGTCAATATTGTGTCATTTATAACCAAATTTCACAACGGAAAATACGGGAAAAAATGTGGACAAAACGGACAAGAATAATCTCGAGACCTTTGGATGAAGATGAAACGCTGAGACCGCTTGACATGAACGTATGGTGTGCAATAAACTGAAAAATGATATATTCGTTTTTTTACGACGAGAAATGAGGAAGTATCTATGACAGACGCTTGCAAAACCCCGTCACTTTATCAGGCTTACGGACCGTATTTCAGGATCGGCGCGGCCATCAATTCCTGGAAGACCGACGATCCCGCGTATAAGGAACTGATCTGCCGCCACTTCAACTCCATTACGGCGGAAAACGAAATGAAACCCATGTCTGTGCTGGACCGGGAAGGTACCCTGAAGATCGGGGACGGATTGCATACCGCACAGAATTTTGAGCATGTGGATAAGATGCTGCGCTTTGCCCGGGACAATGGCATCAAGGTCCGCTTCCATGTCCTCTGCTGGCACGGCCAGACCCCGATCTGGTTCTTTACCGAAGGGTGGGAGGATATTCCGTGGAAGCAGCTGTTTGAACAGAAATTTGAGGTTCCTTTTGCCTCCCGTGAGGTGATCCTCAAACGGTTGGAATACTATATCCAGGACGTGATGACCCACGTGAACACCGAGTTCCCCGGCGTGGTCTATGCCTGGGATGTGGTCAACGAAGCGATCGATCCCGATCAGGGGAACGAGAAGGGCTACCGTGAAAAGAGCCCGTGGTTCAAGAGCGTGGGCGCGCCTGATTTCATCCTGGCCGCGTTCCGGACCGCCGCGAAATACCGCGCGCCCGGACTGCAGCTTTACTACAATGACTATAACTGCTATGAAGAAAACAAACTGCCGCATATTCTGGAGCTGCTGAAGCTGTTGAAGGCGGAAGACCTGGTGGGCGGAATGGGCATGCAGGCGCATCTCCAGATGGACCATCCCTCCATCGAACAGTGTGAAAAGGCTGCCCGCGCGTACGGCGCGCTGGGGCTTTCCCTGCAGGTGACCGAGCTGGATATCCACTGCCCCGATGGCAGTGAAGCCGGTCAGAAAGCGCTGGCGGATAAATACGGCGCCTACTTTGATATGCTGGTCCGGCTTAAGAAGGACGGGATCGATATCAACTGCGCCACCTTCTGGGGCCTTACGGACAAGGACAGCTGGCTGCCCGGCTTCCGCAAGAGCGAGAGCTATCCCCTTTTGTTTACCGGTGAATTGCAGACCAAGCCCGCCTATGACGCGGTGCTGGCCGCGGCGGAAAAGTAAACAGAGAAAGTGAAATAAATTAACCTGTTCCGGAAACGGTGTTGATCCCGGAACGGATTTGGCCGCGCTCAACAGGGCGCGGCTTTTGTGATGCCCCGGATCATTCGGTGCAGGGGGCGTTCCCTGCCGGATGAGCGGGTGGACGGTGAAGGGTGAAAGGCCGGTAACTTCGTGCCGGTTTCGGAGAGCATGCCTGCATTTGTTACAATTCATCATTGACATTGTTACAATTTCGTAATAAAATAAAGTGAATTTGTATGCGGAGGCGTGCGTATGATGAAAATGTGGTTGAAAAAGGGAATCGCGGTGCTGCTGCTGATGGCACTGCTTCTTGGAGTATTGCCCGCGGAGGGCGAAAACTATCCCTTTACCGGCATCACCACTGCCGTACTGCGCCTGCGCGCCGGCGCCTCCACCGCCTCCTCCGTTCTGACCGAGATGCCCCGGGGCGCCTATGTGACGGTGACCGGCAAAAAGAATGACTTCTATATCGTTTCCTATAACGGCAAATCGGGCTACGCCTCCGCCGCCTATATCGCTGTATCCGCTGTGGATCCTGTGCCTGCGCCCGTAAAGGTGAGCGCCTATACGCCCATTACCGCCTCCTCCGATGAAATGGAGATCCGCACACTGCAGATGGCGCTGCAGGAGCTGGGCTTTTATACCATCACCGTGGACGGTAAATACGGCAGCGGCACAAAGAAGGCTGTTTCCGCATTCCAGACAAAGAACGGCCTGAAGGCTACCGGCGCGGCGGATGTTGAAACGCTGGAATTGATGTTTGACGGAACGCCCCGGGACAGCAAGGGCAAGGCTGTCAAGATCAATACCCTTCCCCCTCTGAACGGGCAGACCGTTTCCTCCGGCAAGCGGGGCGGCGCCGTCATCATGCTGCAGGACCGTCTGAAGGAACTGGGATACTATTCCGGCAAGTCGGACGGCGTATGCGGCAGTTCTACGGTATCCGCCATCAAGGCCTTCCAGAAAAAGATGGGCCTGAGCCAGACCGGCACGGCGGATGCCACCCTGCAATCCATTCTGTATTCCTCCGCGGCGCTTTCCGCCAAGGCCACTGCCACGCCGAAGGCCACTGCCGCGCCTGTATCGGGCGGTTATCCCTACAGCACATGTGTGACCGCGTCGGTGAACCTGCGCAAGGGCAAATCCACCTCCAC
>JAZUFB010000062.1:0-5078 GCA_045640475.1 Clostridia bacterium
TACAATCAATCATAGGAATACCTCTTTTGTTTTATCATAAATGCAGTATAACACAGATCTTTTCTTATTGTTTTGCGTTTAGAATATCAATCACCCGGTGCAGATAATCTATGTCATACTTGTTTACAGGTGCCATATTCCAATGGGTATAATACCGCCATTGTGAAAACAAGTGATTCCCGACAATCTGACGTTCTGCGTGTTCCAATACATACAGATCATTCTTTCTTCGTTCCCTTTCGTTGCTTGCTTTCTTCAGCTGAAGCCCGCAATTGGATTTATATGAATCAAAGCTATGATCACAGTCCATCTCGAAGCCAAAGGCAGACATGATTTTCGGGAACCATATCCATTCCTCAAGAGTGTCATATGACTTATAGTTCGTCAGGATTTCCCGTTGCAGCTGATGCAATGATTCAGTAGTATCGCCTATGATGTAGGTTGTTTCAGCCTTTACCGAATTATCAATCACAACGTCCAGAAATTGCTGAACAGAATCGGTATTCAGGACTTCGTCAGATTCTGTCACAGCCCAGCATTCGTCTTGATCCGGATTATTCCGGAGATCAGCTTCATCAAGTGCATCTTCCCACATATCGGAATCTACACCCACTGCCGTAAACCAGCGACACTGCGAAATCACAAAACGATCACAGAACGAATCTCTTTCCTGGTTATCATACTTCTTGTTGCAATATAGCAGGATTATACAGGGTATGGCTTCCAGCTTGTTAAGTTGATCCAGTGTCAGAAAAGTGAATGTCATAGAATGAAGCAGATCCATATTGCTACCTCGTTGTCTTTTTTGAACAAAGTATACACCCATAGCCATATGTTTTTCGGAATATTCTCACATCTTCCTTGACGAACTCTATAATTTGATTCTATCGCTTGATTTATTTCAAGCGATAGAATTGTTGTCTGTTATTTTATTCGATAAGTTCTGTAGCGTTTTTCACCGATGGCTTCGACTTCGCTCATTTCTGACAGGATCGCCCTTGTTCTTGTAGCACTCAAACCAATATATCCGGCTATTTCAACACATCCTGAACGACCGTTGTCCTTCAGATAGTCCAGTATTTTTCTCTTGTTTTCAACCAGCTTTCTGGATCTGACTGATTCTGAATTCTCCATTGGATTCTTTTTTATCGCTTGTTTTTTTTCAAGCGATAAAGTGATGATCGTACGGTCCGGATCAAACTGCTCTTCAATGACCGGTTCTTTTAATCCTTCATCATTCCAGATGTTAACGATTTTGGGAATGCCACTGCCGGCACGTTCACCAATATCGATCAGATTGAACATTTTCATTAAGCCTCGATTTCTGGGATCAGATATACCACCAAGCATCATTTGAATCTTGCCTGTACGACTGTAGCCTGGATTCGCTAACGTAATCCGGTTAGAATGCAGCGTAACAACAACGCCTCTGGAACCGTAATAATCTGTGTTGATGAGACAATTGGCCAAAGCTTCACGCAGCGCTTCGTGCATTGGCGTATCATCTATTCTGATACCACCGGAAAGTTTGAATGGAACATTTAGGATCTGCTTCAACTTGTTGTACACACGGAAGTAAAAGTCAAACACATTTCCAGACCAGTCACCCGCACTCGATTGAACACGATCCGTCCAGCGATTGCCGGGATCAAGTTCCGCACGGTAATCAAGAAAAAAATCCGGAAATTGACGGACAATATCATATTCGTTAGCAAACATCAGCAGCCCGGCAGCAGTTGGATGAAGTAAATTATCCTTATCCGAGTAGGCTGCCGCTCCAATACTGCGAAGAAATTCTTTGTCATCCAGTCGCAGAAACGGATGGCTGTCCTTCAAAGAAGCAAAGATATTCCGGTAGCTATGTACGGAATCCATATTGAATATATCCATACCGATATGATCAATCAAAGACATATCAACCGTATCATCCGCCTGATCCCGAAGCATAGTTTTAACCTGTATGCGAGTGCAATGATAGTCCCCTTCCCAATTTCTGCGATAGGTACCGCCAAACATGTCATTGTTGATATATACCGGCTTTTGCTCTCTTCGAGCTGCCGGTACATGAACGACAATGATCACGTCGCCGTCATGAGTAAACGTTTCGACATCATTTTCATTCAATAGATTGATACTAATCTTTTTGCTGTTGTTAACAGTATCCCAGAATTCTTTTTGTAAGCGGGTCGCGTTTTTCAAGCCGGTCGTACTCCAACTTCCGTCCTTATTTTCCTGTACGCCGAGAATGATAACGCCTCCATAGCAATTTGCAAAAGCAGAATACGTATCCCAAAGAGATGCCGGCAGACCTTCTTTTGCCTTTTTTACTTCCCTGCGGTTATCCTCACGGTATGAATCAAAGTCTGAAATATCAAAAATATCCGTCATAATCGCCACATCCTTAACATGTTTTACATGACACATTATACCGCCGTTTCAAGCGATAAGCAAGATTTGTGAGCGATAGAGCTGATGGCAAGCGATAGCATTAACAATGCATCATATTTCCTGGTGACTTATCAGTATTATGAGTCTGGGTATTGCAAAAATAATCCTTGACAAATGTGCTTCCAAAGGCAAAGAATCATCAAGGATACGCTGTTGCGGCTTTGAGGAATGTTTTGTGCAGCATGGATGCCAGGCTTTCCTGTGTGGGTGCTTGCTATCCTGCTATCGTTGTTTGTGTTTCCCGAGGTACATTTTCGAAGAAAGTCATATGGTTTTGCCGGGCTAATGGCCCGTAAGGGATGGTCTTCATGCCGGATTGGAGACACTCCCTTACGGGCCGTTGTTGCGGTGTAACAAAAGTGACTTGTTTTCATAACTTCCCTTTTCCCTTACTCTACTTCTCTTTATATTAATATATTTTGTTACATAAAGAGTAAGTATGGAAATAGTAGGATATGATGAGGTTTTCCAATGGATTCGAGGGTGTAACGATCAGTCAGAAATCTGGCGGGATGGTGTTCCTGGATGAGTTGTCTGTGGATATTTCTGTGGATATATCTGTGGATAATCTCATAGATATATCTGGAGTTAATTATACGAGGGATCTGAATGGGGCTTTGGGAGATCTTTGGGCAACGGTGTGACTTCCATTTGGGCATCAAATTTTTTGACATAGTAACGCTGTGCGCCATAGTTGCCGCGCATGACTTTGCTCTCTTCGATCCAGCCGGGGATGGTGCGGATCATCTGGCTGATTTCCAGGGAATCTTTGCGGGTGGGCTTCTTGGTGGGTTCCATGCCTAGGGCGTTATACCAGAGGTCGAGGACGCAGGTATGATCGCCTACATGCTTGCGGGCCATATAATCGGCGATGAGGCCGGTACGCCAGTCCTCTTCCAGGGCGCCTTGCTGCTGGTTTTCGATTTCTGCAAGAATGGCGGGGTTCGGATACGGGGGCAGCTCATCCTGCAGATAGAGCTTTCGGGCCTCCGCCCAGCAGCGGCGGATATACATGCGGATCTCCGTGCGGCGGCGGAAGAATTCGTCGCCGGTGATGCGGCACTGCACGGGCAGGAAGCGGCGGTTGCCGGTCAGGTCGTTCAGGAAATGAGGATTGTTGGTTGTGCCAATGAGGACGCAGCGGCGCGGGAAGGTCTGGGTGTTTTTCTCATAAGGAGGACGGTACGTATCTTCTCTCGCGGTGAGGAATGCTTTGATGGTCTCGGCATTCTTTGCGTTGCTGAGGGCCATCAGCTCCGGGACTTCCCCGATCCAGACGCCATATATGGATTCATAGGCTTCCTTTCCGTTGAAGGTATGCACTTCGCCATACAGATCACTGTCTATGTTGAGCCAGCGGATGAGGGTGGATTTCCCGCCGCCCTGGGCGCCGACCAGCACAGGCATATAGTCACACTTGCAGCCGGGTTCATAAGCCCGGTGGATGCCTTGGGCAAAGATGAGGCGGGAGACTTCGCGGGTATAGGGCGTATCCTCACAACCCATGGCAAAGGACAGGAAATGCTCAAGACGGGGTTCCCCATCCCAGACACATTCCTCAATAGCGGAAATGGCGGGATTGACAAGATTCTTGCTGAAGAGATAGGTCACGGCATCGTTCAAAGCAGAGGCATTACGCAGGCCGTATTCGACCTCAAAGAACAGGCGCAAGCGGACAGCGTCCGAGTTCGTATAGGGATGCCAGCATTTCTGGTCGTTCGACAACACTTCTGTTCTGCCATTCAGGACATTGGTGCGCAGTTGCATGTCGATATGGTGCATTTTCATCAAGGAAATGAAAAGAGCAATCTGGCTTTGGGCGGGAGACTGTGCGATGGGAAACTGCGTAAGGGCGGGAATTGGAATGGTGGTGGATTCCGGGGGAAGATCATTCAGAAAAGGGATACAAGGTTTTTCTTTAGGCATGGGAGAACTCCTTTCTTTTTTGAGGTTCGTTGGTTGGTTTGGTCAGATTCCGGCAGATCAGGGCATGATGGGTCAGGTCAGGACTGGTCTGGTCAGGACATGTCAAAAGAGGAACTTAAAGGTGTTCCCGCTTTTTTCTTTTTCGGCAGGGGCCGGTTTGGGATTGGGACTTTTACATTTGGGTTGGGGGTGGATCAGGCCGGCGCGAACTTCTGGGGCGGATTCGAGGGACATGATTCGTGTAGTGTTTCCGACCGGATCGTTGCTGGTTGCCGTGATCACGGAGATGCCGGTCATAAGGCCTTTCAGACTCTGCTCGTTCCAGTTCCATTGATACCCGGGGTTGCTTTGCTCAATAGCCCACATGGCTTCCTCAAAATCCCGCAAGAGCGGTTCATACCCTTCTGTGTTCATCACCGGCAGGCGGAGACAGAAGGTGCCTTTCCAGGGCCGGACACCGTTTGAGGCCGGAAGCGCGTGGCTCGTAGCACGGGTAAAATAGCCCGTGTGGGGGCCTTCTGAGATATCCAGCTTCAGGTACAGTCCACCGTTTTGCAGTTGTACGTCAAAAATGACGGCGACATACGCCCCGGCAGGCAGCGGCGGCGGTGGGCGGTTGGTACGGCCGGGCGTATATCCGATAATGGGTTCCATCTTTTTAAAATCCTCCTTGTGGATAAATGGTACAAAAAAAGCAGCGGCTG